>CAXUHL010000001.1:0-57735 GCA_964250745.1 uncultured Acidobacteriaceae bacterium
CGGGGACCGGGCGGGCCTCGGCCGGTTCGGGGGCGGGCTCCTCGCCGGTTTCGCTGCCATCTCGGCGCTGGTCGGGCTCCTGTGGGGGTGCGGCTTGCTCGTCCTGCACCCGGCGGGTTTGCCTGCCGCGGCCGCGGCGCGCTACGGGCTGTTCTGGGGGCTGGGGTTCCTGCTCACCGGCCTCTTCGAGGAGATGCTGCTGCGGGGATACCTCCTGTGGACCCTGGCGCGCGGCCTGGGCTTCTGGTGGGGAGCCGTCGCGCTGTCCGCCGGCTTCGGACTGATCCACGGGACCAACCCCGGCGAAACCCCGATCGGCTTGTTTTCAGCCGCCGCGGTGGGTCTTTTGTTCTGCTTCAGCGTGTGGCTGACGCGCTCGCTGTGGTGGGCCATCGGTTTCCACGCGGCCTGGGACTGGGGCGAAAGCTTCTTCTGGGGCGTTTCCGACAGCGGATTGAAGGTGGAAGGGCACCTGCTCGCCGCGCACCCCGCGGGCGCTCGCTTGTGGAGCGGCGGCGCGACCGGGCCGGAGGGCAGCTTGCTGGTCTTTCCCATTTTGGCCCTCGCGGCGTTGGGAATCGCATAGTGGTGGCGCGAGCGACCCCGGTGCGGGTGAGAGAATCGCGACGGGATGCCGAGCCGCGACCCAAAACGCCGCTTTCTGCCCCGCGTGGTTGCGGCGATGGCCGTCGTGCTGCTGGCCGTTGCGCTCGCGGGGCTCGGGGCGGTGCTGGGGCTGCGGCATCGGCTCGCGGCCACGGTCGCCCCGATGGACGGCACGCTGCGGCTTCCGGGCTTGAGCGCGCCCGTCACGGTCCGGCGTGACGCGCACGGCGTTCCGCACATCGAGGCCGCTACGATGGGCGACCTGCTCGCCGCGCAGGGTTGGGTCACGGCCAGCGACCGCCTGTGGCAGATGGACATGGCCCGCCGGCTGACCGCGGGGGAAGCGGCGGAGGTTTTAGGGCCGGCGCTGGTCGCGCACGACACGCGCGAGCGGACCCTTTCGCTCCGCGACGTGGCCGCGCGCATGGAGCGGACGCTCGACGGCGAGCAGCGAGCGCAGCTCGAAGCCTACGCGCGCGGGGTCAACGCCTTTGCAAGCATGCAGAAACTCCCGGCCGAGTTCACGCTGCTGGCCTACAAGCCCAGGCCCTGGCGGCCGGTCGACTCCATCCTCCTCGCGCTCTCGATGGACGAATTGCTGGACGAGCGCTGGCCGGTGAAGCTGAAGCGCGAGCAAGTAGAAGCACGCCTGCGCGCCCACGGCGACGCTGCATTGATCGCGGACCTGTACCCCGCAGGGTCGTGGAGAGACCATCCGCCGCTCCCGAGCGGGCCGGGGATCTCGGACCCGCAGGATGTCCCGGAGATCCCGCTGGACCCTTCGCAAACGCGGCTGCTGCCTGTGCATGGGCTGCTGGATCTCGGCCGGCCCTGCTCCGAGTGCTTCCCCGGCTCGAACGAGTGGGCGGTGAGCGGCGCGCATACCGCGGACGGCAAGCCCATGCTCGCGAACGACATGCACCTGGGCCACGCCATCCCCGACCTTTGGTACGAGGCGGAGCTCCATGCGGCCGGCTTCCACGTCGCGGGGCTGTCCATCCCCGGGTTGCCGTGGATCGCGGTCGGCCACAACGAGCACATCGCCTGGGGCTTCACCGCGCTCGGCGGCGACGCGCAGGACGTTCTCGTCGAGCCGCCGGGCGCGCCGGTGACCCACACGCATGAGCGCATCGCCGTGCGCGGGGGCCGCGACGTGAACCTCGATGTCGCGCGGAGCGAGCACGGCCCGGTGATCACCCCGCTCGTTCCCGGCGAGCGGCGCACGCTCATCCTTCGTTGGTCTATCTACGAAGACGCCGCGCGCGGCCTGCCGCTGTTCGCGCTCGACTCCGCCCGCGACTGGGCAAGCTTTCGCGCGGCGGCCTCAACCTGGTGGGGGCCGACGCTGAACACCGCCTACGCCGACGACGCGGGCCACATCGGCTACCAGGCCATAGGGCTGGTGCCGACGCGGGCGAGCGGGTTGACGGCCCTTCCGTCCGCCCAGCTCGACTGGACCGGCTTCGTCCCCTTCGAGGGCGGCATGCCGTCGATGCTCGACCCGGAGGACGGCATCGTCGCGACGGCGAACGGCCGCGTGACGCCGGACGGCTGGCCGTACCCGCTCTCGCTCGACTGGGCCGCGCCCTACCGCAACGAGCGGATTTGGCGGTGGCTCGCGGGCAAGCAGGGCCTCGCTCCGGCGGACATGCTCACGCTCCAGACCGATGTGTACTCCGAGGTCGACCGGGAGATCGCGCAGCGGCTGGCCTATGCCATCGACCGCTCACCGCATGCGGGCGCGCGGACCCGCGAGGCCGCCGACATCCTGCGCTCCTGGGACGGCGTGTTCCGCGTCAGCTCCCCCGCGGCGGCGATCGTGACGGAGGCCGAGGAAGCTTTCTGGCCGGCCGCGCTCGGCGCGAAGATCGGCGACGGCTGGAAGCTGTACAGCTGGGGCGAGGCCAGCTATGCGCGCGAACAGCTCATCACCGGGCAGCCCGCCGACTGGCTGCCGCCCGTTTACCGGAGCTGGAACGAGTTTTTGCTCGCGCTGGTGGAGACAGCGGTGAAGGACGCGCCGACCGACCTGCGCGCGCTGCGCTACGGCGACCGGCACACCATCGCCATGGCGCACCCGCTGTGGCGCATGCTGCCCGGCGCGCACGCCTCTGTCGACCCCCTGCCGCAGTCCGGCGCGCCGGCGACGGTCAAGCAGGTCACGGGCGACCTGGGCCCCTCGCAGCGGTTCACGGCCGTGCCGGGCGACTGGGACCGCTCGACCGAGAACATCGTCATGGGCGAGTCCGGCGACCCGGCGAGCCCGTACTTCCGCGACCAATGGGCGAGCTGGTACGGCGGCACCACCTTCCCGCTGCCCTTCAGCCCGGCGGCCGTCGCGGCGGCGGCCCGGCACACGCTCAGGCTGGTTCCCTGACCCGTGCCTGTCGCCTTGCTTGTCGCGTTGCTCGTGGTTGCGCCCCTGCTCTGGCGGGCCTCGCCCTCCTGCGGGCACGACTTCGGCTTCCATATGCAGAGCTGGCTGGCGGTGCGGCACACGTGGCAGGCGGGGCTCGCCGTGCCGCACTGGGTGGCCCCGGCCAACTGGGGCGCGGGCGAGGCGCGCTTCCAGTTCTATCCGCCGCTCTCGTGGCTGCTGGGTGCTTTTCTAGGGTCGGTGCTGCCGTGGAGCTGGGTGCCCGCCGCCTACACGGCCGTGTGCGCCGGCGGCGCGGCCGGGGCCACGTACGCGGCGGTGCGCCCGTGGCGTCCGCGCGCCCAGGCCACTGTGGCCGCCGCGCTGTACGGGGCCGCGCCGTATCTGCTGTTTACCGCCTACGAGCGCACCGCCTATGGCGAGTTGCTCGCCGCCGTGTGGATGCCCCTGCTGCTGCGTGCGCTACTCCTGCGGCCCTTGCCGGTGGGGCGCACGGCGCTGCTGCTGGCGGCGCTGTGGTACTCAAACGCGCCGGCCGGGGTCATGGGGAGCTACCTCGTCCTGTTCAGCGCGGCATTCTGGTTCGCGTCGACGCGCCGGGTCCTGCTCCGCCACGGCGCGGCCCTGGCCCTCGGCGGGCTGCTCGCCGCGGACTACCTCCTGCCCGCGTCCTACGAACGGCGCTTCGTCGCGATCGACCGCGCGGTCGGGCCGGGCATGCGCGTCCGGGACAGCTTCCTGTTCGGGCACACGGGCGAGGCGTTCCACGATCAGGTCCTCCGGACCGCTTCGTGGATCGCGGTCGCGACCTTGGGCGCGGGCCTTCTCGCGGCCGCGGTGTGGCTGGGCCGGCGTCGTCCGCGCGATCCGGTGTGGCGGCTGGAGGAGGCTTTCGACGCGAAGGCGGTGCTGTTTCTCGCTTCCCTGCTCGCGCTGGTGGTGCTGCTGCAGCTGCCGCTCAGCGCGCCCGCGTGGGAGCATCTGCCGGAGCTGCGCTTTCTGCAGTTCCCCTGGCGCTTGCTGCTGCCGGCGAGCGCGGCGGCGGCGCTGCTGGCTGGGTTGGCTTTGCCTGCCCGCTTCGCCCGGCGCTCGCTTGCGCGAACAGCCGTCGCCGCCGGCCTGGTCTTCGCGGCGGGGATGGCCGCCTGGGCCGGGCTGACCCGCTTCCAGCCTTGCGACGAGGAAGACACGGTGGCTGCCCACCTGCTCATCGCGGACAGCGATGCCGGCTTCGCCGGGACCGACGAATACGCGGCCGCGGGCAGCGACAACGGCGAAATCCAGCAAGGGCTGCCCCCCGTGCGACTGCTCGCCTCCGCTTCCGCGGACGAGGGCGACGACGCCCGGGACGCGAACCCGCCGTGGAAGCCCGCGCGCGGCGTCCCTGGGCCGGTGGAGATCGCCCAATGGGACCTCCACGGCTTTGCCCTGCGCGCCCGCCCGGACCGCGCGGCTTTCGCCGTTCTGCGCTGGGAGCGTTACCCCGGCTGGGCCGTTCGGGTCGACGGCGAGCCCTGCGGTGCGCGCTGCCTCCTTCGTGAGGACGGCCTCGTGACCGTCGCGCTGCCCGGCGGCCGCTGGAGCACGGTCACCGCCGCGTGGCGGGACGGCAACGACGTCCGGGCCGGGCGCGCGCTCACCCTTCTCGGCCTTGCGCTGCTCAGCTTGCTGAATCGATGGAACAGGCCGGGTATGATGGGACGGAAATGACGACCCATGCTTTGGCCATCGACGTCCAAGCCATGCTGCGGGCGGCCGCCGAGGCGACCGACCGGGCGCTGGACCGGCTGCTGCCCCCCGCCCATGCGGTCCCCGGCTCGATCCACGCCGCCATGCGCTACACCGTGTTCGCCGGGGGCAAGCGTTTGCGGCCCGCCCTGGCCATGGAAGCCGCGCGCGCGGTCGCGGGCGAGCTGCCCGCGGGCGTGGACGAGCTGGGCGCTGCCATCGAGATGCTCCACACCTACTCGCTGATCCACGACGACCTGCCCGCGCTCGACAATGACGACCTCCGGCGCGGCAAGCCGACCTGCCACAAGGTTTTCGGCGAGGCCATCGCCATCCTTACGGGCGACGCGCTCCAATCGCACGCCTACCAGACGCTGGCCCGCCTGCGCTGCCCGTGCGAGCCGCGAGCGGCGGTCATTGGGCTCGTGGCGGAGGCGACCGGGACCGAGGAAGGCATGATCGGCGGGCAGGTGCTCGACATCGAAGGCGAAAACGTACGGCCCACCGCTGCCTCGGTCGAGGCGATCCACCGGGCCAAAACCGGCGCGCTGATTCGCGTCAGCGTGACGTCCGGGGGCTTGTTCGCGGGCGCGGACGAGCGGCAAGCCTCGCGCCTGACCGGCTTCGGCCGCAAGGCGGGGCTCGCGTTCCAGATCGTGGACGACGTGCTCGACATGACGCAAAGCTCGGAACAACTGGGTAAAACGGCCGGCAAGGACCAGGCGAGCGAGAAAGCGACCTGGCCCGCGGTGCACGGGGTCGAGCAGTCGCGCCGGGACGCGGACCGGCTCATCGCCGAGGCGTTTGCGGAACTGGAAGAGTTCGGCGGGCGCGCGGACGGGCTGAAAGCGCTGGCCGCGTACCTGGTCGAGCGCACCCACTGAGGCAGTTCCGAGCCGGTCTAGGCCGAAGAGACACTCCGGACGCGGTTTTTCCGTCAAGAAAGCCGCAAGGCGCATTCTTCGGAGAGGACGCGGGTACTTCGGAAACTGCCCTAAGATAGAGCCATGCCGCTGACGGAAGAAGACGTAACGAACGCGCTGCGCGATGTGTTCGACCCGGAGCTGCCGGTCAACATCGTCGACCTGGGCCTGGTGTACGGGGTGAAGGTGGAGCCGGACCCTGACGCGCCCGGGATGCTGCCGCGGCAGAAGGTCGCGGTCGAGATGACGATGACGACAAAGGCCTGCACCCTGCACCCCATGATCGTGGAGCAGGTGCGCAACCGCCTTGCCGGTATCCGGGAGATCAGCGAGTCCACGGTGGACCTGGTGTGGGAGCCGGCCTGGACGCCGGACCGGATCAGCCCGGCGGCCCAGAAGCAGCTCGGCATCGCGCCGTTTCCCGACTGAACCCTACAGGTGTCCCTGCTTGGCCAGCACCTCGCGCAGCTTGGCGGCCTGCTCGCCCAGCCGCTCGATGAAGCCTTCGGCGCGCACCAGGAAGTCCTGCCCGGTGCGGATGTGGCCCGGCAAGGCGGTCCACAGCTCGTGCGCTGCCTGCGGCCGCTCGAGCAGCGTGCCCGCGGCACCGGCGGCGGCGATCGCCAGCGCCTGGCGCCGCTTGCCGCACACCAGCAGCACCGCGCCCGCCACCAACGCGATGGCCGCGACCTGGTGCGACCAGTGAATGTCTTCCACGGTTTCTAAGGGCTTCGATCCGGTTTCCGACGTAAATCGCGACAAATCCATAGCTCCTGCTCCTTGCTGGAAGTAGATGGGATGCCGACCGGGGCAAAAAGCACTGCCCCGCTTCTAGTCGAGGTCGAACTCGCGCAGGGGCCGCTCGCCCGCAGGCAATTCCTTGGCCTTACGGACAGCCTCGGCAAAGCGCTTCGCCATCACGTCGTCCTTGTTCTTCTCTTCCTCGACAGCCTGGCGGAACAGCGACTCCTTGCGGCCCTCGCCCTCGCGCATGGCGCGGGCCGCGGTGTCGAAGTCCTCGAAGGTACGCTTGCGCGGGGGCGGTGTATGGGCGACGACCGCTCGGGTCGCGGGGTCGATGCGCAGGAGGCCGCCGCACTCCGGGCAGGCCACTTCGAAAGTTTCGGCGCGTTTGGCGGGCATGGGATTCCCTCGTTAGAAAAGGATGGGCTTGTGGCCGGGGCAGGGGTCGCCGGCGGCTTCGACCAGCGCCCGTACCAGCAGGCTGCCGTGGCGGGCCAGCGCGGAAGCGGCCCCTTCCGCCCGCTCCTGCAAATGCCCGTCCGGGTACACGGAAGCGTACAAGGCGGCCACGCGCTTGCGGATGCCCGTGTCGCGCTCGAGTTCGCGGCGCGCGGCGAGGCGGCGCAGGCGGTTCATCTGGTGCAGCATCTTGCTCGCGGCGACCTCGGCGGACCGCCCGAGCGCCGGGTCGAGCGCGCGCATGTAGGCAGTGACAGTTTCGAGCTCGCCGGTGAGCGCTTGCCCGGCCGTGTGCAGCTTGCGCTTGCCCTCGACCGGCATGGAGCGCGCGCCGATCCGCTGGGTTATCTCCTCGAGCGGCAAGCGGAAGATTTCGGGCAGGTCGATGCCGTCGTGCTCCATCGTCCGCGCGTCGCGGGCTTCGAGCAGGGTGGCGCTCAGGCGCGGCAGTACGGGCGTACCGCGGGCGAGAATGAGCCGGTGCAGCACCGCGGTCTGGGCGAAATAGGCGACCTCCGCCGGGCCGCCGATGTAGGCGGCCGTGGGCAGGATCGCGTCCTGGAAGACGGGGCGGAGCAGCGCGTTGGGGCTCAGGCGCTCGGGCTCGGTGTCGAGGATGCCGAGCAGGTCGCCCGCGCTCAGAGTGGCCCGGCCGGCGGTCCAACTGCCGTCGGGTTTGAGCCGCAGGGCCTCGCGGGTGTGCGGCTCGTTTTCGGCCCCGCCGCTCAGCAGGAACAGGAGGCTCATGCCGGACTTGACCAGCACCTGCCGGTGGTAGCCCGCGCCCTCCAGAAGCGCCCCTCGTTCCAGCAGCGCCGCTTCGAGCTCCGGGGCCCGCTCGACAGCCGCTCGGAGCACTTCCCTGCCCATCGCGTGCGCGGCGCGTCCGGCGGCGTCGAAGACGATCAAGCCGTAATCGCGAAAGGTGCCGGCCAGCCACTGGGCGAACGCCCCCGCGAAGGTGCTCTCCGGCCGGTAACATCGGTGCAGCAGCTCCGCTTGCGGACCGGCGGGGCCGAGAACCGCGGCAGCCGCGTCGAGCGCGCGCGTGACCGTCGGGCCCAGGCGCAGGCTGCCCACCGGCGCGCGCGAGGCCGCGGCGGCGTGGTCCTCAAGCTGAATCCTGTGCAAAGCGCCGTCGTGCCCGCGCAGGGCGACATGGTCGACTTCGGCGAAGTCGTGGTCCTCGCTCGCGAGCCAGAAGACGGGGACGTGCGCCACACCGGTGCGCGTGGAGGCCAACTGCGCCAGGCGCACGGCGGAGGCGGCCTTCATCAGCGTGTACAGCGGGCCGCCGAACAGGCCCACCTGCTGGCCGGTGACAACGGCCCGCGCGCCCGCGCGCAGCTTCGCGATGTTGGCGTGGGCGGCGGCCCCGGCATGGCAGGCAGAGTTTTGCGCGTCCAGCAGGCCGGCGAGGGCAGGTGGCGCGGGCGCGGGCGCGCCGAAATGCATCCAGCCCTCGCCTGCGGGCGCGACCGGGTAAAAGGAGGAGGCCTTGCCGTCCGCGTAGTCGAGGAACAGCCGCGACGCGCCCGGAACGGCCGACGGGGGGTAACAGGCTCCGGGCACGGCGCTGGTCTCCATTCCCTTGCAGTTTCTCACGGGCAGGGGTGCCCGGTTCGCCATCCAACCGGGCGGAAGGAGCGTTCATGGCGAAAAAGGGGAAAGCAGCGTCCGCGCCCGTTCTGCGGCCGGAAGGCAAGGCCGAGGTGCTCAGCTCGGAGGTCGTCTACGAGGGGCGGCTGTTCAAGGTGGTCAAGGAGGAGGTCCGGGAGCCGAACGGGCATGTCGCGCAGAAGGACATCGTGCGACACAACGGGTCGGTGGTGATCCTGGCGGTGGACGCGAGCGGCAAGCGCGGCCGGAAGGATCCTTTGTTGATCCTGGAGCGCCAGTACCGCCACGCCGCCGGGCAATACCTGTGGGAGCTGCCGGCGGGCAAGATCGAGCCGGGCGAGGAGCGCCTGGCCGGGGCCAAGCGGGAGCTGGCCGAGGAGACCGGCTACGAAGCGGCGCTGTGGACCGAGCTGGCGCGCTACTACGCCAGCCCCGGGTTCCTGGGCGAGTGGATGCAGGTGTACCTGGCCGAGGAACTGACCGGCGGCGTGGCCCGCCCGGAGCCGGACGAAACGCTCGAAATCTACCATCTGTCCCTGTCGCAGGTCGAGGCGTTGATCGCCCGGGGCGAAATCCTGGACGGGAAAACGCTGATCGGCGTGGCCGCATACCTGCGCTTGCGAGCGGACAGGAAAAAGAAAGGGAAGGCCCGCAGCGAAAACGGGTGAGCGCCGTCCAAACCGGAAGCGCTGCGGCGGGTCACGGATTTGTAACGAAAGTCCAGCCTCTTACGTCTGTAAGGGTACTGGAGCCGGTAATGGCTCCCGGCCCGGAGCAGGGCCGCAATCCGCGCAAGACAGGAAGAGGCGCCGGTGGGACACTTCAAAGGCAAAGTCAAGTGGTTCAACAACGCAAAAGGGTTCGGGTTCATCGGCCGCGACGACGGGCCGGACGTGTTCGTGCACTACTCGGCGATCCAGATTGAAGGCTACAAGAGCCTGAAAGAGGGCGACGAAGTGGAGTTCGACGTGATCCAGGGGCAAAAGGGGCCGCAGGCGGACCAGGTCGTACGGTCCCGCGAGGTGGCTTGAAGCAGAGCGCAGCGCGGCGGGCGGCCGGTCTGTTTCAATAGAAGCAGGATGGAAAACCGACTGATCGCCGCGATGCTCGGGGAAACGGCCGACCTGCTCGAGATTTCCGCGGCCGACCCGTTCCGCATCCGCTCGTACCGCCGCGCGGCGGAGGCGGTGGAGGCGAGCACCGTGCAGCTGAGCACGCTCGCCGCCGAGCCGAAAAAGCTGCTCGCCATCCCCGGCATCGGCAAGGGCATGGCCGGCAACATCCAGGAGATCGAGAAAGCCGGCACGTTCCCCTTGCGGGAAGAGCTGCTGCTGCGCTACAAGCCTTCCATGCTGGAGCTGCTGAAGCTGCCCGGCATGGGCCCGAAATCCGTCGCGCTGTTCTGGGACGCGCTCCAGGTCGGGTCTGTGGAAGAGCTGGAGGCTGCTCTGGAGGACGGCCGGGCGGCGACCCTGCCGCGGTTCGGGCAGAAGGCGCTCGACAAGCTCAAGGCCGGCATCGCGGACTACAAGCGCAACTCCGGCCGCTTCCTCATCAGCACGGCCGAGAAAACGGCGGAGCAGCTCATCGCGTACCTGCGGGAGTTTCCCGGCATCAACCGGGTGGTGCCGGCCGGCTCCCTGCGGCGCGGGCGCGAAACCGTGGGCGACCTCGACATCCTGGCGACGGGCCCGGCTTGCGCCGAGGACAAAGTCGCTCCGGCGGTCGAGCACACCGCCGCCTGGCCGCTTGCCGGGACCATCTTGGCCAAGGGCGCGAACAAGGTTTCCTTCCGCATGCGATCGGGCTTGCAGGTGGACGTGCGCCTGCTGCCGGAGGGCTCGTTCGGCGCGGCGCTCCAATACTTTACCGGGTCCAAGACGCACAATGTTTCCGTCCGGCAGCGCGCCCTGCGCCGGGGCTACACGCTGAGCGAGTACGCGCTGGCCCGGGTCGAGGACGGCGCGTTCGTCGCCGGGGCGAGCGAGGAAGAGATCTATGCGGCGCTCGGCCTCGCGTGGATCCCGCCGGAGCTGCGCGAAAACATGGGCGAGCTGGAGCTGGCCGAGGCGGGCACTTTGCCGAAGCTGATCGAGCTTGGCGACATCCGCGGTGACCTGCACATGCACACCGACGCGACCGACGGCAAAAACACCATCCGCGAGATGGCCGAAGCCGCCCTCGCGCTCGGCTACGCCTACATCGCGATCACCGACCACTCGAAGAACCTGGCCATGACCAACGGATTGAACGACGAGCGGGCGCTGGCCCACGCGGCGCGCGTCCGCGAGGTGGACGCAGCCATGGAGGGCCGGATTCACGTGCTCGCGGGCATCGAGGTCGACATCCTGGCCGACGGCTCGCTGGACCTGGCGGACGAGACCCTGGCGCGGCTGGACATGGTGGTCGCGAGCACCCACTCCTACTTCAACCAGGAGTCTGACGAGCTGACGGCGCGGCTTTTGCGCGCGGTCGAGAACCCCTACGTCCGCGTGATGGGCCACCTGACCGGGCGGCAGCTGCTGAAGCGCGAGCCGATGCGCTTCGACGTGACCGCCGTGCTGCGGCGCGCGGCGGAGGTGGGCTGCGCGGTCGAGCACAACGCGGCTTCCGAGCGGCTGGACCTCTCCGACAATCACCTGCGGCTGGCGCGCGAGCTCGGCTGCCGGATCGTCATCGACACGGACGCGCACGCCGCGACCAACCTTGGCAAGCTCGGCTACGGCATCCGGCAGCTGCGCCGGGCCGGGCTGCGCGCCGAGGATGTGCTGAACACGCGGCCCTACGACGCCTTCATGGCGGGGCTGCGGCCCCGCCCCAGCTGAGAGGAATCCCAATGCACCCTGTTGTCGCACCCTATGACCAAGGCCGCAGCCGCCGGACTTTCGCGCTGATCGCCGCGACCTGCTTCATGTTTTTCGCGATCTGGGCCTGGGTCTTTTTCGTGCAGAAGCCGCGTGTGGCCGACGGCAAGATCACCGCGATCACCGCGGTGCCGTTCCACTCCGAGTTCCGCCAGGCCGGCACCCCGGGCGACGGCGGCACGGGGGGCGGCGTGCAGAGCTTCGACGAGGTGTACGTGTGGGTCGCGATGGACATGACCAACCTGACCCGCGACGTGCCCCTGTACGAAACCGGCCAGCGCGCCACCCTGACCCTGCCGACCGGGGAAGAAAAGTATGCCTACGCGGCGAGCCCGTCGGACGTCGCCAAGGTGCGCGCGCTGCCGAAGCCGCGGCAGGTGGAGGGCGCTCTGCTGCCCCGCGAGCTGACTCTGAGGCCGGAAGCGAGCGCGCGCGGGCTGGCCTTGTTCGCCTTCCCGGTCACGCAGAAGGTTTGGGACACGCGCCGGGAGTTTTCCGTCAACATCGCGTTCCAATGGCAAAGGGACCTGGCCCTGCGTGAGATCCGGCTGAACCGGTGAGCGGGCGCGTTGCGGTCGTCGGCGCGGGGATCGTGGGGCTGGCGGCCGCGTTGGATCTAGCCGAGGCGGGCTTCGCGGTGACCGTACTGGAACGGGGCCGGTCGATGGAGGAGGCTTCCTGGGCCGCGGCCGGAATGCTGGCGGTCGAGGATCCGGAAAACCCTCCGGCGCTGCGAGCCTTCGCACGCTGGAGCCGGACCCTGTATCCGTCGTTTCTGCAACGGGTCGAGCGGCTGAGCGGCCTGCACGTCCCTTTGCGGACGGCGCGCACGCTCCAGGGCACTCTGGGCGGCGAGGGCCGGACGGCGCTGCCCGGCTTGCGGACGGATCGGTACGGTTTCGCGGAGCTTGAAGAAGGGAGCCTGGACCCGCGCGACCTGTGCGCGGCCCTGCCCCGGGCGGCGCGGGCGGCGGGCGTCGAGCTGCAAGAGGGCGCCGCTGTCGCCGGACTGGCGGGAGGATTTGAGCTGGAAAGCGGCGCGCGGGTCGAGGCGGAGCACATCGTGCTGACGGGCGGTGCGTGGACGGGGCTGGTGAGCTTGCCGGGCGGCTCGCGTGTGCCGGTGGTCCCGCGCAAAGGGCAGATGATCGAGGTGACGCTCGAAGGGCCCGCGCTGCCCGCGGTAGTGCGCACCCCGGAGCTGTACCTGGTGCCGCGCGGGGACGGCCGCGTCGCGGTGGGGGCGACGGTGGAAGATGCGGGCTTCGATCGCGCGGTGGACGAGGATGCGGGCGACCGCCTGTGGCGGGCGGCCGGGGAGCTGTGGCCGCCGATCCTCGAGGGGCGCATCACCGCGCGCTGGACGGGGCTCCGTCCGGGCAGCGCCGATTCCCTGCCGGCAATCGGCGCGCTGGGGCCGGGTTTGTGGGTCGCGGCGGGGCACTTCCGCAACGGCATCCTGCTGGCACCGGGAACGGCGCGGGCGCTCCGCTGCCTGTTGCGCGGCGAGCCGCTGCCCGTGCCGCTCGACGCCTTCCGGCCCCAGCGGCTCGCGTCCGCGCCGTAGAGGTTTGGCCTGCAATGGACCGTTGTCCCGATTTGGGAATCGCCGCCGAACAAAATCATCGCGCCGTGACAAGCGTTTCCGCGCTGGGCTATAACGTAGAGCTTGCAGAAAATCGATGCGGCTCGCGACCGGCGGGCGAGGGGTGAGGATGGCGACAGCGGCAGCGGCGAAGGGCCTGGCGGACGTGATCGCGGGCGAGTCTCAGATTTGCTGGATCAAGGGCGATGCGGGGGAGCTCGGCTACCGCGGCATCGACATCCATGAACTCGCGGAGCGGTCCACCTTCGAGGAAACCACCTACCTTCTGTGGCACGGCAAGCTGCCGAGCGCCGGCGAACTCGAGTCGTTTTCACGCGAGCTGGCCGAGGCGCGCGAGCTGCCCGCGCCGGTCGTCGCGATGATGCAAGCCTTCCCGAAAACGGCGACGCCGATGGAGGTGCTGCGCACCGCGGTTTCGGCGCTTTCCGCCTACGACCCGAAAGAGAAAGCGGTGGACGCGGCGAGCAACTTGCGCAAGGCTTTCGCGCTGACCGCGCAGGTGCCGATGATCGTGGCGGCCTGGGACCGTATCCGCAATGGCAAGGAGCCTGTCCCGGCGGACAAGTCCCTGACCCACGCGGGCAACTTTTTGTGGATGCTGCGCGGCGAAAAGCCGTCCGAGACGGCGACCAGGACCATGGATGTGGCCCTGGTTCTGCACGCGGACCACGAACTGAACGCCTCGACCTTTGCCGCGCGGGTCATCGCGGCGACGCTGGCTGACATGCACTCGGCCATCACCGGCGCGATCGGCGCGCTCAAGGGACCCCTGCACGGCGGCGCGAACGAAGAGGTCATGCACATGCTTTTCGCGATCGACAAAGCCGGCGCGGACCCGGTCGAGCACGTGCGCGGCATGCTTGCCGAGAAAAAGAAAGTCTCCGGATTCGGCCACCGCGTGTACACCACCGAGGACCCGCGCGCGACGCATCTGCGGCGCATGTCGGAGCAGCTGGGTCGGGCCGACGGCAATCCCAAGTGGTTCGAAATGTCGCGCGCGATCGAGCTGTTCATCAAGAACGAGAAAAAGCTGAACGCGAACGTGGACTTCTACTCGGCCTCGACCTACACCACGCTCGGCATTTCGCTGGACCTGTTCACGCCGATCTTCGCGGTGAGCCGGGTCGCCGGCTGGGCGGCGCACGTGCTTGAGCAGCTGGCGGACAACCGTCTGATTCGCCCTCGCGCGGACTATACGGGGCCGGAGTACCCGGCACCGTATGTTCCGGTCGAGCAGCGCTGAACCGAGATTGCCGGGTGCGGTGCGGGGGTCCTGAGAGGGTCTGCGAAGTCAGCCCGGCAGCACATACAGGGTCATCCTGAGCGCAGCGAAGGATCTGCTTTCCCGCACCGCGCGGGAAAGCAGATCCTTCGTCGCTCCGACCCCCAGGAGAGCCCAGGGGGTGAAGGTGCAGGCAGCAAGCCCTCCACCCTTTCGCGGTTATTTCCGGCTCGCCGGCGGCACGATCCCGTTCATGCGCAGGTACTCCACCATCTGCCCGTAGTGGTCCTGGGGGTGCGCCACTCCCTCGGCGGCGTTGCCGGCTCGGGTGTTGCCCTTGGCATCCAGCGCGACGAATGCATTTTGCGGCGTGATGGTCGCAATCGCCGCATGGGCGTACGTGAAAGACTCCTTGAGCGCGGCGAGGATTTGATCGCGGCCGGACAGCTTCTCGATTTCGTCGCGGCTTTTCGCGCCGGGCAGGTTGAAGGCGCGAAAGATCGCGTAGTTACCCTCAATTACGTGCTTGATCTCTGCCGAAAACGTGCGCACGCCGTCAAATTGGCCGGCGCTTGCGGGCGGAGCGAAGTTGAACTTGTCCGCCGGCATCGCCTCGGCCGCGCCGACGAACTCCCGCTCCTCGCTCGCGAGCATGCCATTGAAGATTTCAGCCGGGGCAACGGCCTGGCCCGGTTTTGTATCGGCGGCCGCGCCGGGCAGGGCCGAAGCCGCGAGTACGGCGAAAAGGTGCAGAGCGGGACGAAATCGCATGGTTTCTCCTGAAAACGAGCGGCCCCAGACTAGCAGACGCCGGGCGTAAGCTTGAAGAAGCGATGCAACGCATTTACATGGACGCGAACGCGACCACGCCCCTCGATCCCGAGGTGTTCGAAGCGATGCACCCGTGGTTGACCGGCGCGTTCGGCAACGCGTCCTCGATCCACCACTACGGGCAGCAAGCGCGCATGGCGGTGGAAACGGCGCGCGAGCAGGTCGCGGAGGCGCTCGGCGTTCGCGCCGCGGAGATCGTCTTCACCAGCGGCGCGACGGAAAGCGACAACCTGGCGCTGTTCGGAGTCATAGGCAAGGCGCTGGACGAGGGCAAGCCGGCGCACCTGATCACGACAGCGATCGAGCACCATGCGGTGCTGCACGCGGCCGAAGCCCTGGCGGCGCGCGGGGCCGAAGTCACCTACCTGCCGGTCAACGGCGAGGGCGTGGTCGACCCGGACGATGTCCGCCGGGCGCTGCGTCCGGAAACGCGCCTAATCAGCGTGATGCTGGCCAACAACGAGACCGGCGCGCTGCAGCCGGTCGAGGCGATCGGGCGCATCGCCGCCGAGGCCGGCATCCTCGTGCACACGGATGCGGTGCAGGCGGCCGGCAAGCTGCCTCTCGCACCGAAGGCGCTCGGCGTGCAGCTGCTGAGCCTGTCCGGGCACAAGCTGCACGGACCGCAGGGCGTAGGCGCTTTGTGGGTCCGGCGCGGCGTACAGTTGCAGCCCTTGTTCTACGGCGGTGCGCACGAACGGCAGCGGCGCGCCGGAACGGAAAACCTGCCCGGCATCGTGGGCCTGGGGGCGGCGATGCGCCGGGGTGTGGAGGCTGTCGCGGACGGGACTGCTGAGCGCATCGCGGCCCTGCGGGATCGCCTGGAAGCCGGGCTGCTCGCGAGCGTGGACGAGTGCGGCGTGAACGGGCCGACGGCCCCCGGCTCGCGTCTGCCGAACACGGCCAATCTCTGGTTCGATCACCTGGAAGGCGAAGCGCTGGTAATCGCGCTCGACCTGAAGGGCCTGGCGCTTTCGGGCGGTTCGGCCTGTGCCTCGGGCGCGACCGAGCCCTCGCACGTACTTACCGCGATGGGGCTCAGCGCGCACCGGGCGCGGGCGAGCCTGCGCTTTTCGCTGAGCCGGATGACGACCGAAGACGAGGTAGACCGCGCGCTCGAGCTCGTGCCGGCGGCCGTGGCGCGCTTGCGCGAGCTGAGCCCGGTGTACGAAGCAGCCGCGCGCGCCTGAGCGGCTGCCGTGGACGTGGCTTTTCCGGCGCGAATTGTTCCCTCGATATACTCTCCGCGCTTCACAGCACCGGGAACCCTGCTTCGATCGCTTCTCAACCGCGAGCCGGCATAGTCAGCCGGCTGCCGGGCGCGGCCGCCGGGGCGTTGGGGGTCCGGGCGGCGCGCGCGCCGAGCACGGGCAGGATCGCCCACCCCCCGGCATCGGCCCCCGGCGGCCGGGCGCGGCCGCCGGGCGGTTCGGGCGCCGGGCGGCGCGCGCGACGAGAACGTGCAGGATCGCAAAGCTGGCCAGCGCAAGCGCCCCGTCGCTGAGCAGGCTGGCCGCGGCTGCCCCGCGCCAACCCCAGCGTGGAATCAGGACGAGGTTGAGCAGGACATTCGCGACCGCCACTCCGGCCTGCGCGCCGGTGCGCCACCATTGGCTGGCGGACGCGGTAATGGCGGTTCCCCAGGCATAGTGCAGCCCGCGCAGCAGCGGCAGCAGGCATAGGAAGCGGAGTGCTTCGGTCGAGCGCGCAAAAGAGGGCCCGAAGACCATGGGCAGCAGCGGCGCGGCGAAAAACAGCAACGGCGCGGCCAGAAGGCCGAACGGAACCGTCCAGCGCAGGAGCGACCGGGCCCCCTGCGCGGCGCGCGGAGGGCCGCCCTGGGCCCCCTCCTGGAACAAACGAGGCGAGGCTGCGGCAAACAAGCTGACGATCGGCGTCGACAGCACATCGACCACCCGGTAGGCAGCCCCATAGATGCCGGCCTGGACGGCAAGCCCCGCCGAAAGCAGCATGGACTTGTCGATGTCGTTGTAAACGGTGATGGCGGAGCTCGAAAAGGAGAACGAAAGCCCTTCGAGCAGGTCCGCGCGCCGCAACGGGCTCCAGCGCGGTAGCCCGAGCTTTGCCGTCACGACCGACGCAGCCGTGACCGCGACCACACATGACGCCGCGCAGTAAAGGTGCGCCCACTGGAGCACGGTGGCGTGCGCAGCATGATTGACTCGAACCAGCAGCAGGGCCGCGGCAACCGTGCGGACAGCGTTGGTGAGAGCGAGCAGACGGGCGCTCCAACGCGTGTGCCCCGCGCCCTGCAAGGCCCGGCTGCCGAGCTGGGTCAGCTTGCCGAAGAGTGCGTCGGAAACGGCGAGAAACGGCAGCAGCACCTGCAGGGCTGGCGGAAGCAGGAAATGCCCATACAGGAAGAGCGAGGGCAGCAGCAGCAGGAAACCCAGACCGGAGACGAGCAGAGCCCGGCCCCAGATCGCCGGAAACGTGGATCGGTCGCGTGCGACCGAGCGCAGCAGGACCATCTCCATGCCCAGCGAGGAAAACTGAGCCAGTACCCCCACCAACGCAGCCGCGCCGACGAACGCGCCGTACTCGGCCGCGCCCAGGATACGTCCGATCAGAAGAAAGTACACAGCCTGGAAAACGAGAGCCAGGCCATTGCCGGAGAACAGCCAGAGTGCCTGCTTCCATAGGCGTTCGCGGGTGGGCTGCTCTGTTTGCGCGCGCGCGGCCAGGGGCGCGGCTTGCCTGAGCGGGGCCGGCACGACCGGGCACCGGCTTTCCGCGGCTTCCTCGTACGCGTCCTCGAGCCGGGCGGTTTGCGTTGCGAGCGAGAACGCGGTTTCGACGCGCGCACGGCCCGCCTCACGCAGAGAGTGCGCCATCCGATCGTCCGTGCAAAGCAGCAGGAGGTTGCGGGCGAGCGCTTCCGCGTCGTCCTCGGGGGAAAGCAGGCCGTGCTCGCCGTCGCGGATGAGCTCGGGGATCCCGGAGTGGAAGGTGCTCGCGACCGGCAAGCCCAGCGCAAGGGCCTCGCACAATACGGTGGGCATGCCCTCGGCATCGCCGTCGGGCGCGGTGAGCGAGGGCGCGGCCAGGCAGCGCGCCGACTGCATGAGGGCACGGACCTGCGCCGAAGTTTGCGCGCCGAGGAAAGTGGTTCCGCGGGTTTGGAGGGCGGCGTAGGCGCTCAACGCGGCGCGCTCGGGCCCATCGCCCGCGACGATCAGGCGCGCCTCGGGCAGCGTTCGCTGGAGAATCGCGACCGCGCGAAGAAGGGTGTGGCAGCCCTTCTTCGGGACGAGCCGGCCCACGAAGAGGATCTCCCGCGTGGCGGGGAGCGCGGGTGTCTTCGCGAGTGCCTGGACATCGATGCCGATGGGCAGGGTGCGGAGCTTGTTTGCCGGGTAGCCGGACTGGAGGGCGCGGCGGCGGATCGCATCGGACACGCACAGGAACACTTTGGCTTCGCGCCATAGCCGCTGCCGCCGCTCCAGGAACAGCCTGCCGCGCGGGTGCTTGCGGTGGGCTTGGTCGCCGGCCATCACATCGTAGCCGTGCAGGGTGACTAGCAGGGGCAGGCCGAGGCGTTCGGCGAGGGGGAGCGCTTCAGCTCCGTCGAGGGCGAAATGCGCGTGAAGAAGCGCCGGCCTGTGCGCGCGCACGGCGGAAACTAGCCTTGGGGCGTAGCCGGTTTTGCGGAAAAGGAGACGCTCCGGCGCGGTCAGCGGGGCTTCGGTCGGGGAGGGGAGCGGCAGCGACGGCGCGACCCGTCGAGCGCCGCAGAAAACGGCTTGATGGCGGCGCAGGGCAGCTGCCTGCGCGGCTATGAAAGTCTCCGACAAAGGGAGCAGCTCGCTTCGGTAGATCAGCACGGACGGTTTCACGCGGCCTCCCGCGAGCGGACAAGCGTCCAGCGTTGCTTGAGGCGCAGAAAAGGCAGCTCCCAAGCGTAGTAGCTCAGGAAAGCGAGGCCCACGGTGAGGGCAAGGGCGAGCGCTTTCTCGGCGAAAAGCGTCGGCAGGCTTGGTAAAAGTCCCGCGTGGCGGGCGAGGGCGCCGGCGAGAAAGAAGCCTGTTTCATGGAAGACGTACAGGCCGAAGGAAAGCTGACCCAGGCGAACCAAAGGTCGCGGGCAGCGGCGCGGCGCGAGGCCCAGAGCCGAAAAGAAGAGTGCGACCGTGCCGAAGGCCACCAGCGCGTAACCCGCGCAGAGGGAAGAAGCGGAATGGGGCGCCGCGCCGTCTTTCATGTGAGCCAGCCCACTTGCCGCGAAGAAAGCGGACGCCGCGAAAGCCGCCTGCGCGAGCCGCCAGGTCGCCCCGATCCGAACCGTGCGGCCTTCAAGGAGAAGAGCCGCGGCCGCTCCGAGCGCGAGAAACTGGAACTGCACGCCGCTGTTGACCCACGCAAGAACGTGAAGCGTGGATTGGTCGCCGAAACGCGCCAAACCGAGAAGCAGCCCGTAGGCGCTCGCGACCGTAACCGCGCACAAGCCGAGCAGGGCGCGGGTCGGGAAGGTACGGCGCAGCAACGGCCAAAGCACGTACCACTGCTCCTCGACCGAAATACTCCACAGAGAACGCATGGGCGTGGTGATGGCTGGATGGAGCGCGATGTACCAGTTGCCCGCGAGGAGGGCGGAAGCGGCGAGGCGTCCCGGCTCGATGCGGAACCCGTGAAAGCGCAGGCCCAGCAGCCCGTAGGCGGCGAGCACGCCAAAGTACAAGGGCCAGATGCGCAGGATGCGCCGCATGTAAAAGGAGCCGAGGTGAATCCGGCCGGTGAGCGCCCGCTCGCGCCGGAGCAGCTCCGTGATGAGATACGCGGAAAGAAAAAAGAAAACGGGAACGCCGCAGCTGCCCGCGCCTTCGAGCGTGCGGAGAACACTCGCCGGCAGCAGACCGGCAAACGAGAGCAATGCGTGAGAAAGCCAAACCATCAGAAAGGCGAGCAGGCGCAGCAGGTCGAGCTCGGGGCGGTAGAAACGCTCCCCCGCTCCGGGGCGGGCGGCGGACGCAGCGGGCTGCAATGCGCTCAAAGCCATGGAGTCGCCTCCAGAGCCGCCGGGGCGGTTCGAGGGCGCCCCACGACGAGCCACGGAGAGGCGAACGCCGGGCGCGCGTCCGGAGCCGACCGGAGCAGCTTGCGCACGGCCCGTCGCTCGGCGGCCAACAGCTCGATGCGGGCAAGCGCGGCCGTGTACAGGACCCAGAAAAGGCCGTTGAAGGAGAGCAGGGTGTTCTCGTCGAAGTCGTACAGCAGGATCAAGAGCAGGGTCGAAAATGGCCAGGCGGCTTGCGCGTAGTTGCCGGCGCGGAGCTCGGGCCAGAGCAGACACGCGCCGCGCAGAAAGCTGATTGCGAAAAGGGCCAGCCCGCCGGCACCGAGCTCGAGCCAGATTTCGAGAAAGCCGTTGTGCGCGTGAAAGAGCACGAAGCGCAGGGCTACGACGACGTCCCAGGAAGGTGCTTGCGCACCGCGCCAAAACGCGGAAAATCCGTAACCGAGCAGAGGACGGTGCAGGATCGCGAGCCAAACCTCGCGCCAGATCGCAGTGCGTCCGGTGAGGGTCGCGTCGCGTCCGAAAAGGGGGGCCAGGGCTTCGAAGTTGAGGGCAGCCATCGCGGCACCGCCCACGAGCAGCAGCATCGAGCCGGCAAAGAATACGGTGCGGGCCTTCGCGTCCAGGCGGCAGCACGCGCGGAACACGAGGAGGCAAACGAGGGTGATCAGGGCTATGCCCCACGCACCGCGCGATCCGCTGAGAATGAGCTCCGCCGCAAACAAAAGCGCCGTTGCGGTGCGCGCTGCCGACCAGGGCGCGGAGGCCGCGGCCGCCAGGGCGAAGACCATGGCCCGGCCGCAGGCGTTTTTCTGGGTGAACACACCCTGCCAGTCGCCGCCGTGCCCGGTCGAGGCGTCAAGGCCCAGAGAAGGAAAGCCGATGGCGAGAACGGCCGACCCGCAGGCAAGCAGAGCGAAGGTGAACGTGAGCAGCGAAAGCAGGCGCTCCTGCGACAGGGCGAGCGCAAGCAGGACGCCGAAGCCGGCGGCGAGCAGGAACGGAATGGCCCTGCGCGCTGTAAGCAGGGGCGCTTGAGACCAGAAGAAGGAGAAAGCGGTCCAGGCGGCGAGCAGCAAGGGCCATCGGAACGAGGCCGCCGAGCGGGCGAAGGCTTCCCGATGCCGGAAAAGCAGCAGCGCGATGAGCCCGTTGACAACCATTTGCGAGCCGATGCCGGCGATGGACTGGAGAGCGGTCGCCGAAGCACCGGTCATCTCGTTGGCCTGATTCGGTGCGACGCCCGGAATCGACCCGGCCATGCCGAAGAAAGCGAGGACGAGAACCAAGGCCGCGTCTTGCGGGGAAAAGCGCGCGAGTCTCGTCATGGCGCGGCGTAGATCAGGGCGGAGGAGGCGGACGCCGCGATCGAGGAAGCGCCGAGGGCCATGTTCTTGCCAAGCGAGAAGGGGACGTAGACGATGTCGTCGTTTTGGAGCGCGATGTCGGGCGCTTTGCCCCGCTCGACGGCCCGGAGGTGCAGGGGCTGTTCGGTGGCGACGCCGTTGACCTTGCGCAGCAGCCGGGCATCGTTTTCGGCGGCGGTTTTGGTGCTCCCGGCCGCGAGCGCGAGCGCCTGGAGGAGGGAGATCCGCGAGTCGTCCTGCATCAGGTAGCCGCCCGGCCGCCCCACATCGCCGAGCACGTAAACAACGCCAGCGCGCGGCACCAGCACGGTATCGCCCGGCGCTACGTCGACCTCGCCGAGGCCGACCTGGGCGTCGGCATCGTTGGGGACCATCACGGTCACCGGCGGTCCTGCGGGACGGCGGATCGTGACGTGCCGGTCAGCCGTCCGGGTCAGCCCGCCGGCAGCCGCGAGCACGTCGAGAAGGTTGCGTTTGCTGTTAATGGCGACCGGCCCGGGATGCGCGACTTCACCCAGAATCTCGACTTGCTGCGCGGTCGATTCCTCGACGAAGACGGACACCTGCGGCTGGTTGAGCAGGTGCTTCGCGCGGTAGCTCTCGGCGATCGCATCGGAGGCCGCGGCCGCGGAAAGGCCCGCGACCGGAATGGCTCCGACCAGCGGAAGCGCAATGGTCCCAGCGTCTTTGACACGGACCTTGGCATCGAGGTCAGGCTCGCGAAAGACGTGGACAGAGACGAGGTCTCCCGGCCCGAGCAGGAGGCTTTCCCGCGCGTCCTGGCCGAGGCCGGGCAGGGCGAGCAAAGCCAGCGTGAGCACGCTAAGCGTTTTGCGCGGCATAGGCACCTCCGTCGTACCCGAAGTAGTCCCGGTACGCACCCGAGTTCGAAGCAAGTCCATTGAGAATGACCCCCACCGGAGGGTGAGGCTCGGCACCCTGCCTGAGCGTGTAAAGGCTGCGCTGCAACGCCTGCGGCGCGGTGCGGTTGTGCCTGGCCAGTAACAAGATGGCATCGCAATGGCCCGCCAGCAGCACGGCATCGGTTACGGGCAGCACCGGCGGCGCGTCGAGGATGATGATGTCGTGCTCCGCCCGGCACCGGTCGAGCAGGGTGCCCATCGCCGGGGAGGCCAGCATCTCCGAAGGCAGGGGCGGCTGCTCACTCCCGCCGAGAAGGTGCAGATTGGGCCAATCTTGGTAGGGCTGCTCCCACGGTACCGCGCCCGACCCGGACAGCGCGGACGCGAGCCCTTCACGCCGCGCGCCACCGCCCAACCGGAAAAGGCTGGGCCGTCGCAGATCGGCATCGATGAGCAGAACCCGTCCGCCTGTTTGGGCGAAGGCGAGCGCGAGATTCTTCGCCAGGGTCGTTTTGCCCTCGCCGGGCAGGCAGCTGGTCACGAGCACGAGCCTGGAGCCGCCGACCGGTCCGGCGCTCTGCACCGACGTCCTGACACCGCGTACGGATTCGAAAAACGGCACGGAAGCTCCGTTCTTCGGAGGCGGCTCTTGCAGCCATGCATCCGCCTCGAGGCGTTTGCGCCACGGCAGGCGGGCGCGCGCCTTGCGCTCCGGAAGCACTGCGAGCAAGGGCGCGCCCGTACAAGCTTCGACCTGCGCCGGTGTCCGTAGGACGCTGCTCGTAAGCTCCGCGAGCGTGGCCGCGCCGAGACCTGCCGCCAGGCCCGCGAGCGTGGCCGCGCCGAGCCAAAGAGGCCAATTCGGGCTGGCGGGGCGATTGGGTGGCGGCTCCTCGGCCTGGCTCACGATGGAAACGTCGCCGGCGCGCAGACCCTCCAGCAAGCGAGCCTGCTTGAGTTTCGCGAGCAGGCCTTCATACAAAGACCGGGCGCTGTCGGCTTCCTCGCGGGCCAGCTGGTAGGCGAGCACGGAGCTGTTTTGCTCGCTCGCGAGCTGTTTTTGCTTCTCAAAAGCGTCGCGGGCGGCAGTTTCGGCCTGCGCAGCGACCTGCCAGTCGGTGTGGGCGCGGCGGCCCAGCCGGTCCGTTTCCGCGGCCAAGGCGTTGGAGACTCCGTCCAGCTGCGCCTGGAGCTCGGCGACTCTCGGGTAAGCCGAACCGTAGCGGACCTGGCTTTCAGCGAGCTCCGCGCGCACCTGGGCTTCCTGTTGGCGCAGGCTCTGGACGAGCGAAAGCGAGCTGTTGACGGACGCGACCGAACCGGTGCTCGAATTGCCGCTCAGGCTGGAGATGAGCTCGGGGCTGCCGCCGGCCGCGACCCGGTCGATGCTTTCCTTGAGGATGCGATTGCTTTCGGCCGCGGTCAGGGTTTGATTCAGGCTGTCGAGCCGTTCGAGCACCACGTTACGCGATGCATCGTTGCCGAACATGCCCGTGCCGCGCTGGAGGGCGACCGCGTGCGCTTCGGTCTGCTCGGCACGCGCGCGCAGTTCCTCCAACTGCCCGGCAAGCCAGTCGGAGCCTTGGCGCGTCGAGGTAAAACGCTGCTCAAAGTTCAGCGCCGCCAACACGCGGACTGCAGCATTCGCGACGGCGGCCGCGCGGGCCGGGTCGGGATCGGTGTAGGTCACATCGATGAGCCGGGTGCCCGCCAGCGGCTGTACCTTGAGGTGCGCCTTGAAGATGCGCTCGGCGGCATAGCGGCGATTGGGAGCTTGCGCTAAAGGGACGCTCAACGGTTCGAGCGGCTTGCGCCACGGCAGGCGGGCCAGCCACGCATGCCAGAAAGGCGGCTCGTGTCCCCTGGCGGCGGGAGCGAAATACTCTTCCGTCGGCTCGAGGCCGGCCTCACGGATGACCGCAACGGCCAGCGCGGGCGAGCGGAGGACAGCGGCTTTGGTTTGCAGAGTCATCGTGTAGTCGAGCGAGTCGGTAGCGGCGGCCGCGGCGGCAGGTCCGGTGACGCCGTTCTCGAGCCCGAACGCGCCGCCATCCATCTTCTGCACCTGGATTTCGGCTGTCGCGTGGTAGCGCGGCGTCGCGAGCGAGCACCAGGCAGCCGCAGCCAGGAGACCCGCGAGCGCGGGCCAGAAAAGCATCTGCCAGCGCCGCCCGAACAGGGAGGCCAGCGAGGCGAGCGTAACTGCCTGCGGGGCGGGTGCCGGAAGTGGAGGGGTCAGGCTCATACGCGCACTCGCTTGGGAACCTGCCCTTCAGGCTCCCCGCGACTCCTTGGGGGACGACGTTGAGCAAACGCTAGCACCAGTTCCGAAAAAAGAGTACGTTACGTAAGTTTTGCCATTCGGTAAAGAAGTATTGACACGCTGCCGATAAAAGTACGTAGATAGGTAAAGTGAAGCGCCGGAATTGGGGAAGCGGTACGGAATGACAGCAAAGCACCAAACGAGCGGGGGCGCTGGACTTTTCACGGTCGGCATCCCCGTGTTCAACGCAATGCCTTACCTGCCGGAGTCGGTGGAAAGCATTCTCGCGCAGGATACGGAGCCGTTCGAGGTGCTTGCCATCGTTGACGGGTCGACCGACGGCAGCCTGGACTACCTGCACTCGATTCGCGACGCCCGGCTCCGGGTGGTCGAACAGCAGCACTGCGGCATCACCTTCACGCTGAACCGCATGCTGCGCGAGTGCCGGACGCCTTGGCTGATGCGGCAGGACGCGGACGATGTCGCGGCACCGGACCGGGTGGCAAAGGTCGCAGAAGCGCTGCGGGCCGAGCCGGAAGCAGGCATGTTTTACTCGAATGCGGCGTACTACCCGCACGGCAAGAGCGTGGGGCTGTTCCGCTGTACACGCGGCACCCCTGATCAGATCCGCTCGGTCGCGCGCGCCGGCTACCTGCCTGCCATCTGCCACCCGAGCGTGACGCTCAACGTCGAAAAAACCCTGGCGATCGGCGGCTACCGGCCGGGTATTCAGTGCGAGGACACGGACCTGTGGTGGCGCATGGCGCTTGCCTATGACATCCACTTCATCCCCGAGATCCTGCTGTACTTTCGTCAAAACGGAGGGAGCTTGACGACGAAAAACCTGCGCGCGCAGGCCCTCCACGGCCTGTATGTGCAGTATCTGCTGCTTTCGCAGCTGCAAAGCCGGACGCCGGCGAAGCTTTCCGAGGTCGAGCACGAACTAAGCCGGCTGCTCGAGGAAACACCTCTGGCGGCGAAGGAAAAGCTGCGCGCATTCAACATGCACCTCGGGCGCGGGGAACGTGTCGACGCCCTTCGCGCGCTTCTGGGCTCGATCGCGGCTTCCCCCTCCTACGTTTTCCGCAGGCTTCGGGATGAGCTGCTCCCGAAAGCCGAAATCAGCAACGGCGTGGAACCCCGCTTGTTCCGGCAGAGGGAAGAACTGTTTTGGCCACAGCACCCATCGATGTAGCAGGAAACAGGCGGCGGGTCTGGTTCGGGGCGGCCCCGGTCGACGTGCTCGGCATGGACGAGGCGGCCGAGGCCGTTCTTCGTACCGTCGAGCTGCGGCGCGGCACGGCTTGTCCGGAACCGGTCCAGGTCATGGGACCGAATGCTTTCCTGGTCACCCTGGCGGCGGCGAACACCAGCTTCGCCAAGGCTTTGCGCAAGGCCGACTTTTGCCTGCCGGACGGGATGTCCGTGGTGTGGGGGGCGCGCCTGCTCGGAGCGACAGTCCGGGAGCGCGTGCCCGGGGGCGAGCTCATGGAGCGCTTGTGCGCGCTCGGCGCGAATCGAGGCTTATCGATCTACCTGCTCGGCGGGCTGCCTGGGGCGGCCTCCGGAGCGGCGCGGGTCTTGGTCGAGCGCTACCCTGGCCTCCGGATTGCCGGGACCGACTGCCCCGAGCCCGGCTTCGAACAGGACCACGAAGCGAACGAGACGGTCCGCGCCCGCATCATCGCGGCCAAACCCGATTTGCTGTTCATCGCGCTCGGCGCTCCCAAGCAGGAGGTGTGGATGCTGGACGAGTGTCCGACCCTGCCGGCCGGCGTCGCCATGTCGGTCGGGGCGGCTTTCGACACGCTGGCGGGTTTGCGCAAACGCGCGCCGGCCTGGACGCACGATATCGGGGCCGAATGGCTGTACCGGCTGGTGATGGAACCGCGCAGGCTGTGGAAACGCTACCTGATCGGCAATACGCGGTTCCTCGGGATCACCGTCCGGGAGGCTTTGCGCTTGCGAAAGGCGGGTGCGGGGAGCAGCTTGCCGGAGACCTCGCCGGTTGTGAACGAGCAAGCCGGCCCGGAAAAGCCGCCGTCCTCGGAGCCGTTCCCGACCAGAGCTCGCTAAGCCTGGTGCGGAAGGATCAGGCGCGGTTGCGGCGCTCAACGGACGCCAAGAGTTCCTTCCTTGCTTTAGAACGGCCTGCCGAGAAGGATCGTCCCAAGAGGGACTTCACGAGGTCCTTCTTGGTCTTCACTCAGATCCCCGTCCCAAGGTTATCCTGACGAGCGAAGCCGGGAAGGACCTGCTTTTGGGGTCGCAAAGAGGTAAAGCGGGTCCTTCGCCTCTCGCACCGGTACGCCAACGAGTGACGCGACGGAAACCCGCTTTCGTGGTTGCGTGAGGGAAAAGCAGGCCCCTGGGCGCGAGCGGCGGCTCCACTCAGAAGGACCCCTCTTGAATTTGCCCTGAGCGAAGAAGAAAACCGACTCAGAAACCCCGCACAAAGTCCCGCATGCGCCGCCGCGCTCTTTGCGGCACGAACAGGAACAGCAAGAGGCGGACCCAATCGCCGGGCGAGCGCACCCCACTTCGAGCCGCGGCCCCAAGCAGCGCCAGGCGCTCCCGGAGAGGTGCTCCAGCGGCCTGCGCGGCGCACTCGGTAGCCAGGAAAGCGCGGTAGGCGCGAGCGGGAAAGAACTCCCGGCGCGCGGCCGCCCATTCGTAGGAGAACCGCCAGTTCTTCACCCGGCCCACGCTTTGACGCTCGCCTTCGACGTGGAAGACGACGAGAGGCGCGCTGCCGACGGGAACCACCCGCACCCCAGGCTGGGCCGCGGCCCGCAGCAGCCAGTCCCAGTCCTGGTGCTTCAACAGCCCGGGTGTGAACGGAACAGCGAGCAGCAGCGCGCGCGGTGCGAGCAGGGTCGAGGTTTGGAGCAGGGCGGCCCCGTAACTCCAACCCTTGCGGCAGAACAGGTACTCGGCCATGGACCGGTCCGGACGGTAGGCCTCGCGCGGCCACACCTGCTCCCATTCCGGGCCGCGGGCGAGCACGGGGCAGCTCAGGACCGGCGTAACGGCTGGTTCCAGCGTGCGGGCGGACCCGAGCTGCGCTTCCAGCTTGCCGGGCAGCCAAAGGTCGTCGTCGTCGAGAAAGGCGATCCATTCCCCCCGAGCCGCGCGCACGCCGGTGTTGCGCGCTTCCCCGCCGCCGACCGGGGCGGGCAGCGCAAGCACGCGCACGCGCCCCTCGAACGCAGATAAGGCAGCGACCGTGGCGGCGCCGGGCTCGGGACCGTCGACGACGACAATCACTTCCAGAGGCGAGACGGATTGCGCGAGCGCGCTGCGGACGGCGGCCGCGGCCATGGCGGGTCGGTTGCGGGTGGGGATCACGACGGAAACGGTACCGTGCACGCTGGTTCTTTCTCCGATGAAAGGCTGTGGCGCAGAAAGAGCATAAGCTGGGGCAGCGGCCCGGATCGCGGAAATGCGCCGAGCCGCGAAACTAAAGTAAGGACGGCGGGAAAACATTGGGAGCGCAAGCGCCGACACACGTGGAGGTCATCGGATCGGGCCCGAACGGGCTTGCGGCCGCGGTCCGGATGGCGCAGGCCGGCTTCGCGGTCGAGGTGCGGGAAGCGCAGCCGGAGATCGGCGGCGCGTGCCGGACGCTGCCCCTGACGCTGCCGGGATTCGCCCACGATTTCGGTTCCGCGGTACACCCGCTCGGAGCAGGCTCGCCGTTTTTCAAGACGCTGCCGCTGGATGAACATGGCCTGCGCTGGCTGCACCATGAGGCTCCTTTGGCGCACCCGCTCGACGACGGGACGGCGGTGATCCTGGAACGCGGCTTGGACGAAACGGTCGAGGCGCTCGGCGTGGACGGCAAAGCCTGGCGCATGCTGGTCGAGCCGTTGGTGGAGGGCTGGGATGCGCTCGCGCCGGAGCTTCTGCGGCCTTTGCTCCACGTCCCGCGGCATCCGTTGTTTCTGGCCCGGTTCGGGGCGTTCGCGGCCCTGCCCGCGCGGGCTTTGGCGCTGCTGCTGTTCCGCCACGAGCGGACGCGCGCTCTTTTTGCCGGGCTCGCCGGGCACTCGTTTCAGTCGCTCGACGCGCCGTTTTCGTCTGCCATCGCACTGGTTCTCGGCGCTTCGGCGCATGCTGTCGGCTGGCCTATTCCGCAAGGCGGTGCGGGGGCCATCACCCACGCGCTGGCGAGCCTCCTGCACGCGAATGGCGCGGGCATCTGGGTCGGGGGGCCGGTGCGCTCGACGGACCAGCTGGGCGAGCGGTCCATCGTGCTCGCCGATGTGCGCCCGAGGGCGCTGCTGGGCCTGGCCGGGCACCGTTTGCCGTCGATGTACCAGGCCAAACTGCGGCGGTTTCGGCCCGGCCCGGGTTCGTGGAAGCTCGACTACGCGCTCAGCGAGCCGATCCCATGGAAAGCGGCGGAGTGCCGCCGGGCCGGGACGGTCCACCTGGGCGGGACACTTGCGGAGATCACGCGGAGCGAACGCACGATGCTGCGCGGGCGCGTCCCGGAGCGGCCATTCGTTCTGCTGGCGCAGCCCACGCTCGCCGACCCGAGCCGCGCGCCCGAGGGCAAGCATGTCGCCTGGGCATACTGCCACGTGCCGAACGGGACAAAGGAGGACGCGACCGAGCGGATCGAGGCCCAGATCGAAAGGTTCGCGCCGGGCTTTCGGGAGTGCGTGCTGCACCGCACCGTTTCCGGCCCCCGGCAGCTCGAAGCCATGGACGCGAACCTTCATGGAGGCGACATCAGCGGCGGCGCGATGGACCCGGCGCAGCTCCTGTTCCGGCCCACGCTCGGCGCATACAGCACGCCGGACCCGCACATTTTCCTCTGCTCGTCGTCGACGCCGCCGGGCGGCGGAGTCCATGGGATGTGCGGCTTCCACGCGGCGGAGGCGGCGCTGGCACGCTGGTAACAGTCATACCGGCATCCTCCATGTACGAAGGATACTTACAATGTGGAATCTCGCTTGGATGCCGGTCGCGATTCACATCGATATTGCCATTGAATCCTTACGGGCAGGCTGGAAAGGAGTTCTCGGCCAACATAAAAGGCATAGCTTCCTTCTCGACGTCACTGCTGGGGAGCGGCTTTGCATGTGTGGCATTCTTTTGCGCGTCTTCACACAAAGACTGCTCGATTCTAGGTCGCTGGACTACAAGAGCGAGCGTCGTCTTGAAATAAGTCGCGACATAGTAATGCTTATTGGCGGCCAGGTCTAACGTGACATGGGCTCCACCTTTCGGGCTCTTGTCCCACCAGTAATTGGTGGAAAAAACATGGGGACCCGGATCAAACGTGAAAGTGACAAAGCTACCGGACTTCATCTTCGCCAACGGCTGCTTGTCGTCGAAGATGAGGCCAAGGAAAGCACCCTCTTTATAGCCGGGCTTGGCGGACTTTAGCAAGCTGCCGTTCGAGTAAAAAGTCACTTGGGCCTGCGGCGCGGAGACTGAACCAGCAGGATTGGCTTGCCCTAGAGCCGATGCCGAGAAAAGAGCAAGACAACACGACAACGTTGACCGTGGTTTCACGAGGCGGATTCTACGGCACTCACGGTCGATAAGTCGAGAGTTGTGCCGTCTCGAAGCAAATAACCGCCGACAACGGTCGTAATATCCAATCGTGTTCATCGTCCGCGTCACACCTCAACGCTTGCGCGCGGGCTTTTCCGACGCGGCGCTTTGCTCCAGCACCGCCGTCAGCACCTCGGGAAGCAGCGGTTGCGGGCGCATCGCGGCCCATGGGTCGCGGTCCAGCCGGCCGCGCCAGTCCGCGAAGTTCGCGACGGTAAACGAGAAAGGCCCACGCCCGAGCTCGTCCCAGTCCAGCGGCACGGCCACCTTCATACCGGGCCGCGCGCGCGGCGACCAGGGCGCGACCGCGGTGGCCCCGCGCTCGTTGCGCATCCAGTCCAGAAAGATGCGCCCGTGGCGGGCCGCCTTCGTCATCTTGATCAGGTAGAGCTTCGGGTCGGTACTTTCGATGGCGGCGGCCAGCCCGCGCGCGAACAGCTTCATCTGCGGCCAGGCGACGCGCGGCCCGAGCGCCGCGACCAGGTGCAGGCCCTTCCCGCCGGTCGTTTTCACGAAAGTCTCGAGCCGCAGCTCGTGGAGAAAGGCCCGGATCGCGAGGGCGCTCTCGACCACCGTGCCCCAGGGAAGGCTTTCGTCCGGGTCCAGGTCCAGAATCAGACGGTCGGGCCGCTCCAGATCGGCACCGCGGGAGCCCCAGGGGTGCAGCTCCAGCACGCCCAGCTGTGCCAGGCCGAGGAGAGCTTCGGCCGAAGGGACCGAAATGTACGGCTCGGTGCGGGCGGGGTCGGCGGCGTCCGGCACCTCGATCGCCGCAAGTGTTTTCGGCAGGCCCGTCTTGATGTGCTTTTGAAAGAAGCAGGGCTTCCCTGCCCCGTCCGGACAGCGCACGATCGAGCAGGGCCGTCCGGCGAGGTGCGGCAGCATCGCGGGGGCGACGGCCTCGAAATAGTCCGCGAGCTGCTGCTTGGTGGTTCCCGTGCTGGGGTCGAGGACCTTGTCGGGATGGGTCAGGCGGAGTTTCGGCGCAGGCGCGGGCTGCTTTGTAACGCTTCCCTTCTTCGCGGGCAAAGCCTGGTCTTCAGCCTCATCGGGCACGGGCTGCTTGCGGGAGTTGGCGCGCTTCGCCGCCGCCTGCACGGGCGAGGTCTCGTGGCGGGGCAGGTCAGGCGCGTGCCGCGCCTCGTCCTCGGGCGCATCCGCCGCGGGCTGCCGTACCTGTTCCCGCACCACCTCCCCCGCGGGCTTGTCCGCGCGCAGCCCTTGGAAGGACGCATGGCGGACGGCCCCGTCCTCGGTCCAGCCGGCAAACCGGACCTCGCACACCAGCTCCGGCCGCACCCACACGGCATCGCGCCTGGCCAGGCGGTCCAGCGGGCGCGCGTAGGCGGGTTTGCTCTGCCGCAGCGGGTCGAGACGGGCACGCAGCATGCGCGCGGTCGCCTGCGGAAAGCCCGTGCCGCAGCGGCCGCAGTGGAGCAGCGCACCCTCGCGGTAATAGCCCAGCAGCAGCGAGCCGACGCCGGCCCCCTTGTCCTTGGGCGGCGTGAAGCCGGCGACGACGAACTCCTGCCGCTGCACACACTTCAGCTTGAGCCAGGTGTCGGTGCGGCCGCTCACATAGCGCGCATCGGCCTGCTTGGACAAGATGCCCTCGGCCCCGAGCGAGCAGGCATGGCTGTACACCTCCTCCGCGTCGAGCTGGAGGTGCGGGCTGTAGCCGAGCAGCTTTTGGCCGGCCTGCGCAACCAGCGGCTCCAGCAGGCTTTTGCGCGCCCGCAGCGGCAGGGCGCGCAGGTCGCGTCCATCGAGGTGAAGCAGGTCGAACACAAAAAGGTTGAGCGCTTCGGTTTGCTCATTCTCGAACGCTGCCTGGAGCTTGCCGAAGCTGGAGGTGCCGTCCGGGTTGAGGGCGACCAACTCGCCGTCGAGCACGGCCTCCCGCGCCTCCACCGCCGCGCACGCCCGCGCCACGGCGCGCATCCGGTGCGTCCAGTCCAGGCCGGAGCGGGTGTAAAGCGTGGCTTTGCCATCGCGGATGTGGGCCTGGACACGGTAGCCGTCCAGCTTGAGCTCGTGGAGCCATTGCGCGCCGGGCGGAATGCGCTCGGCCGAGGTGGCGAGCTGCGGCGGAACGAAGCCCGGCATGGGCGCGGCGGGAGCGCCGTCGAGCCAAGCCTCTGCGGTGCTTTGGTCTGCTTTCTTCGGCTCCTCGCCCCGCGCTTCCTCGACCTTGCGCTGAAGTCGCGACCGATTGGCCGAGCCTTTCTTGCCCTCAATCTCGTGCGACTGCCAGACGTGGTCTTCGGCGGCGGCGATCGCTTCGAGGCTGCGCCCGGTCACGACCGAGTTCGGAGCCTCGTCCGTGATCCCCGGCGCGGAAGCGGGGCGCTCCCGGCCGTCGTGCTCCTTGATGAGCAGCCAGTTCGGCTTACCCTCGTGCGCGGCCTTCCCGCCCATTCGGACCAGTGTCCAACGGCCTTCGAGCTTTTGCCCGTGCAGCGTGAACTTGAGCGAGCCCTTGCGCAGCCCTTCGTCGAAGTCGGTGCCGGGCAGCGGCTCCCACGTACCCTGGTCCCAGACCATGACCGTGCCGCCGCCGTACTGGCCCTTTGGGATCGCGCCCTCGAAGCCGCCGTACTCCATCGGGTGGTCTTCGACCTCGACGGCCAGGCGCTTGTCGGCGGTCGAGTAGCTGGGCCCTTTGGCACAGGCCCAGGACTTGAGAACGCCATTCCAGCCCAGGCGAAAGTCGTAGTGAAGGCGGGTGGCGGCATGCTTCTGAATGACGAACGGCAGCCTTTCGGCGACCGTGCCGGATGTGCCTGATCCGCCGCTGGGCTCGGCGGTGACCGCGAAGTCGCGCATCGCCCGATAGCGAGCGAGCTGGGCGTCGACTTGGGAAGCGGCTTGCTCAGGCATGGGTCCGGGACCAGGGCCGCCTTACGGCAGCAGCGCCGCAATGTCAGAGCTTTGAAAGCGAACGGCACCTACTTCGCATTCGACGACGGGCTGAAGGATGCCTGACTGGAAACGTTGAAAGCGGCCTGTATCGGGATCGACGAGATAAATGCTTTTAACACCCATAGCTTCATACTCCCTGAGCTTGCGCTCGACGCGCTCCAGCCGATCCTCCGGACTCAGGATTTCAAAGACGGCCGCGGGGGGGCAGCGAACGATTTGCTCGTCCGGAGCATCGTCGGCGAGAACCAGCACATCCGGCAGGCGATAGCTCGCTTCCCGGGTTTGCGAGCGCAGCTCCGGGTAAGCGGTCAGGTGCCACTGTTCGCGGTGCAGCCAGAACCAGACCTGGAGCGCGAGCTGCCACTTGCTGTGGTTTTTTTCACCCAAGGGCCGCTCCTCGATCTCGCCATCGACGTACTCAGCCGCCGCGTCCCAGCCGTGGTCGCCGTGGAGGTACTCTTCGACCGACATCTTGGTCGCGATCATTCAGCTCTTCCTTCCGCCCGCCTAAGCTCAAAAGTGATGGATTTGCTCTTCCTTCATCGCATCCGGCACCAGGGGGCGCGAGGCGACCTCGCGCTCCAGGGAGCGCGTCACCAGGTCGCGCGAGCCCAGGCCGACAGACAGCGCGAGCGCGAACACGATGCCGCCGAACAGGATGCCGAACGCGAGGTCCACGATGTGGCCGCCGATCTGCAGGTGATCGAGCACCATGGCCGCGGTCAGCACCAGCACCAGCCACTTGACCCCGGTGCCCAGCAGACGCGCGTACTGCAGGCCCATGTTGACCCCGGAGATGAGCACGGACCGGCCCAGGACGCGGGCGATCAGGGTTCCGACGAAAAGCAGGATCAGCGCGCCGACAAGCCGCGGCACATAGGAGAACACGTAGGCGGAGACCCCGGTATCGGAGGACCCGGCCTCGAACGCGGAGATGCCCACCAGCACGCCGAGCAGGAAGACGGTCCAGAAGACGATGCGGGCGACCAGACGCGAGGGCGAATGGGTCCACTCCGCCAGGCGCTCGTTCTGCTCGAAGCGCGCGTCGAAACGCAGGGCCGCTGCGGCGCGCTGCGTGAGCCAGGCAAGCCCGGTCCCGATGGCCGCGAACAGCACCAGCACCAGGACGAACGCCACGATGCCGGGCAGCAGCGTGACGATCTTGGTGATGACGCGGCTGATGGAGTCTTCTAGCGATTGTGCGATTTGCTGACCCATGCGGGGCTCTCCTGTCGGTTGCGTTCGGCCTGCTCGGGGCTTTCGTTAAGGATTGAAGCGGTCGGGCCAGCGCCACCGGCGGACCAGGTAGGGCTTGCCGTCTTCAAAAGCGCGGGCCAGCTTTTCCTGGCGCGCGGCGGGGTCGAAGCCGGAGTCCGCCGCGGCTTCGTTGACGAAGGACGCGACCCAGCCCAGGTACAGCGGGGTAAGCGCGCCCAGCAGCTGCTTGCGGTTGATGGTCCGGAGCCGGTGGCCCAGGGCGAAGTCGTACACGATGCGGACCCACAACTCGTCGGGCATGCGGAACGCTTCGCCCGCCAGCAGCGAAAGACGCTTGAGGTCGAGCAGGGTGACCGGCGGCAACAGCAGGCCCCATACGTCCTGGAGGCTGCGCGAGGCCAGCAGAAACGACTTGATCATGGGCGCGGTGTCGACCTCGGCGGCGGCGGTTTGCGCCTCGCCGGGTCTGAAGGTCGCGGCGTGGCTGCCGTTCTGCGCGGAGGGCCGTACCCTCTGCCACAAGGGCGCGTGGGCTTCCATCTCCGCGTAAACCGAGCCCGCCAGCTGCGCGATCACGGAAGCGAGGTCCATGTCGGACGCTGCGCGGGCGTGCTGGATGGGCAGCGCAACTTCGGAAACCGCGCCGTCGATCCCCGCGGCGACCGTGGCCGGCCACAGAATGGGCGTCGCGGTGGAGGCCCGGCTGTGCGCGGCCACCGCGAGCCGGGCCATGAGCCGGACCGACACCGCGAAGTCCGGCGCGAGCGGGTAACGCACGCGCTTGCCGTAGAGCGCGCGGGTAAGCGGGGCCAGGAGAGCGTGATTGAAGAGACCGTCAAAAGGCGGCAGCGTGTAGGAGCCCATGACCAGGTCGCGCTCGCGGGCGAGCACCGGCCGCACCAGCGCTTCCACCGCCTGCGGGGTCAGCGCTTGCAGGTCCGGGTGGAGCAGCACGGCGGCCTGCGCGCCGCTTTCCCCGGCCAGCGACAGGAGGGCGGCCTCGGCCGCGGCGGTCTGGGCCCATGGCGAGTTCGTTCCCTCCGCCGAGGGCAGCGGGTAGGTGAGCAGGTCGGTACTCTCATCGACCGGCGTCCGGACGCTTTCCGCCCCGGGATAGGCCAGGGTCAGGTGCACGCCCGCGAGCGCCCCGGAGGCATGGAGCGCGGCTCCGGCCTCGCGCAGGTGGCCGGGGTCGGCCGAGCCGCTGACGCCGAGGAACACCTCCGCGCCGCGGCCGGGCGTTTGTGCGGTGCCTGCGGCCCCGGTCAGGTCGGGCACTGTTTGCGTATCAGCCATCTGTTTCCACTCCCAGCCTCATGCTACCGCCGTTTTCTCCGCAGGATGGACTTTCGGCGTTCCCCGGCGAAAAAGCTTCCCGTTCTTACACGCCTCAGGCGGCACCGCGCGAGAGCTGCAGGATCCCCCCCAGCGGAATGCGGACCCAGGCAGGGCGGTTGTTGAGCTCGTACACCAGCTCATACAGCGCCTTGTCGAGCAGGTACACGTCAAGCAACTGCCGGAAGCTGGCCTCCGCTCGCGGCACGATCGGGCTGTCGGCGGCGGTCTTGCGGTAGGATTCGAGAAACTCAGCGGACACCGCGGCCTCCCACAAGCGTGCCCAGGGCTCCAGGCGGTCGTAGTCCTGCGGGCGGCGCTGGGTAAAGGCGGTCAGCGAAGCTCCGGCGGCATAGGAGAACGACCGGAGCATCCCGGCGACATCCTTCAGCGGCGACTGCTTGGCCCGGCGCTCGGCGAGCGGCCGGGCGGGCTCGCCCTCGAAGTCGAGCAGGACGAAGTCGCCCTTGGAGCGCAGGGTCTGGCCCAAGTGGTAGTCGCCGTGGACGCGGGTCCGCATGGCCCCCGCGCCCAGACGGGTCAGCGAGCCGTACGCGCCCAGGAGCGCGCGGCGGCGGCTCAAAACCAGGCCGGCCTGCTCCACGGTGCTTTCGGACGCGGTCTCGAGCCGCCCCAGGCTGGCCCGCAGCGTATCGAAGGCGCGGCTGCCGTGCGCGTGGAGATCTTCCTCAAGCGCGCGCAGGTCGTCCAGCGTCATCGGCTCCGGCGCGAACGCCGCGTCGTCTGTCGGCTGAGCGAGCGCCAGGTGCATCTCAGCGGTGCGCCGGCCCAGGGTGCAGGCCGCCTCCAGGTAGAAGCCGGCCGCGTCGCGGGTCTGCTCCATCGCCGGGCTTTTCGCGTCGATGGCGGCTCCGGCGCGCGGCAGCTGGTCCGGCGGAAACTGCGCGGCCAGGCGTCCCTCGTAGAACCGTCCCAGCTCGTCGAGCGTCCACTGCCAGCCGTCGCCGACGTTTTCGACCAGGCCTTGCAGCATAGCCACCGTGGCCGGCTCCTTCCCTGCCGTGTCGTACTCGAGCGAGCCGCCGAACGGAGCGACCGCGCCGAAAGCGGAGTTCTCCGTCAGGTAGCGGCCGATCTCCACGTCCGGGTTGGGCCCATGGAGCACGCGGCGGAACAGCTTCATGATCAGGCGGTCGCCGAAGAAGACGCTGGTGTTGGACTGCTCGGCCGAAGACCGGCGCGGGGGCACGGCCGCCTCGCCTCGCAGCGCGGCGAAAACCGAGGAGGGCGCGCCGCGCAGGATGCCATTGCGCATCGCCAGCTCGTCGGCGTGGGCCAGCAGGTCCAGCAGCGCGTTCGCGGCCTCTTCGGTGTACATGGCATCCGCCAGCACGCCTTGCTGCCCCGGCGCGAGCACGTTCGAGACGATCGCGGTCGGCGAGGCGGCCCGCAGCGCCTCGGCCTCCTCGCCGAACAGCAGCGTCAGCGGCAGCAGGTAGCCTTCCGGGGCTCCCTCGGTGTAGGCGACCTCGACCAGCGCGAGCGCGACCGCGGCCTCCGCGCTCGCGGCGAGCGGGCCCCAGTCGGTGACGGCGACCGAGGCGATCGTGCGGCTCTTCGCGCCGAACCAACGCTGGCGCGGCAGGTAGTCGGGCAGCAGGCGCTCCTCGAACAAGCGTCCGGCCCCGGCGAACACGCTTTCCCAGTCGTGGTCGTTGCGCAGCGAAATCTGCGCCGCCGCGGTGTCTTCCCTGGCTTCGTCGAGCGCGGCGCGGTCGGGCGAGGGCTGCAGCTCCAGCCAGAAGAAACCATAGGAGCCGAGCGTGACGTTGTAGGCGGCTTTGGTGATGGGCGGGAACTCGACGTAGCCCAGCATCTCGACCGGCGTCATGCCCTCGAACTCGCTCAGGTCGAGCGTGACGGGTTGGGCGAAGCGCGAAAGGTTCGCCACGCACAGGATCGTCGTGTTCTCATCCTCGCGCACGTAGGCCAGGACTTTGCGGTTGTCCGGGTGCAGGAAGCGCTGCGTGCCCCGCCCGAAAACCGGGAAGAGCTTGCGCAGGGAGATCATGTTGCGCATCCAGTTCAGCAGGCTCGACGGGTCGGACTGCTGGCCCTCGACGTTGATCGCCTCGTAGCCCCACACCGGGTCCATGATGACGGGCGAGAACAGCTTGGCGGGGCTGGCGCGGGAGAAGCCCGCGTTGCGGTCGCCGGACCACTGCATGGGCGTGCGGACGCCGTTGCGGTCGCCCAGGTAGATGTTGTCGCCCATCCCGATCTCGTCGCCGTAGTAGAGGATCGGCGTGCCGGGGAAGGAGAACAGGAGCGAGTTCAAGAGCTCCATGCGGCGGCGATTGTTGTCGAGCAGCGGCGCGAGCCGGCGGCGGATGCCGATGTTGATCCGCATCCGCGGGTCGGCCGAGTAGGCCAGGTACATGTAGTCGCGCTCTTCGTCGGAGACCATCTCGAGCGTCAGCTCGTCGTGGTTGCGGAGGAAGATGCCCCACTGGCAGTTTTCCGGGATACCCGGGGTCTGCGCCATGATATCCGTGATGGGCAGACGGTCCTCCTGCCGGAGCGCCATGTAGATGCGCGGCATCAGCGGGAAGTGAAAGGCCATGTGGCACTCGTCGCCGTCGCCGAAGTACGGGCGCACGTCCTCCGGCCACTGGTTGGCCTCGGCCAGGATCAACCGTCCGTCGTAGCCTTCGTCGATCGCGGCGCGGATCTGTTTGATGGCGACGTGGGTTTCAGGCAGGTTCTCGCAGTTGGTACCGTCGCGCTCGATCAGGTACGGAATCGCGTCCATGCGCAGGCCGTCCACGCCCATGTCCAGCCAGAACCGCATGATGTCGATGACGTCCTCGATCACCGCCGGGTTGTCGAAGTTCAGGTCGGGCTGGTGCGAGAAGAAGCGGTGCCAGTAGTAGGCGTTCGCGACCGGGTCCCAGGTCCAGTTCGACTTTTCGGTATCGGTGAAGATGATGCGTGCGTCGGCGTATTTCCTGTCGGAGTCGGACCAGACGTAGCGCTCGCGCTCGGGCGAGCCCGGGGCGGCCAAACGCGCGGCCTGGAACCAGGGGTGCTGGTCGGAGGTGTGGTTGATGACCAGCTCCACCATGACCTGCATGTCGCGGTCGTGCGCGGCGTGGAGGAACCGCTTGAAGTCGTCCACCGTCCCGTAGCTCGGGTTCACCGACTTGTAGTCGGAGATGTCGTAGCCATCGTCGCGCAGGGGCGAGGGGAAAAACGGCAGCAGCCACAGGCAGGTGACGCCCAGGTCCTGGAGGTAGTCGAGCTTGGTGAGCAGGCCGGGAAAGTCGCCGATGCCGTCGTTGTTGGAGTCGGCGAAGGCCCGGACGTGCAGCTCGTAGATGATGGCGTCCTTGTACCAGAGTGGATCGGATACGCTGCCCTGCTGCCGCTTCAAGCCTGCCTCCTGATTGTGAACAAGTGCCCCGGCTGCTCGGCCGGGTCGAGCGCGACGTAGTTGCTGGGCCCGCGCCAGGTGTAGCGCGCGCCGGTCAGCAGGTCTTCGCAAGTGTATACGGAATCGTCGGTGAGGCCGAGCTGCCGGGTGTCGAGGTAAAGCCAGCCGGTCTGCCGGTTGAACGGGTCGAGATTCACGACCGTGAGGACCACGCTTTGATTATCGCGCGTCCGCTTGGACCAGGCGACGAGCTGCGGATTATCGACTTGGTGGAAGCGGAGCGACTGGTCGAAAGTTTGCAGCGCCGGATGCTCGCGCCGGGCCCGGTTGACCGTTGCGATGAGCTGCGCAATCGGGTTGTCGAGCGACAGCGGCCACTGCTTCATCTCGTACTTCTCCGAGTCCAGGTACTCCTCGCCGCCGGCCCGGAAAGGCGCGTCCACCAAGTTCTCGTACACACCGCCGTAGATGCCGTAAGAGGGGTTCAGCGCGGCGGCGAGCAGGAAGCGCAGCGCGAACGAAGCCCGGCCGCCGGTCTGGAGGTTGAACGGGTTGATGTCCGGCGTGTTCGGCCAGAAGTTGGGGCGGAAGTACTGCCACTGCTCGGTTTGCGTCAGCTCCGTCAGGTACTCCGTCAGTTCCTCGCGCGTCGTCCGCCAGCAAAAGTACGTGTAGGACTGCGAAAAGCCGAGCTTGGCCAGCTGCTCCATGACGCGCGGGCGGGTAAAGGCCTCGGCCAGGAACAGCGCGTCGGGGTACTGGCGCTTGACCTCGGCGATGCACCAGGCCCAAAACGCGAACGCCTTGGTGTGCGGGTTGTCGACGCGGAAGATGCGTACCCCGCGCGCGGCCCAGAACAGGAAAACCCCGGCCAGCGCGTCCCACAGCTTCTCCCAATCCTCGGTCTCGAAGTCGAGCGGGTAGATGTCCTGGTACTTTTTCGGCGGGTTCTCCGCGTACTGGATGGAACCGTCGGCCCGGTGCTTGAACCAGCTCGGGTGCTCGGTGACCCAGGGATGGTCGGGCGCGCACTGAAACGCGATGTCGAGCGCGATCTCCAGACCACGCTCCTCGGCGGCCCGGCGCAGGCGGTCGAAGTCGTCGAAGGTCCCGAGCTCGCTCAGGATCGCGGTGTGGCCACCCTCCTTAGCCCCCACCGCCCAGCAGGAACCCCAATCGCCCGGCCCGGCGGCCACGGCGTTGTTCTTGCCCTTGCGGTACTCGCGGCCGATGGGGTGGATGGGCGGGAAATACAGCACGTCGAAGCCGAGTGCCTGGAGGTAAGGCAGCTTCGCTTCGACATCGCGGAAGGTCCCGTGCGTCTGAATTCCGTTTTGGGCGTCCGGCCCCTGCGACCGCGGGAACAGCTCGTACCAGGTGGAGAACCGGGCTTTTTGCCGGTCCACCTCGACCGACAGCACGCGCTCGTAGCGGGTTTCAAGCTCCTGGTCCGGAAACCGCCGGGCCTGCTCCACCAGCTCCGGCGCGAGACCCGGGGCGGCCAGGGCGGCGCGCTCGGCCCCGGCCTGGCCGGACTTCTCAAGCGCCGCTAGCGTATCTCCGTTCTTGCGCAGCAGCCGCGCGGCCTTGCGCAGCTCCCTGGCGTCATTGCCGCGGGCCCGCAGGGACGCCTGTTCCACCAGCAAACTGCCGGTCTGGAGTTCGAGCCCCACATCCTGGCCGGCCTTCAGCTTTTTCGCGAGGCCGTCCTGCCAGGTATCGATGTGGTCGATGCTCGCGGCCAGGGTGTACTCGTAGCGGCCCGGCCCGCCGACGTGAAACTGCCCCCTAAAACGGTCGTTGCCGAGCGGCTCCATGGGCACGGCGGTCCAGCTCTTCTCACCCTGCGCCCGGTGCAGCAGGCGGGCTTCCACGTGGTCGTGGCCGTCGCCGAACACATCGGCCTCGACCGACACCACATCGCCCTCGACGCGCTTGGCGGGAAAACGCCCCGCGTCGATCTCCGGCTTGACGTGCTCGATGACGACCCGCTTCCGGCCCTCGTCCGGTTTGGGCAGCGCGCGTTTCCCCTGCGGCATTCACCACTCCCCGCGTCCGGGCTCACTGCCGGGCGCAAGCAAAGGAGATGGCGGGGAGCGCCGGGCGGTTGTCAGCCCCGCCAGGGCAGTTCCCTGAAGGTGAGGAGGGCTGAGCCGCTGTGAACGTGGCTTTTCCTGCGGGAAAAGCCACATGGAGGTACATTCGGCACTGCCACGTATCGGGAAACTGCTTCAGTCGCGGAACTTGAACAGCACGCTGTTGAGCGACTCCGCCCAGGTGGGGTGCGCGAAGCAGGCGTCGCGCAGGGCGGTATAGGGGAGCTTGCCCATCATGGCGATCTGCAGCATCGCCGCCAGTTCCCCGCCCTCGCTCGCCAGCATCGCCGCTCCCAGGATCTCGTCCGTGCCCCGCTCGACGATGACCTTGAGCATGCCCCGGTCGTCGCCCACCTCGTACGCCCGGGCGATGGTGACGGCGGCCATCGTCGCGACACGGATGTCTCGTCCCGCTTCACGCGCTTCGCTCTCCGTCATGCCGATCCGGCCCAGCTCGGGGTCGGTGAAGACGGTGTACGTCACCGGGCGGTCCCGGACGGTCCGGCTGCCGCCCCCGAGCAGGTTCGCGGCCAGGATGCGGTAGTCGTCGTAGGAGACGTGGGTGAAGGCAGGGCCGCCCTTGACGTCGCCGAGCGCGTAGATGGTGGGCGCGGCGGTTTCCAGCCGCTCGTTGACCGGGATGAAGCCGTGCTCGTCCGCCTTCAGCCCGGCTTTGTCGAGCCGCAGCTCTTCGGTGTTCGGCGTGCGCCCGGCGGCCAGCAGAAGGTGCGAGCCGGTGAGCGTGCGGCCGCCCTCGAGCGCCAGCTCCACGCCCCCCTCCACCGCCCGGGCGCCCGCCGCTTTCCCCCCGAGCACGAGCTCGATGCCGTCCTCGCGAAAGATCGTCTCGAGACAGCCGGCGATGTCCGGGTCTTCACGCGGCAGCAGCTGCTTTGCGCTCGTCGCGACGGTCACCCGCGCGCCGAAGCGCCGGAACATCTGCGCGAACTCGACCGCGATGTAGCTGCCGCCCAGGATCAAAAGGTGCTCAGGGACACGGTCGAGCTCCATCACGGTTTCGTTGGTCAGGTAGGGCGCTGCTTCCATGCCGGGCGGCACGGTGGTACGCAGGCCGGTGTTGATGAAGACCAGTTTCGCCTGGAAGGTCCGCGTCCCGCCATCGTTCAACGCGACCTCGACCGTGCGCTCGCCGGTGAAGCGCCCAAAGCCGCGCACCAGCTCCAGGTTGTCCTTGCCGGCGTAGCGTTTCTCGCTGCCCTCGTGGGACTTCCCGACGATCTCGCGCTTGCGCTCCCGCACCTGGGCCATGTCGGTGATCACCGGGCCGGTCACGCGTACGCCGAACCGGGCCGCATCGGTGACTTTCGCCGCGACCTGCGCGCTGCCGATCATCGTCTTGGTCGGGGTACAGCCGTAGTTGACGCAAGTGCCGCCGATCAGCCTGCTTTCGACCATGACTGTTGTGCGGCCGTCCGCGGCGAGTGCCGTCGCCAGCGGGTTGCCGCCCTGCCCGGAGCCCAGAATGAGTGCGTCAACCTGTTCCACCATGCTTGTCCTTTCTGTCAGAAGCGGGAAGCGAGCAGGAACGAACCGCCGATCGCGAGCGCGTCTTCCGCGAGCGCCACGGGCAAATCCGGCAGCCCGGCCCCTTTGGTCAACGCCCGCCGCGCGTGGAAGCCGGCGAAGGCACCGGCGATCGCGGCCGCGCCACCCAGCAGCCCCCACCACACGGGCTTGCCCGCGACCGAGGCGAGCGCCGCACCCACACCGGTCCCGAAAGCGAACCTGCCCAGCAGCGGGACGAGGTCGGTACGAGGCGGAGTTCTCGGCAGCTTGTCGCCGATGAGCTCCCCGGCCGCAAGCGCCGTGAACACGCCCAGCGAAACGGGATGAGTCAGGAACTTGAAGGACGTTTGCCCCAGCGGCAGCCAGCCGAGGCGCGCGCCCCAGCACAGCACGGCCACGGGCGTCAGGGTGCGGAGGCCGTTGAGAAAACCGATCCCGAGAATGGAGGAAGCGAACGCGGCAAGTGGCATATCCACTCTGGGATGCGCGCTGGTCTTTCGGGAGGGACCGACGTTACCGAAGTGCCTTGACGGCGGGAAAACCCCTGCTATCGTCGCTGGAGCGCTTGTCTGTTTTGCCACAAGGACTGCCGACGGGGACTGAAGCCTGGTACCGATGTTGCCCTGAAAAGCAACCGGCCCCGGGACCAAACCGGGGCCGTACTTTACGGACAAGGAGGAAAGAGGATGCTAGTACGTATGCGCCTCAACCTTATGGTCCAGCTTCGGTTTCGCTGGATCGCCGCTCTTCTCGCCTGGCTGAACGGCTAAGGAGAGTCGAGCCTCAACCGGAACTCATCCGCGTGGCAACGGGTGGGTTCCACTTGTAGAGATACGCGCGCGCCGCAGCCTTGTCAAGAGAAGTGTCCCGCTTTAGACCTATTGGGCCGTCGTCGCTCTCTCCAGCCATGGAACGACCTACTTCCCGTGGCAATCAGCTTTCACGCAGGAGCCGGGGTTCCTCGGGCGCGCGCAAACGCACCAGCCGGTCGACCGCGTACGGCGAGCGATGGCCTGCGTGGTGGTAATGCCGCACCTGAAGCTCGCCGAGCAGGCCGATGGCGAGCATCTGGATGCCGGCCAGCAAGAGGATGCCGGCGATGACGAACAGCGGGCCGTGCCGGTCCATGACATGCTGCCGGGTGAACAGCTTGAGCGCCAGCAGCAGCATCGCGATTCCGGCCCCGCCCAGCATGGACAGCGCCCCGAAGGACCCGAAAAAGTGCAGCGGCCGCGTCATGTACTTGAGCAGGAAGCGGATGGTCAGCAGGTCGAAAAACACCCGAAATGTCCGGCCGATGCCGTAATGGCTCTTGCCGCGTTCGCGGTTCACGTTGCGGATGGGGATCTCGCAGATCGACGCGCCGTACCAGGAGGCGAGCGCCGGGATGAACCGGTGCATCTCGCCGTAGAGCGGGACCGACTGGATGACCTCGCGGCGGTAGGCCTTGAAGGTGGTGCCGAAATCGTGGATGTCGACGCCCGACAGCTTCGCCATGAGCCAGTTGGCTGCGCGCGAAGGGATGCGGCGCAGGATGAAGTTGTCGATCCGCTCGCGCCGCCAGCCGGAAACCACGTCGTAGCCCTCGTCCAGTTTCTCCAGGAAGCGCGGGATCTCGTTGGGGTCGTGCTGGAGGTCGCCGTCCATGGCCAGCACGTACTCGCCCTGCGCGTGGTCGAAGCCCGCCGCCAGCGCCGAGGTTTGCCCGAAGTTGCGCCGCAGTTTGATGACCAGCACGCGCGAGTCGACCGCCGCGATCTCCTCGAGCAGCTTGTAGGTCTTATCGCCGGAACCGTCGTCGACCAGCACCAGCTCGAACGAGTCGCTGACGCTCTCCATGACATCCTTGAGGCGGTCATAAAGGGCGGTGACGTTTTCTTCCTCGTTGTGAAAAGGGACGACGACGGAGTATTTGGGCATGGTCTTCAGTTTAAAGGACAGCTTATTGATACTTGGGGAAGTCGTCCGCTTCAGAATAATTGCCGACCATCTGCACGAAAACCCGCTCGGCGGTTTGCGCGTCGTCGAGCGCCTGCTCGACCAGGTCGGGCGCGCCGCCCTCGCGGCGCAGCCATTCGGAGGCTTCCTCCCGGTTCGGTGCCTCGTGAACGGCGACCTCCCGATGGTAGTTGGAGCCTTCCTGCTCGGAGATGAGGTAGCCTTCGCCTTGTTTCTTGATCTCGAAGTTGCGCAGTGCCATGTGTGTTTCTCCCGAGCAGGTGAGATGCGGTGGGAACAAGGATTTAGGAGTTAAGACTTAGAAGTTAACAGGCTTGCGGCGGCCTCGGCCGCATGCTCGCACCCGGCCCGGTCCACGTCCTTGTGCGTCACGAACCGTACCGCGTGCGGCCCCACCGCGCCGGCCAGAACCCCGCGCGCCTTGAGCGCACCGACCATCGCGCCCGCGTCGCCGCCGCCCCGCAGCTTGAAGATGACGATGTTGGTCTGCACCAGGTTCAGGTCCAGGTCGACCCCCGGCAGCGCGGCCAATCGCTCGGCCAGCAGACGGGCGTTCGCGTGGTCCTCATGGAGACGCGCCGGCATCTCGTCGAGCGCGATCAGACCGGCCGCCGCCAGGATGCCGGCCTGCCGCATGCCGCCGCCGAGCGCCTTACGGACCGAGCGGGCCCGCTCGATGAACTCCGCCGAGCCGAGCAGCATGGACCCCACCGGCGCGCACAAGCCTTTCGACAGGCAGAACATCACCGAATCAAAGCCGCTGGTCAGCTCCCGCACGGAGATGCCGAGGTACTCCGCCGCGTGAAAAATGCGCGCGCCGTCCAGGTGCACCGGCAGGCCGGCCTCGCGCGCTCCGGCCCAGATCTCCTCGAAGACCGCGAGCGGGCTGACGATGCCGCCGGCCATGTTGTGCGTGTTCTCGAGCGAGATGAGCCCCGGCTGCTGGCGGTAGTAGATCTTCGGACCGATGAGGCCCTTGATGTGCTCCCATCGGAAGACGCCGTCCGCGGCGTGGGCGGTGCGCAGCTGGCAGCCGGAGAACGCCGAGGTCATCGCCATCTCCCAGTCCACCAGGTGGGCCCGCGCCTCACACAGCACCTCCTGCCCATGCCGGGTGTGCAGGCTGATGGCGATCTGGTTGCCCATGGTGCCGGTCGGAACAAACAGCGCCGCCTCGCGGCCGAACAGCGCGGCGGAGCGGGCTTCGAGCGCGTTCACCGTCGGGTCTTCGCCGTATACGTCGTCGCCCACCTCAGCCTGGGCCATGGCGGCGCGCATGCGCTCGGTCGGGCGGGTCACGGTGTCCGACCTGAGGTCGACGGTAGTGACGGGGGCTTGCTTCTGCGGAAGAACGACGGGCGCGAAAAGGGTCTCGGTGGCCATGGATGCTTCCATTATCCACACACGGCGGCGGGGGCGAGCAGCGCGGCGAATACGTCGTTCGAGAGCAGACGGCCGCGCGCGGTCAGCGCCGCAGTGTCCCCGTCGAACCGCAAAAGTCCGTCCTCCCGGAGCCCGTCGAGCGCGGGACGGTACCCCGCGACCGCCGTCGCCCCGAACTCTCGCGTCAATGCCGCGAGCGAAACCCCATCGTTGCGGCGCAGGCCCAGGAACCAGCTCTCCTCCAGCTCGGCCGCGCGGGTAAGCCGGTCCGGCTCCCCGAAGACCGGAGCGTCCAGAAAGCCCTGCAATCCGTCACCCACCGCGAACCGGGCCGCTCGGCCGTCGCCGTCGCGCAGCATGGAGTGCGCGTCCACCCCCAGCCCGAGATACGGCGCGCGCAGCCAGTACCGTTCGTTGTGGCGCGAACGCCCGCCTTCACGCGCGAAGTTGGAAATTTCATATTGCTCAAGTCCTTGCGCCCCCAGCGTATCGCAGGCTTGCGAGTACCAGTCCGCCACGGCGTCCTCGTGCGGCAGCAGCCCGGCCCCAAACCGCGCCCCGCCCCGCAGCGCCTCCGCGCCGAGCCGCGAGTCCTCGTCGCACTCGAACATATAAACGGAAGCGTGGTCGAGCGGAGCTTCCGCAAGCCGCGCGACCGAGTAGCTCCAGCTCGCGCCGGTTTGCCCGGGCAGCCCGGCGATCAGGTCGGCCGAAACGTGCGCGACCCCCGCCGCGCGCACCCTCGCGATCTCCGCCAGCGCCTCGGCCCCGGAGTGGGTCCGGGCGGTCGCCCGCGCCTCGCCGTCCACGAAGGACTGCACGCCGAAGGAAACACGGTTTACGCCATGAGCTCGAGCCTCTTCTAAAGTCGCCGGTTCCAGCTGCAGCGGCGCAGCCTCAAGCGTGATCTCCGCGTTCGGGGCCATGTCGAACTCATCCCCGATCGCTTTGAAGAGCGCGCGCACGAGCTCCGGCGGCAGCAGCGAGGGCGTCCCGCCGCCCAGGTAGACGGTGTCCACCGCTTGCGGCAGCACCAAACCCCGCGCCTCCGCCCAGCCCCGCGCCGCGCGCAGCTGGCGGACCACGGCCGCGACATAGGCAGGCATCGCCGACGCGGGATACACCCCGGAAGCAAAGTTGCAGAACGTACACTTCGCCCGGCAAAACGGAACGGAGATGTAAATGCCGAGCGGGTCCATAGCTCCATTCTCGCAGCCCGGTAGAATTGCATCTGATGGCCGAAGCCGCCCAGCAGCAAGATGACGACGTAGTCGGTAAGGCGTATGACGGACGCCTGATGCGGCGTCTGCTCACCTACCTGCGCCCGTACAAGCTCATCGCGGCCGTGTCGCTGGTCGCGATCCTGCTCAAGGCGGCTATCGACGTGCTGGGGCCGTATCTGTTCAAGGTCGCGCTCGACCTCTACCTCACTCCGCAAGCCCCCGGCGCGAAGCACACTTACTTTTCGCGCCACCTGAGCGCGCGCGCCGCCACCGGCGTCACGGAGCTCGCCGGGGTCTACCTGGGCTCGCTCGCGCTCGGCTACGCGCTCGAGTTCATGCAGACTTACGTACTGCAGTGGATGGGCCAAAAGGTCATGTTCGACATGCGCCGCGAGATCTTCTCGCACATGCAGCGCATGCACATCGGCTTCTTCGACCGCAACCCGGTGGGCCGGCTGGTGACCCGGCTCACCAGCGACGTGGACGCGCTGAACGAAATGTTCACCTCCGGCATCTTCGCGATCTTCGAGGACGTGTTCGTGCTGATCGGCATCGTCGCGGTGATGCTCTCGATGAGCTGGTGGCTCGCGTTGATCACCTTCGCCGTGCTGCCGCTGATCCTGCTCATCACGCGCATCTTCCGTAAATACGTCCGCGAGTCGTACCGGAGGATCCGCGCGGCGGTCGCGAAGATCAACGCCTACACGCAGGAGCACGTGAGCGGCATGCCGCTGGTGCAGCTATTCAACCGGCAGCAGCGGGCCTTCGACGATTTTTCCGCCATCAACGACCTCCATAAGCAGGCGTTCAAGGATTCGATCCTGGCCTATGCGCTCTACTATCCGGGCGTCGAGCTCTTGAGCACCATCGCGATCGCGCTGGTGATCTGGCTGGGCGGCGAGGGCGTTCTGCGCGGAGCGGTTTCGATCGGCGTGCTGGTCGCCTTCATCCAGTACTCGCAGCGATTCTTCCGGCCCATTCAGGACCTGAGCGAAAAGTACAACATCCTGCAGGCGGCCATGGCGGCCAGCGAGCGCGTCTTCAAGCTGCTCGACACGGAGCCGGAGGTCGGCTCGCCGGCCCTCGCGATAAAAGTGGAAAAGACCGGCCAGGTCGAGTTCAAGGACGTCTGGTTCACCTACGGCAAGCTGACGCCGGAGCAGGAAACCCAGGACCCGGCGGCGGTCGAAGGCGTGGAGTGGGTACTGCGCGGGGTCTCCTTCTCGATCGCGAAGGGGGAAACGGCGGCGATCGTGGGCCACACCGGCGCGGGCAAGACCACCATCATCAGCCTGATGATGCGCTTCTACGACGTGCAGCATGGAGCGGTGCTGATCGACGGGGTGGACGTGCGCGCGCAGGACCTGCACAGCCTCAGGTCGCGCTTCGGCGTCGTCCTGCAAGACCCGTTCCTGTTCTCGGGGACCATCGAATCGAACATTCGCATGGGCTCGCCGATCACCCCGGAGCGGGTGCGTCGGGCGGCCGAGGAGGTCAACCTGCTCGACTACATCGAGGCGCAGCCCTCGGGTTTCCAGGAGCTGCTGCGCGAGCGCGGCGCCGGGCTTTCCACGGGGCAAAAGCAACTGATCAACTTCGCCCGGGCGCTGGCGCACGACCCCGCGATCCTGATTCTGGATGAGGCGACTTCGTCCGTCGACACGGATACGGAGCTGCGGGTGCGGAGCGCGCTGGAGCGCATGGTCGCCGGCCGGACCTCGGTCCTGATCGCGCACCGGCTTTCGACCGTGCAGCGGGCCGACACCATTCTGGTGATGCACAAGGGCCGCCTGCGCGAACAGGGGTCGCATCAGCAGTTATTGGCCGAGCGCGGGCTTTACTACAAGCTGTACCAGCTGCAGTACCGCGACCAGGAAGCCGGGGTGCCCTCGACGGAGCGATTCTCACCCGCGCTGGCGCTCGGGACCGACTAGCTTGGCGCGCATCTTCCTCTCCGCGGGCGAGGCGAGCGGGGAGCGGTACGGGGTCGCGCTGATGGAGGCGCTGCGGCCGTCGGGGGCCGAGTTCCTCGGCCTCGGCGGCGCGCGCATGGAGGCGGCCGGGCTGCGCCGCATCGCGCGCGCCGAGGATATCGCCGTCATGGGCATCACCGAGATCGTCCGGCACATTCCCCGGATTTACCGCGAATACCGGAAGCTGCGCCGGGCTTTGCTCACCGAAAAACCGGACGTGCTGGTCTTGATCGACTTTCCCGACGTGAACCTGGGGCTGGCGAAGCGGGCGAGGCAGCTCGGCATCCCGGTGGTTTTCTTCGTGAGCCCCCAGGTTTGGGCGTGGAAGCAGCACCGTTTGCCGCGCATCCGGCGCGATGTGGACCGGATGCTGGTCATCTTCCCGTTCGAGGAGCCCTGGTACCGCGCGCGCGGGGTCGATGCAACCTTTGTCGGGCACCCCCTGGCGGGGCTGCCGCTGCCGACAGTTTCGCGCGAGGCGTTCGCGGCTGCGCATGGGCTGGACGTCGGCAAGCCGTGGATCGGCCTGCTGCCGGGGAGCCGTCCGGGTGAGATCGCGCTGAACCTGCCCGCGATGCTGGGCGCGGCGCGGCTGCTCGGACCGGGGTATGAGTACGTGCTGCCGCTCGCGCCGACCCTGACCGCTTTCCAGGTCGCGCGTGTTGAAGGGCTCCTCGGGCAGGCACCCGTCAAAATGGCCCGCGAAGCCCGCGCCGCGCTCCACCATGCCCGCGCGAGCCTCGTCGCGAGCGGCACCGCGACGGTCGAGGCCGCGCTGATCGGCAATCCGTTCGTGGTGGTCTACCGGCTTTCGCGCCTTTCCCACGCGGTTGCCCGGCGCGTCGTCAAGGTCCGGCACGTGGCCATGGCGAACCTGATCGCCGGCCGGCGGGTCGTCCCGGAGCTGATCCAGGACGCCTTTACCCCGGAGGCGGCCGCCGCCGCGCTCGGCCCCCTGCTGGCCGACAGCCCCGAGCGCCGGGCGATGATCGATTCGTTGCATCAAATCCGCGTGGCTCTCCAAACGGAAACAAGCGCGATCGGGACCGTGGCCGCGCACGTCCTTTCCCTGCTGCCCGGGTCTAAACCGATGAGCACGCGACCGATGAGCCTCGCCCTATGAGACTTTTGAGCACGACACTTTTGAGCACGACACTTTTGAGCACGACACTTTTGAGCACGACCCCTGCCCTGTTGTTCCTGTCCGGATCCCCGCTGTTCGCCGCCGAAGCCAAGCCGCCCATCGAGGTGACCGGCTATGTGCTCGACGCGCAGGTGAACCCGTCGGCCCATACCCTCACCGCGCAGGCCAAGGTCACCTTCATCGCGAACCAGGCCGGCGACGCGGCGAACTTCGAGCTGCACGGCGCCCTGCGGGTGACCGAGGTGCGCGACGCGAGCGGGGCCTCGCTCAACGGCGAGCGCGGGGCGAACGCGACCGTCCGGGTCACGCCCGCGCAGCCGCTGGTCGCGGGGCAGACCTACACCTGGACCTTCCTGTACAACGGCGCGCTGACGAGTGCCGACGGCGGCCCGGTCGAGGGGCTCAAGCTCGCTTCCATCGATGACCCGATCTCGTACCTGCTGTATGCGGGCCGATGGTTCCCGCTGGTCGGCTACACCACCGACCGCTTCACGGCGGAGATGCACGTCTACGTGCCCGCGGGCTATACAGTGGTTGGCTCGGGCGCGACCAACGCCCCTACCGCGCCGGGCAAGGTGGTCAATGCGGAGCAGGCCCACCGCGACGCCGCGCCCCTGCCCGGCCAGGGCGGCGACTCCGGCCCGCAGCTGCAGCGCCGGGGCGAGGCGGCCGCCCAGGCACCGACCACCGCGAGCGAACAACGCAAGAAGAACGGCACCGCCGAGCCGGACAGCGAGGCCGACGCGCCGGAGCGCCCGTCCGTCAAAGCCGCCCCCGCGAAGGCGCCGCTCACCCCGGCCGCGAAGGCCAGGGCCGCGCGCGCTGCCCGAGTTGCCGCCACGACCAAGCCCGCCGCCACACGTCCCACGACCGCGAACCTGGCCCTTCCCGGCGGGCAGGAGTTCGACTTCTCCTGGACCAAGCCGGGCTTTCCCGGGACGCTGGTCATCGGCAAGTTCCTGCCGCCCGTCACCGAGACCGGCTCGCCCAACATCAAGGTCTACACGACGGACGCGCACCAGGCCTCGGCGGCCGCCTACGCCGACACCGCCAACCGCGAGTTCGCCTTCTACTCAAGTACCTTCGGCCTTGCTGAGTCGAACAAGCTGAACATCGTCGAGCTGCCCGACGACACGGTTCCCGCGGCCTGGGCGCCGGAGATCGCTGCCATCGCCGGCGGGCGCATAGCCAACAAGTCCGACGCGCGCCTGCTCGCGAACACCGTCGCGCACCAGTGGTGGGGCTCGGCGGTGAGCCCGGCGACGCTCAACGACACCTGGATCACCAACGGAATGGCCCGCTACGCGGAGCTGCTCTACGTCGAGGACCAGGGGGGCAAACCGGCGCTCCAGGCCGCCGTGCAGGACGTCTCCGCGGGCGCGCTCGCCTACGACACCATCCCGCTCACCAGTGCGGGACGCTTGCAGGTGTTTTCACCGGAGTTCCAGTCGCTCACGCTCGAGAAGGGTGCGATGGTCTTCCACATGCTGCGCTGGGAGGCCGGGGACGAGGGCTTTCTGAAGATCATGCGGGCCGCGCAGACCCAGTTCGCCGACAAGGGCATCACCACCTCGGAGTTCGAGAAGCTGACCGAAGCGCAAATCCAGCAGCCGCTCACTGCCTTCTTCTCGCAGTGGCTCGACGGAACGGGCGCGCCGCAGTTCGTCGACAAGTACGCGGTGTACCGTCTGGGCAACGACAAAGGCTTCCGCACCATCGGCACCGTCGGGCAGGACCTGGACCTGTTCAACATGCCCGTCGACCTGCGGGTCCAGACCGAGGGCAAGACGGAGGACAAGCGGGTCGAAGTCGAAGGCACCACTTCGCAGTACGTGGTCGACACCTTCGGCTCGCCGCGCCGCATCCAGGTGGACCCGGACAACTGGATTCTGAAGGTGACCCCCGATCTGCAGGTGCGCGTGGCCATCCTGCGCGGTCAGCAGCTGGTGGGGCAGAACGATTTCGCCGGGGCCCTCGCGGAGTTCCAGAAGGCGCTAGCCGCCAATCCGGCTTCCTCGCTCGCGAACTACCGCATCGGCGAGCTCCTGTTCACCCAGCGCAACTACCAGGCCGCCGCCAACAGCTACCGCGACGCCCTGCGCGGGGACGGCGAGCCCGGCTGGACGCAGGTGTGGAGCCACATCGCGCTCGGCAAGATCTTCGACGCGACCGGCCAGCGCGACCGCGCGGTGAACGAGTACCGCCAGGCCGTGCAGACCAATGACAACACGCAAGGGGCGCTAAACGAGGCGCGGTTGTACTTGAAAGGGCCGTACAAGCGGCCGGACCAGGCGGAGTGATTTGCCGCTTTCCGGGCAGGCGTCCGCGGGGTAAGCTCTAAGGGACTGGATGGAGGCAGGCTATGGAAACCGCGCACGCAGTCAGCGTCGAAGAGTATCTCAATACGTCCTACGAGTACGATCCGGAGTTAATCGACGGGTATTTGAGGGAGCGACCCATGCCCACAAATCTTCACGCCTTCGTTCAGGCGATGGTCGTGTATTGGTTTGCAATGCACATGGACGAATGGAGCGTCATGCCTCTGCCTGAGGTACGGACGCGGGTGACCTCGTCCAACTTTCGTTTACCGGATGTCGCGATTACTCATCTGGGTCCGATTCGAGGAAAAACACAGGATGCTCCGCCTCTGATCGCCATTGAGGTTCTCTCCCCCGACGACAGAATTTCAGATCTTAGTGACCGAGCGACCGACTTCAGCCGGGTGGGCGTGGAACATATCTGGCTGATCGACCCTGAGACACGGGAGACGTTTTCCTGGGCAGGGACGAAGGAAAAATCCTGGCTGCCGGCAGACCGCCTGGAAGTTCCGGGCACCGCCATGTATCTCGATCTGGGCTGGCTTTGGAGCAAAATCCCTCAGGAGTAAGCTGACACTATGACGGTTCGGTTCGAAACCGCAGTTCCCGTACTGCCCTGCGCGGACGTGAAAGTCTCGCTCGCGTGGTGGATCTCGGTTTGCGGGTTTACCGAGGAGTTCAGCTACGGCAACCCGCTGAGTTACGCCGGGATCAGCCGGGATACCGTGCGCATCCGCTTTGCGTTAGTCGGCGGTCTTGAGTCGGCGCGTACTGTCGGAGACCAAACGATGTTACGAATCCAGGTCGCGGAACTGGAAGAATGGTTTGTTCAGTATCAAGCCCGGGGCGGTAAGGTCCACCCAAACGGTGACCTTACCCGCAAGCCTTGGGGTTCGTTGGAGTTTGCGGCGATTGACCCTTGCGGCGTCTGTGTGACTTTCTTCGGTTAAGAGGTGCCCTGAATAAGAGGCTGCTTCGTGATGACGGCGGGTGGTCTACGGAAGGGCTCGGGTGTCCTGCTCTACAATCACGCGGGCTCCGAGCTCACGCAGGAAGCGCTCAACCCCGGCGAGGTTCTCGGGCGTGCAGGCGGGCGCATGAGTAAGTTCGCATTTAAAGGGTAAGTCGGCGAGCATACGCAGACCGAAGCATTGGCCCGGCCGATAGGTACACGAGGCCAGGTCGGCGATGCTGAGTGCCTCGGTCGGGGTAATGAAGATGGTATGCGGCGGAGCCATACGGTCCAGCATGGTCAGGATTTCGAGCTTCGATTCGAGCTCGTCCGGGACGGTGTCGATCACCAGATCGGCATCGCGAACGGCATCCTCGATGCTGGCGGCGTAGCGGGGTTCCTCGCCCGGTGCGAACACCGAAGCAGCGCGGCGCAGGTTACCCGGCAGCACGTCTTCGAGCACGGTATCGAACCCGGCGCGGACGCACAGCGCGGCCAGGCGCGGGCCGGAGATCGCCCCGCCCCCGCCCGCGCCGATGATGGCGACGCGACGGATGGTTCGTTCAGTCTGGACGCCGTGAGAAGGACTCATGTTTGTCGAGAGCGCGCTCAGAAAGCGACGCTCGTGCCCGGCGAGCCTACGCCGTCTTTGCTTCGGTCAGCTTGGTGACCACCGACTGCACGCTCGGCTCGGACTTCTGAAGGTACTCGCTCACGCGCGTGCGCTCCTCCGGGGTGAGCGAGGCCGACAGCGCGAGGATGCGGCGCAGCGTCACGGAAACATCGTCTACATAGTTCATCAAGCGGATCGCTTCGCCGGAAAGTGGCATGGGGCTCCTCAGGGTGGCTGTCTTCTCGAGTATAGATGCGCCTGCATCCAAGCGGGAATATGGACGATTGCCTGCGCACGACCCTTGCCGCCGAAGCCCGCACCCCAGGCGCAACCTACCGGCTCCAGATGCACAAGGAGTTCACCTTCGCGGACGCGACGGCGATCGTGCCCTACCTCGAGAAGCTGGGCATCACCGATGCCTACCTGTCGCCGATCTTCGAGGCGCGGCCCGGCTCCATGCACGGCTACGACGTGGTTCGGCACGACTGCCTGAACCCGGAGCTGGGCGGCGAAGGGGGCTTCGGCGGGCTGACCGAGGCCCTGCGCGCGCGCGAAATGGGCCTGCTGCTCGACACCGTGCCGAACCACATGGGAGTCGGCAACCAGTCCGTGTGGTGGCAGGACGTGCTCGAGAACGGCCGCGCCTCCGAGTTTTCGGGCTACTTCGACATCGACTGGGAGCCGCTGAAGCCGGACATGCAGAACCGTCTGCTGCTGCCGATCCTGGGCAAGCAATACGGCGAGGCGCTCGAGGACGGAGAGCTCCAGGTCGCGTTCGAGGGGGGCCGCGCGCTGCTCAAGTATTTCGACCACGTCCAGCCCCTTGCGCCGCGGCCGCTGCCCATGCTCTTCCCCCAGGAGCGGGACGGAGAGTGGGGCATCACGCCGAAGTTCCGGGCGCTGCTGGAGGAGCTGAAAACCCTGCCCCCGCACGAGAGCACCGACCCCGGCACGGTAGCAGGGCGGCGAGCGCGGCTGCGGGAGCTCAAGCCTCGGCTCCAGGCCATGCTGGGCGATCCCGCGCTCCAGCCCGCGCTCCAGAAAGCCGCCGCTGCGGTGAACGGCACGCCGGGTGACCCTCGCTCGTTCGACGCGCTGCACGGGTTGCTGAATGCGCAGCCCTACCGGCTCGCGTACTGGCGCACGTCGAGCGAGCAGATCAACTACCGGCGCTTCTTCGACGTGAACGATCTGGTCGGGCTCCGCATGGAGAACCCCGAAGTCTTCAACCGGACGCACACGCTGATCCGCAAGATGCTGGCCGACGGCGACGTGACCGGTTTACGCATCGACCACTGCGACGGAATGTTCAACCCGCGCGTGTACCTGGAGCGGCTGCAGCAGCTGTGCGCGGCGGCCCGGTGCTTCGGCCCGGTGATGAGCGAGGACTCTCCGGAAGGGATCGAGCAGCAGGTTCTCGATGGGACCCGGAGCTCGGATTGGGCGACGCTGCCGCTCTACTGCGTGGTCGAGAAAATCCTGGAGCCCGGCGAGACACTGCCCAAAGTGTGGGCCGTCCAAGGCACCTCCGGCTACGACTTCGTCCATTTCGCGAACCAGTTCTTCATCCAGCCGGCCAACAAGGCCCGCTTCGACGCGATCTACTCGGAGTTCATCGGCGGACGGGTCAACCCGGCGCGGGTCATCTACGAGTCCAAGCGCAATGTCATGCTCTCTTCCCTGTCGAGCGAGCTCCAGGTGCTGGCCAACCTGCTCTCGCATCTGGCCCGGGCGGACCGGCGGGTGCGCGACTTCACCGACGCGCTGCTCGAAACGGTCCTGCGCGAGACCATCGCGTGCTTCCCCATCTACCGCACCTACATCGACGAGCGCGGCGAGTACTCGGACGAGGACAAGCGCACCATCCGGACCGCGATCCGCGCGGCCAAGCGGCGCAACCCCGGCGTGGACGCCTCGGCTTTCGACTACCTGCAGAGGGTGCTGCTGCTCGAAGCACGGCCGGACGGGGACGAGGCGCAGATCTACTTCGCGCTCAAGTTCCAGCAGCTGACCGGCCCGGTGATGGCCAAGGGCGTCGAGGACACCAGCTTCTACGTCTATTTTCGGTTTCTCTCGTCGAACGAGGTCGGCTCGGCGATGGAGGCGTTCGGGCTGAAGCCGGAGACGCTGCACAAGGCCAACGCCGAGCGGCTCAGGAATACTCCGCACGCCATGCTCACCACTTCCACCCACGACACCAAGCGCAGCGAAGACGTGCGCAACCGGCTCAACGTGCTCTCCGAGATGCCGGACCGGTGGGAGGCCACGGTCAAACGCTGGGCGGCGGACAACGCCGGATGCAAGACCGAGCTCGAGGACGGGGCAGTCGCCCCCGACGCGAACGAGGAGTACCTGGTCTACCAGACCATCGTGGGCGCATGGCCCTGGATGAAGGTCGATCAGGAGGGCTTCGCCGGGCGCGTGAAGGAGTACCTGGCCAAGGCTCTGAGCGAGGGCAAGGTCAATGTGAGCTGGATCAATCCGCGGCCGGAGTACACCGAGGCGGTGCAGGGGTTCGTGGACAAGGCGCTGGCCCGGCCCGAGTTCCTCGCGCAGCTTGAGGATCTCCTGGCGAGTGTGCGGGTCCATGGCGCGGTCAACTCGCTGGCCCAGATGGTGCTCAAGGCGACCTCGCCGGGGGTGCCAGACTTTTATCAAGGGACCGATATGTGGGACCTGAGCCTTGTGGACCCGGACAACCGGCGGCCGGTGGACTACACCCACCGGGTCGAAGCCTTGAAGGCGTTCGACAAGCCCGATGCCTACAAGGATGTGCTCGAGAATCTCGAAGACGGGCGGGTGAAGCTGTTCACCATGCAGCGGGTGCTCGCGGTGAGGAATGCGCATCGCGAGGCGTTCGATACGGGCGCCTACACGCCGGTCGAGGTCTCCGACCCGGAGCACGCCTTCGCCTACCTGCGCGGGGAAGACGTGCTGGTGGTGATCCCGCGGTTCACCTGGACGCTGACGGACGGGAAACCCGAGCTGCCGCTGGGGCAGGCCTGGGACGAGTTGAGCGTATCCGTGCCGGAGGGGGCGTGGACCAATGCACTGACCGGGGCGGCGATTCGAGGCGGCACCGTGGAGCTGGCGGAGGTGTTCGGGGAGTTTCCGGTGGCGATGTTTACGCGGGGCTAGGGTCACCCTGAGGAGCGGAGCGACGAAGGACCTGCTTTTCGCAGGTCTGCGGGCAAAAAGCAGATCCTTCGCTTCGCTCAGGAAGACCCGAAATCATGGGACGGCTCACGCCGTTGCTTCCTCTTTCAGCTTCAACAACTCCCGCTCCGCCTCCAGCGTCCGGTCCGCGCCGTCGGTGATCGCGAACAGCTTGGCCGCGATCTCCTTGGTCAGCGCAGACTGATCCACGCGCCAGCTCCAGTTGCCGGTTGCGGCGGAGGGCACGTTCATGCGCCCTTCCGTCCCGATGCCCAGGATATCCTGCACCGGAAACAGACAAAGATCGGCGACCGAAGACGACGCGGCCCGCAGCAGCGACCAGGCCGGCCCGTCCTCGCCCAGGCCGGCGTACATGGTCACGGCCAGCTTCTCCGCCGGGGTCGCGCCGGTCTGCCACCAGCCCAGGGTCGTGTCGTTGTCGTGCG
>CAXUHL010000002.1:0-274 GCA_964250745.1 uncultured Acidobacteriaceae bacterium
CTGCCGCAAACGCAGCGCCCCCCGCTCAACCCGCGCACGAGCCCATGGGCGCGGGCCGGAACCGCCGCGCACGCTCGACCTGCGGGCGATGCGGAAAGCTGCCGTATCTGCTCTTGAGGCCGCGGGCCACACGACCGCCGCCACACTCGTGAACGCCGGCGAGTGGACCGAAACGCCCAGGGCGGTCCGCGTCGCCGTGGCGGCCAAAAAGACCATGCTGGGCCTGACCATGAACGCCGAAGCTGACAAGCTGGTCAAGGCCGCGGTGCGCGCA
>CAXUHL010000002.1:313-6211 GCA_964250745.1 uncultured Acidobacteriaceae bacterium
CCGGTCGAGTGGGTCCCGGGCGAGGGCGGCGCGCCCGGCAAAACCGCCCCGCGCCCCGCCTCGACCGGCAGCGTGGAAGCCCTCGCGCTTGAAAACCCTTTGGTGCAGCAAGCGAAGGAGCTGTTCGGGGCCGAGGTGCGCAGTGTGGTGGATTTGAGGAAGGGTAGAGGGTAGAGGGTAGAGGGTGGAGGACAGAAGAGAAATACTGCTTGCTTAGGCAAGTCGTCTGCGAGTAGTCGAGCTCCCCTTCACCCTTCCCTCCACCCTCTACCCTTCACCCTCAACCCTCTACCCTCTACCCTCTACCCTCTACCCTCCACCCTGTACCCTGACTTCATGGACATCGAAGCGATGCTGGCGCAAGCCAAGCAGATGAGCGAAGCGGCGGGCGAGCAGCTCGCCAAGGTCACGGTCGAGGGCTCGGCCGGGGGCGGCGCGGTGCGCGTCCGGATGACAGGCAAAAAGGAAGTGCTTGGCGTTACGCTCGACCCGGCGGCGCTGGCCGGGCTGAGCGGCCCCGCGGACCGCGAAATGCTCGAGGACCTATTGCGCGCAGCTTTCAACGACGCCGGACGGCGCGCCGACGAGGCGGCGGGCAGCAACGTGGCCGGCATGCTGGGCGGGCTCGGCCTGCCGGAAGGCCTCCTGTAACCCGTGCCCCCCCGCTTCGCCGAACCCATGGCCCGCCTGATCGAAGAGCTGCGCAAACTGCCCGGCGTGGGGCAAAAGAGCGCGCAGCGGTTCGCGTTCCACATCCTGCGCTCCTCGCCCGAGGATGCGACGGCGCTCGCGGAAGCCGTCCAGTCGTTGAAACGCGAGCTGCGGCTCTGCTCGGTATGCAACAACGTGACCGACGTGGACCCGTGCGTGTACTGCGACTCGCCGACCCGCAACGGGCGGCAGGTGTGCGTGGTGGAGGAGCCGACCTCGATCGACTCGGTCGAGCGCACACGCACCTACAACGGCGTGTACCACGTGCTGCACGGCACGCTATCGCCCCTGCACGGCGTAGGGCCGGAGCAGCTGCGAACGCAGAACCTGCTCGCTCGCGTCGGACGGGGCGACGTGGACGAGGTGATCCTGGCGACTTCGCCGACCATCGAGGGCGAGGCGACCGCGGGCTACCTCGCGGAGTCGCTGCGCAAGACCGTCCGCGACGGGGCGGGGCTGCGCATCACCCGTATCGCCACGGGCGTGCCCGCCGGGAGCGATATCGAGTACGTGGACGAAGTCTCGATGGCGCGCTCGCTGGAAGGGCGGCGAGAGGTGTGACCTCCCCGCAGCGTGAACCCCTCCGGAATCGGAGCAGTCCTGCCGAGTAAGCAGGTAAATGGCTTAACGCGGAACCTGTTTTGCAGGACATTTCGGAGGTACCATGGCAGCATGGACTTCGAAAAAAGAATCGATAAGCTCACTGAACGTCATGAAGCTCTGACGCAAAGCGTGGAGATGCTCACCCAGGATGTTCGCGAGATGCAAGCGGCGATGTCGACTGTGCGTGAAGGAATCGAGGGTCTTCTCCGTATCGCGGAGCTTCAGCACGACCGGATCACTCGCCTGGAGGGAGGCGCGGCCTAGCCCGGAAGCGTCAGACATCCTCGGGCCTACCCTCCTTAAGAGTGAACGTAACCCTCTGCTCCCCAAGCCGGGGATGCTTCGCGGTCAGCTTCACTGTCCCGGCCTGCTCCTTCGCCCGCACCCACACGGCTCCGGTCCCGCCGGACAGCACGAACGGATTATCCCCGATCAGCTCCGCCGGGCCTTCCAGCGTCAGCGCGATTGCGTCATCCGCGAGCGGGCGCACGTTGCCGAAGCCATCCGTCACGCGCAGGACAACGCGCGTCGTATCCGCCCCGTCCGCGACTAACTCCCTGTCATCCGCGGTAAGTGAGAAGGCATGGTTCGCGCCGTCTCCGGAGAAGGTCCGCGAGACAACCTGCTTGCCATTGAGATACCCTTCGATGCGCAGATCGCCCCAGGCGAAGCCGAGCTTCTTCCCGTCGAGCGCGTGCATGTCGAGCTGAAACGGCGGGTACTTCAGGTGCGCGAACTCCGCCCGGTCCGGGTCGAGCTCGACGATCGGCTGCCAGGGGTTCGTCTCGAGGCTGCGCTCGCGCAGGAAGAACTTGAGGTGGTCGCAGTTGGAGCACACCACCGCGCGCCGGAACCCGACCGCCTCGTCCGACTTGGCCCAGTGGAACGCGGGTTCGAGCACAACCTCTTCTGACGGATCGATCTGCGAGCGGTAAAAGCCGGCCGCCGGCTTGGGCTCGCGAAAGATGTCGAAGACGCCGTGGTAGCAGATGCGGTCGCCCGCTCCGAAGTTGGAGTGCGTGTTGTAGTCGAACGCGCACCAGCCGATGCCGCCCGCATACTGCGGGTTCGAGGCCAGCTGGTCATGAATGCGGGCGTGGCGCAGGGTGTGCTCGCGCTGCCGCTCGTCGTCGTCGGTGGTCTTGACCGGGTACGTGTGGCCGACGAATTCAGTGTTCAGGTAGAGCGGGTGGTTGGGCTCCTTGAGCGGAAACTCGAAGTCGTTGATGGTCATCACGTCCTCGAGCAGCTCGGTGTTGCGCAGGTAGCGGATGCCGCCGGTCTGGCGCGAGGGGTCGAGCGCCTTAGCGAGGGCGTTGGTCCTGGTGTAGAAGCCGTGGTCGTCCTGAGACTCGTTGATGCGGACGCCCCACAGGACGATGGAGGGGTGGTTCCAGTCGCGCCGGATCATACGGCCCACGTTGTCGATCGAGGTCTGCTTCCATGGCTCGGGGCCGATGTGCTGCCAGCCGGGGATCTCTTCGAGCACCAGCAGGCCGATCTCGTCGCAGCAGTCCAGGAAGTGCCGGGACTGCGGGTAATGCGAGGTGCGGACGATGTTCGAGCCGTACTTCTTGAGGATCAGCGCATCGCGCCGCTGCACGCGCGCGGGCATCGCCTGGCCCACATAGGGGAAGGTCTGGTGGCGGTCCAGGCCGCGCAGCTTGACGACCTTGCCGTTCAGGCTGAAGCCCGAAGGTGTGAATCGGGCGTCGCGGAAGCCGATGCGGCGGGTGTCCTCGTCGAGGACCTTACCCTGCCCACTGAGCCGAACTCGCACGGTGTACAACTTCGGCTTGCGGAGATCCCAGAGCTCGATCCCGCTCAGTTTTGTCAGCGTAACGGTGTGCCGGGCCGGGTCGCGCTGCGTCTCCGTGGTCGCGTACACGGGCGCGCTCGTGACCGGATCGAGCGTCGCATCGGGGTCGGCGGCCGCTGCTTGCCGCAATGGCTGTTTCGCTGCGGCGACCACCCGGTCGCCGTCACGCAGCTCCACCTCCAGCGCAAGCCCCTTGCCGACAAGACCTGCGACGAAGCAGTCCACCTCCAGCCCCGGCGAACCGGCGAGCACGTCCACCGGGCGCGCGAAGACATTGTCCAGGTACACCTCGGGCACGACCCGCAGCGAGACCTCGCGGTAGATGCCGCCGAAAGTCAGGTAGTCGATCTCGTAGCCGAACGGGGGGATGTCGGCGCGCTCGGTCGAGTCGAGCCGGACGACGAGCACGTTGTCTTCTCTCAAATGAGGCGTCAGCTCGAAGGAGAATGGGGTGAAGCCGCCCTTGTACTCGCCCAGCGACACGCCGTTGATCGAGACGGTCGAGGCTGTCATTGCACCCTCGAAGTCGACGAAGACCCGCTTGCCGCGCGCCTCCGGAGGCAGCCGGAAGCGGCGTCGGTACGTCGAGATGAATTCATACTGCCGGTCGTCGAAGTTGTGCCAGGGCAGGCGGACGTTGGTGTGGGGCAGCGTGACCCGCTCGAAGCCGGAGTCGTCGAAGCCGGGAGCCTCGGCACCGCGAACGTCCTCGGCCTTCCAGCGCCAGCCCCGGTTCATGGGCAGGACCAGGCGGCCCGCTTCCGTGCCTTGGGCTTGCCCTGGGATTGAAGAGGCCGCCAGCAGGGCCCCCGTGCCTTTCAAGAACTCCCGTCTGCGCATCGAGCCTTCCTGTGACACCAGGGAGAATACATACCGGCCGGGTCGCTTGTCAGGATCGCAGTCGCGCCAGGAGGTCCTGCGGGTGCACCGGCTTGGCCAGGATTTCGAACTCGTGCCCTTGCGAGCGGGCCCGGTCGAGCAGGTCCGCCGTGGCCGCCTGGCCCGAGAACAAGAGGATCTTGCAGCTGGGCAGCATCCCGCGGATCCGGATCGCCGCGTCGATGCCGTTCAGGTCGGTCATGATCACGTCCGAGATCACCATGTCCGGCTGAAGCGTCCTGGCCGTTTCCACCGCTTTCTCTCCGCTGTACACGGCTGTCGCCTCGAAGCCGCTTTGATTCAGGATGATCGCCAGGGTGTCCGCGATGACCCGCTCGTCATCCGCCACCAGTACCTTGCGTTTTACCGAAGTTTCTTGCATGCGCTCCTTTTCCGACTCCTTGCCGTCCCGCTCCGGGCTATGCGCCTTGGACGCTTCCGGAATCCGGGCAGAACTGTATTCCACCGGAATGATACGCTTTGCTTGACCGCACCCGCTGTATCGCACGGCACCCGCCCATTGCAATCGAGGCTGCGCACGGCACCGGCCGCAGCCTGCCCCGCCAACCACGCCTCCCGGAGGCCGACACGACTGGAGCGTGCTTTCGATGCCCGACGACGCCATCATTCGTGCCCGCAGCATCGAGAAGTACTACGCCCAGCCGAGCGAGAACCGCATCCAGGTCATCGAGCCGACCGACCTGGCCATCGTTTCGGGCGAGATCGTCGCGCTGCTCGGGCCTTCGGGCTCCGGCAAATCCACGCTGCTGCGCATGCTCGCCGGACTGTCGAAGCCCTCCGGGGGCGACGTACTCTGGCACGGCAAGCCCATCGGTTCACAGACAATTAACGTCTCGATCGTCTTCCAGAGCTTCGCGCTGTTTCCCTGGCTCACGGTGCTCGAGAACGTCGAGGCTCCATTGCGGGCGCGCGGCATGGCCGCCGAGGAGCGCAGCGACCGCGCCCACCACATCCTCGACACGGTCGGCCTGGACGGCTTCCAGAGCGCCTACCCGAAGGAGCTCTCGGGCGGCATGCGGCAGCGGGTCGGCTTCGCCCGCGCTCTCGTCGTCGAACCGGAAGTCCTGTTCATGGACGAGCCCTTCTCCGCGCTCGACGTGCTGACGGCCGAGAACCTGCGCTCCGAGCTGCTGGAGCTGTGGGCCAAGAAGACCATCCCCACCCAGTCCATCTTCATCGTCACGCACAACATCGAGGAAGCGGTGCTGCTGGCCGACCGCATCATCGTGCTGGGGCGCAACCCGGGACGCGTGCGCACGGACTTCAAGGTCACGCTCACGCACCCGCGGGACCGCAAAAGCGGGCCTTTCACGCAGCTGGTCGACTACATCTACAAGGTGCTGACCCGGCCCGACGTCACCCCGGAGGTGCCGCGCATCCAGGCCGGACGGCCCGTGCGCGACCAGCGCCAGATGCGTTACGAGATGCTGCCCCACGCGCGGCCCGGCGGCATCGCGGGCCTGCTCGAAATGGTCATCGACATGAGCGACGCGAGCGGACGGGTCGACATCTACAAGCTCGCCGACGAGCTGGCCTTCGAGATCGACGACCTCCTGCCGATCGTCGACGCCGCGCAGCTGTTGTGCTTTCTCAAGGTCGAAGAGGGCGACGTGACCATCACCGCCGAGGGCCGGGCCTTCGCGGAGTCCGAAATCCTGGCGCAGAAAGACCTGTTCCGCAAGGCCGCGGTCGACCACGTGCTCCTGCTGCGGCAGATCACCCGCGCGCTCGACAACAAGGCCGACCACACCGTGCCCGAGGAATTCTTTGTCGACATGCTCGACGAGCAGTTCTCCGAAGAAGAAACGCGCAACCAGCTCGAAACCGCGGTGAACTGGGGCCGCTTCGCGGAGCTGTTCGACTTC
>CAXUHL010000002.1:6221-32000 GCA_964250745.1 uncultured Acidobacteriaceae bacterium
ACTTCGACTCGGCCCGGCGGCGCTTCATGCTGCCGGAAGAAGAAGAGGAAGAAGAGCTGGAGATGGCCGAAGAATGAGCGAAGCCAATCAGCCCCGGCTCGCTTTTTCGCGCGCGCTGCTGGTCGAGCGCTCGTGGCCCGTGGTGCTGGATCTCGGCGTGGGCGCGGCGCTGATCGCGGCCTTTTACTCGATCCTGCTCATCGGACGCTACTGGGCCTCGGGCGCCGTGCCGGAGGTGGCGATCTCGCTCGCCCCGTCGAAACTGCCGGAGTACGCCTTCCTCTCCTGCGCGCGCATCGCCCTCGCCTACCTTCTGTCGCTCGTTTTCGCGATCGGCTACGGCTACCTGGCCGCCTACAACAAGCGGGCCGAGGCGCTCTTGATCGCGACGCTCGACATCCTCCAGTCCATTCCGGTCCTGTCGTTTCTGCCGCCGGTCATGCTCGCCATGATCTCGCTGTTCCCGACCCGGCAGATCGGCATCGAGCTCGGCGCGATCGTGGTCATCTTCACGAGCGTGGTGTGGAACCTGGCGTTCTCGTTCTATGCCTCGCTCAAGGCCATCCCGCGCGAGCTGCAGGAGGCCTGCAAGATCAACCGGTTCTCCCGCGTGCAGCGCGCGCTGCAGCTGGAGCTGCCCTTTGCCGCCATCGGACTGGTGTGGAACTCGATGATATCGGTCGCGAACGGCTGGTTCTCGCTCATGGTCTGCGAGATGTTCCCGGTGGGCTCGCGCCAGTTCCGGCTGCCGGGGCTGGGGTCCTATCTCCAAACGGCGGCGGCGGCGGGCGACTCGCGGGCAATGGCCTGGGGGCTGGGCACGGTGGTCGCCATCGTGATCGCGATCGACCAGCTGGTGTGGCGGCCGGCCATCGCGTGGTCCGACAAGTTCAAGTTTGAGAGCGTGGAAAACGCGGACCGCGCCCGCTCGCCGGTGCTCGACCTCTTGCGCCGGTCCAACATGCTGGCCCGCATCGGGGAGCGCACCATCGAGCCGCGCTCCGAACGCCTGTACGCCTCGCTGGCCCGGGGCGAAGCCAAGCGGGCCGGGGCCCTGCCGGACGTGGACCGGCGGCGACGCTCCTCGCTCGCCGCGGCCGTGCTCGGGACGTTTCTGCTTGTGCTCGGGTGTACCGCGATCTGGAAGGCTTCCGTGCTGCTGCGGGGCATGCCGCTCGGCGAGTACCGGCTGCTGCTGCTGGGCGCGGGCGCGACCTTTCTGCGCGTGCTGGCGGCCTTGGCGCTGGCCGCCGCCTGGACCATCCCCGCGGGCGTGGCGATCGGCTTCAACCCGCGGCTCGCGCGCATCGCCCAGCCGTTCGCGCAGATCGCCGCCAGCTTCCCCGCGACGGCGCTGTTTCCGGTCATCCTGATCGCGCTGCTGCACGTGGGCATCGGGCTGGGCGTCGGGGCGGTGCTGCTCATGATGCTCGCCACCCAGTGGTACATCTTCTTCAACGTCATCGCAGGCACCATGGCCATCCCGTCCGACCTCAAGGAGGTTTCCACGCTGTTCGGCTTCACCCGCGCGCAGCGCTGGCGCACGCTGATCCTGCCGGGCATCTTCCCGTTCCTCATCACGGGGCTCATCACCGCGTCCGGCGCGGCCTGGAACGCCTCGATCGTGACCGAGTACTTCAAGATCCACAACCGCGCGGTGAGCACGGTCGGGCTCGGCTCCGACATCAGCCACGCCACCGACGCGGGCGCGTTCCCCGTTCTGCTCATGGCGACCATCATCATGGCGCTCATCGTGGTCTCGGTAAACCGGTTGCTGTGGCGCCCGCTGAACCGCCTGGCGGAGACCAAGTACCGTTTGGAGTGACTTCGGTCATGCGCGCTCCGAGGCTGTTTCGCGTTACCATCAGGGGGCTTTGACTACCGCTTCGAGTCCCGAATCCCGTTTCGCGCGCCTGCTCTTCGGCATCTTCGCGCTCGCCGCCGTACTCATCGTGGCGAACGCCGCTCTGGCGTTCCATGCCGAGCAGGTGCTGAGCGAGTCCGAGCGCTGGGTGACGCACACGCTCGAGGTGCTGGTGAACCTGGAACGGGTCTTGAGGACCTCCTTCGACGCCGAATCGAGCGCGCGCGGGTACATCCTGAGCGGAGACGAGACCTTTCTGGGCGGCTACCTATACGCGAACGATACGCTCGCCGTGCAGTTTGAAACGCTGCTGGACCTGACCGCGGACAACGCGGAGCAGCACGCCCGGCTCGAAAAGGCGCGCAACCTGGGCACGCTCCGGCTGGAGCGGCTGGCCCGCGGGGTGAACCTGCGCCGTCTGGGCCTTCTCAACGGCCCGGACGAGGCCCGCAACCGCAAGAGCAGCCAGGCCATCATGTCGGAGCTGAACGATACGGTCCAGGACGCGGAGATCTACGAACGCGCTCTGCTGGCCGGGCGGCTGCGCGACACCGCGGCCGCGCGCCGCGAAACCAGGGTCGCCGTGGCGCTGGCGAGCGGGTTTGACGTACTGTTCGTGGCGTTCTCGCTGTGGTCGCTGGCGCATGAACGCCGTTTGCGCCATCGCGCCGCCCAGACCGCCTCGCGCCTGCAGAAGCTCCAGTCCGTCACGGAGGTCGCCTTCTCGCCCCTGACCGTGAACGAGCTCACGGTGGAACTGCTGCGGCGGCTGCGCGGCACGGCGGGTACGGACGTGCTCGCCATGTTCCGTTGGTATGGAGCGGAGGTCGAGCTGATCGCGGCCGAGGGCGTCACCGCGGTACCGGGCAAGCGCCGGGCGGTGCTCGCGAGCGGCGCGCTCGCCCGCGTGGCGGCGACCGGCGAACCCGTGCGGCTGGCGGGCGGGGAGATCGGACGGCTGCCGGTCGAGGCCATGCACGCCGGGCTGCGGGTCGCGCTGCTCCTGCCGATGAAGGTGGACTCGCGGGTCGTCGCGATGCTGGTCGCGGGCCGGGAACGCCCGGCCAGCTTTTCGCCCGAGGAGGAACAGCTGCTGGTGCTCGCGGCCGACCGCATCGCGCTCGCCCTGGACCGGGCCGAGGCCTACGAGGCGGAGCGGGAAGCCCGCCGCGCCGCCGAGCAGAGCGCCGCCGAGATCCGGGAGCTGAACGAGGTTTTGGAGGATCGCGTGCAGCAGCGCACCGCCGAGCTTGAAACGACCAATCGCGAGCTCGAAGCGTTTTCCTACTCGGTTTCGCACGACCTGCGCGCGCCCCTTCGGTCGGTCGACGGGTTTTCCGTCGCGCTCGCCGAGGACTACGAGCACCTGCTCGAGGGCGACGGCATACATTATCTGAGCCGCATCCGCGCCGGCGTGCAGCGCATGGGCGGGCTGATCGACTCGCTCTTGCAGCTTTCCCGCATCACGCGCGCGGAGTTGGCGCAGGAGCGGGTCAATCTGTCGGAACTGGCCGAATCCACCGCGGCCGACCTGAACCAGGGACTCGCGGAGCGGCCGGTTCACTTCTCGATCGAACCCGAGCTGGAAACCGAGGGCGACGCCCGTCTGCTGCGGGTGGTGTTCGAGAACATGTTCGGCAACGCGCTCAAGTTCACCGGCAAGACGGCGAACCCCGAGGTCAGCTTCGGCTGGTCGCCGGAGCGGGAAGCGTACTACGTGCGCGACAACGGGGCCGGGTTCGACCAACAGTATGCCGGCAAGCTGTTCGTGGCGTTCCAGCGCCTCCATGGGGATAAGGATTTCCAGGGCTCGGGCATCGGCCTGGCCACCGTCGCGCGCGTGATCGCGCGCCACCATGGCTCGATTTGGGCCGAAGGAGAAGTCGGCAAGGGCGCGACCTTCTGGTTTACCCTAAGCTGAGGCACATATGGCAGGTACACGCTTGATTCTCCTGGTGGAAGACGATCCGGATCACGAGATGCTCACGATCCGCGCGCTCAAGAAGTCGCATATCGCCAACGACGTGCGCGTGGCGCACGATGGGGAAGAGGCGATCGAGCTTCTGTTCGGCGAGGGCGGACGCGCGCTCCCCACGCGGCCGCAGGTGGTGCTGCTCGACCTCAAGCTGCCCAAGGTCGACGGGCTCGAGGTACTCCGGCGCATCCGGGACGACGACCGGACGTGCACGCTGCCGGTGGTGGTGCTGACCTCGTCGGACGAGGAGTCTGATATCGTCCGGTCCTATAAGCTCGGCGTCAACAGCTACATCCGCAAGCCGGTCAATTTTTCCGATTTCGCCACTGCCACCCAGCAGCTCGGAATGTACTGGCTGGTCCTCAACGAATGTCCGCCAAGCCTCCAGCAGTGACCCTGGACGATGCGCCCGCGCGTCCGCTGCGCGTCCTGCTCGTCGAGGACAACGCGGACGACGCGCTGCTGCTCCGCCGCCATTTGACCAAGGCCGGCTTCCTGCCGGAGCTGCATCGGGTCGAGACCGCGGAAAAGATGCTCGCGGCGCTCGCGCAAAGCTGGGACTGCGTCCTGGCCGACTACAACCTGCCGTTGTTTTCGGCCCCGGAGGCCTTGCGGTTGCTCCAGGGGAGCGGCCGCGACATCCCGTTCATCATGATGTCGGGCGCGGTGAGCGAGGCGACGGCGGTGGCCGCGATGCGCGCCGGGGCGCACGACTATATTTCGAAGGAAAACCTGGCCAGGCTGGGCCCGGCGATCGAGCGCGAGTTGTCCGAAGCCTCCAGCCGGCGGCTGAAGCGCGCCGCCGAACGCGCCCTGCGGTCCAGCGAGGAACGGTTCCAGCGCCTGGTGGAAGCCTCCCCGATCGCGCTTCTGATCATCGACACGCACGGCCGGGTCACTTTTTCCAATCGCGGGGCCGAGCGACTGCTGGGCCAGGCACACGTGCTCGCGGAGGGCGCGCCGGACGGCATCGCCCATGTCTTCACGGCGGCCGACTTCGGCCCGGTTCCGGAGGGCGCGGACCCGCACCGGCACGTGGCGCGGGGCATTCGCGAGCGCCTCGACGGGCACCGCGACGAAACCTGGGAAGCGACCTGCTGCCACAGGGACGGAAGCGCAATCCCCGCGCTGATCGGGGCGGCCGTGCTGAACCCCGAGGCCGGCACGGACGACATGCAGCTGGCGATTTTCTTCGTCGACCTGACCGAGCAAAAGCGCGGAGAAGAGGTGCTGCGCCGGACGGAAAAGCTGGCCGCCGCCGGGCGCCTGGCCGCGTCGATCGCCCACGAGATCAACAACCCGCTCGAGGCGATCACCAACTGCCTGTACCTGCTGGACCAGAGCACGCTCGAGGACAGCGCGCGCACCTACCTCGACCTGGCGCAGAAGGAACTGGACCGGGTCACGCACATCACCACGCAAACCCTGCGCTTCTACCGCCAAAGCACCAAGCCTGTCTCCACCGACCTCCCGGAGCTGATCCAGTCCGTGCTGACCCTGTACGAGGCGCGCATCCGGGATAACGGCATCAGCATCCGCTGTGATTTCGAGGGTGCTCCGGAGATCCTGGCCTTCGACGGGGAGATCCGCCAAGTGCTGGCCAACCTGATCGGCAATGCCGTGGACGCGATGCTGACCAAGGACGGCGCGCGGGAGATGCTGCTGCGCGCGCGCCCGTGCCGCCTGTGGCCGGCCGGCGAGCGGGGCGTCTCCATCGCGGTCGCGGCCCGGGGCACCGGCATCCCCGCTGACGCGCTCCGGCGTATTTTCGAGCCTTTTTTCTCGACCAAGGGCATCACGGGCACAGGTTTGGGCTTGTGGGTTTCGCGCGAGATCGTTGAAAAACACCGGGGGCGGATCGAGGTTCGTACCCGGCAAGGGGCGGGAACGGTGTTTCGGATTACGCTGCCGCTGGTTTCCGAGCCGCGCGGGCGGACGGCGGAGAGCGGTTTACCCGTGCTTAGCTGATTTCCTGAGTGCTCTTTACTCAGCATTCACATAAGACGGCTTGACATGACACACAAGCGTCCGCTACGTTAGCAGTCGTAGGCCGAGTCTGCCAGCACCCTCCCGGGTTGAGTGCCAGACAAAAGCCTGATTCCCAAGGAGAACCCAATATGGCTACCAGCACCGTCACTTCGACGTTCACGCCGCTTCACGACCGCATCCTTCTGCGCCGGGTCGAAGAAGGCGAGAGCATCCGCGGGGGCATCATCATCCCCGATACCGCCAAGGAAAAGCCGCAGGAAGGCGAAGTGATCGCCGTCGGCAAGGGCAAGTCCAACGACGAAGGCAAGACGTTTCCGCTCGACGTCCAGGCGGGCGACCGTGTCCTGTTCGGCAAGTACTCCGGCACGGAGATCAAGATCGACGGTGAGGAGTTCCTCATCATGCGCGAGGAAGAAGTCCTCGGGATCCTCAAGAAGTAACCCTTCCCCACAAACGGTTTCAGGAGAGACAAGACAATGGCAAAACAGATTCTGCACGGAGAAGACTCCCGCCAGGCGATCCTGCGCGGCGTCAACGTTCTGGCCGACGCGGTCAAGGTGACCCTGGGCCCCAAGGGCCGCAACGTGGTCATCGAGAAGAAGTTCGGCTCGCCGACGATCACCAAGGACGGCGTCACCGTCGCCAAGGAGATCGAGCTCAAGGATTCGCTCGAGAACATGGGCGCGCAGATGGTGCGCGAGGTTGCGTCGAAGACCTCCGACGTGGCCGGCGACGGCACCACCACCGCGACCGTTTTGGCGCAGGCGATCTACCGCGAGGGCGTCAAGACCGTCGCCGCCGGCGCGAACCCGATGGCGCTCAAGCGCGGCATCGACAAGGCCGTCGAGGCCATCGTGGGCAAGCGCGATGAGCAGGGCGTCGTCACGGGCGGCGCGCTGAGCAAGTTCTCGAAGCCTGTCACCGGTGAGATGATCGCCCAGGTCGGGACCATCTCGGCCAACTCCGACGCGACAATCGGGACCATCATCGCCGAGGCCATGAAGAAGGTCGGCAAGGACGGCGTGATCACGGTCGAAGAGTCGAAGACGCTCGAGACCCAGCTGGAAGTGGTCGAAGGCATGCAGTTCGACCGCGGCTACCTGTCGCCGTACTTCGTGACCGATCCTGACCGCATGGAAGCGGTTCTGGAAGACCCCTACATCCTGATTCACGAGAAGAAGATCTCGTCGATGAAGGACCTTCTGCCGCTCCTGGAGCAGGTGGCCCGCAACTCGAAGCCGCTCATCATCATCGCCGAGGACGTCGACGGCGAGGCGCTCGCGACCCTGGTGGTCAACAAGCTGCGCGGCACGCTCAACGTGGCCGGCGTCAAGGCACCGGGCTTCGGCGACCGCCGCAAGGCGATGCTCGAAGACATCGCCAAGCTGACCGGCGGACGCGCCATTACCGAGGACCTGGGCATCAAGCTCGAGAACGTGAAGATCGAGGACCTGGGCCGGGCCAAGCGCGTCACCATCGACAAGGACAACACCACCATCGTCGAGGGCCGGGGTGAGTCGGCCGCGATCGAGGGGCGCGTCAAGGAGATCCGCAACCAGATCGACAAGACCACCTCCGACTACGACCGCGAGAAGCTCCAGGAGCGCCTCGCGAAGCTCGTCGGCGGCGTGGCGGTCATCAAGGTCGGCGCGGCTACCGAGACCGAGATGAAGGAGAAGAAGGCTCGTGTCGAGGATGCGATGCACGCAACCCGCGCGGCCGTCGAGGAAGGCATCGTCCCGGGCGGCGGCGTAGCCCTGGTTCGCTGCACCCCCGATGTCGAGGCGCTGATCAAGACGCTGGAAGGCGACGAGAAGATCGGCGCGCAGATCATCCGGCGCGCCATCGAAGAGCCGCTGCGCCAGATCGTCGGTAACGCGGGCGAAGAGGGCGCGGTGGTCGTGGGCCGGATTCACGAGTCCCAGGACAACCACTTCGGCTACAACGCCGGCACCAACGCGTTCGAGGACCTGGTTGCGGCCGGCGTCATCGACCCGACCAAGGTGACCCGGACGGCGCTGCAGAACGCGGCTTCGATCGCGGGCCTGATGTTGACGACCGAGGCCATGGTCGCCGACATCCCCGAGCCGAAGGGCGCGCCCGCGGGCGGCGGCCACTCGCACGGTGGCGGCGGCATGGACGGCATGTACTAAGCAGTACGGTTTCACTCGGAAAAGCCCCGCTCACGCGGGGCTTTTCTTTTTGGGGCGCTTCCCTTGAGTGTGAAGCTCCCGCTCCCCAGAAATGGCCCTGCACGTGCTGCCTTTCTTAGAGAGGGCTTACGGGCTCATTTTTCTTTAAGGTAGGCTGTTGGTGCATTCCCTGGTCGAGGCGGCTGCTTGATCGATTCTGCTCTACGTGCTGTCCGGAAGCTTCTCCTGCCGCTCGCGCTGATCGCCGGGCCGCACGGCACGGGCGCGCGGGCGCAGGCCTTTCTGCCCTCGACGACAAGCCCCAACCTGCCGGATGCACCCCAGCCGGCGCTCCCGATCGTGCGGGCCGCCCTGCCCCCGGGTGAGCGGCCCATGGTGCTCCCGCGCAACTTCCGCATCCGGCCCGCGGCTTCGCGGTCCAACCTGCCCGGCAAGGTGTCCTACTACCTCCATAGCACCGTGTCGCTCAGGAACCTGCTTGAAGCAACGGCGGTCGCGGGTATTCCCAACATCACGAGCGTGCCGGAAGCGCAGCCGCACGCGCCCGCCACGGACGATCCCGCGCTATCGCTCCAGTACCAGCGCGACATCGACCGCTACAACCGCGAGATCGACGCCTGGCGGCGCGTCAACGAAGCGACCTTGCGCTACCACGGCTATCGCTTCGCCGTCGGCCTGGGCACGGCGGAAACCCGGCAGCTGTTCTCGAATCTCGTGCTGCCGCTGGCCCTGCATCAGCAGGCCCGCTACATCCCGGCCCCGGTGAACTCGAATTTCGACGAACGGATCGGTCACGCGCTCGCGTCGATCGTGGTCACGCGCAACGACGCCGGTGCCGTGGTCCCGAATTACTCCAAGCTGGGCGGCACGGTCGCGGCGGCCTTTCTCGGCAAGTCTTTGTATGCCAGGGCGTTCAACGCGCCGGAGCTCGACTCGACCCATTTCGCCACCCGCTACATCGCGTACAGCCTGGCCGGGGATGCGGCGACCAACGTCACGCACGAGCTGATCCGCGCCGCGCTGGAGCCGGACCTGACCTTCTACGATCTCCACGGACGCGCGACGGAGGAGTCCTACTACCCGCTCTCGATCGGGGGTAAGTTCCTCTACTGGGCGCGCAGCACCTACGCGGTGCGCAACTTCATCTCCGCCGCTCTACTGGCGAGCCGCCCCGCGGTGCCGCCGGAGCCGAAGGAGCCCGTTCGCGGCGACAGCTCCACCTATGCCGGCTACCCGACGTACGACGCTGCCTACAACCACTACGGCGATACCGTGCTGGCCTGGAAGGACGGGATCGAGAACGATGTCCGGTACCGCGCGCGCCGGTTCGGGGGCGGCTTGGCGGAGTCGGAAACGCAGATGACGCTGCAAAATCTGGCGATCCCGATTCTGTTCGACATGGATCCGCGCTACGTCCCGCTCGGCGCGGGCCACCCGGCGGGGCAGCGGTTCGGCCACGCGATCGAGGGGTTTTGGATCACCCACACCGACAAGGGAGCGCGCACGGTGAACCTGCCGGTGCTGGGCGGCACGGTCGGCGCGGCGTTCCTGGCGAAGGAGGTGTACTACCCGCAGCTCGGGGTTCCTGCGCTCGCTTCGACAAGCGTGCTGGCGCGCACAATCACGGCGAACCTGGCGGTCGATGCGATCTACAACATCATTGGGGAGTTCCTGCGGCACCGGGGCTACTAGAAAAGTTTCGGCTCGGGCCAGGCGAGATCGAGCCGCTCGGCGGCGGCGAGCAGCCGTTTGTCGCGCGTCCAGAGCAGAGCATAGTCCGTCAGCTTTACGGAGACCAGTAGATGCGCATCGAGGTAGCCGATGCCGACACCGGCGAGCCCGCGCTGTGTCACGAAGCGCAGGACTTCTTCGTCAAAGGCGGTAGTCGCGCGAGGTAGACCTTGGACCGCGTCCAGGATCTCTTCGCGCCTTTTGAGGCTTCCCATCCCGAGCTCCCCGACAACGGAAGGATGGGTCATCACTTTATCCTCCTCGAGCAGCTTCGTTAAGGACAGATCTGGAAACCGGGTATGGTCGATCCAGACAGAAGTATCAACCAGAACCATTACTCAGGCCGCCTACGCGGTGGAGCGCTTGCGTTGGGATCGCTGCCCCCAAGTCTTGCCAACCGCCGTGCCGCTTCCCTCTGCACCAAAGCGGTTAAAGCTGCCTGCAACAATTCCGGCGTCTTCTGAACGCCTGTCATTTCCCTGGCGCGTGCCAACAATGTGTCATCGATAGTCACGGTTGTTCGCATAGGTCCTCCCCTTGCATAAAAATTAGCATCAATTAGTGCAAATAGGCAAGATTACTGGCTTAAGTGCCCCAGCGTGACGCGCACCCCGCCCCGCGCGCTCAGCGGCACGGAAAGGTATCCGATCGGGCTGATACGCTGTTGGCTGAGCACGTTGTCCAGCTGCGTGTACACGCCGAGCCGCGCGCTCACCTGGTAGTTGAGCCCGGCGTTCAGGCTGGCGTAGCCCGCATCCAGGTTGCGGTTGGGCAGCAGCAGGGAGTTGCCGAAATTCGCGTCCGCCCCGCCGAGCGCGGTCGTATCGTCCGCCCGTCCCGCAAAGGTGCTGGAGGCGACCCCACTCCACTTCGTCCCGGCGTAGGTCGCCGAAACGAAGCCGGTGTGCGGCGGACGCCGAAAGGGCCGAGCCCCCACGAGCGGCGAATAGTTGCCGATGGCGACCCCCGGAAACGCCGGATTGAAGGCGGGCGCGAGCGCGTCGGAGGAGAACGATTTTTGCACCACCGCGTCCAGGTAGGTATAGCCCCCGCGCAGGAAGACGTGCGCCCTGGGACTATATTCCACCTCGGTCTCCGCCCCCTGCGCGCGGAAGGCGAGCGAGTTGAGGTCGATGCCGAAAGCACCGTTCGTCTGGAGAAACGCTTCGAGCGAAGCCTGCTGGGCGGCGCTGAGCTGCGGCAGCAATTGCGGCACCGCCCCCGGCCCCACGCTCTCGATCTGATTGCCGAACTCGTTGTGGAAGTAGGTGACCTTGAGCAGCACGCGCTCGTTCACGAGGCTTTGCTCGAAGCCGCCGTCGTAGGAGCGGGTGAGCGCCGCGCCGATGGGCCGGACCGGGTACTGATTGATGAGAGGCGCGCCGCCATTCGCTTGCAGAAAGGCGTAGAGCGACCCGGTCTGCTGGCCGAGCGTCGGCTCCTTGTAGCCCTTGCTGAAGTTGAAGTTGAGCCGCGTGCCGTGCACCAGCCCCGCTCCGGGACGGACTAGATAGTAGGAGGCTCCCAGATGCGGCGCGCCCACGGTTCCGTAGAGCCCGTTCTTCTCGACCCCGCCGCCGAGGGTGTAGAAAAAGCGGTTGCCGAAGTCACCCTGAAACGCGAGGGTGTAGTCGTAGTTGCGGCGCTCCAGCCCTTGGCTAAAGTAGAGGCCGCGCTCGTCGGTATACCAGAAACCCGCGACCCCGAGCAGGTGCGGCGTAAACCCATAGCTGGTCTGCGCGTGCAGCGAGTCGCGATTCGAGGCGATATCGCTGCGGAACGTTTCCCCCCCGGCATAGCTGGTGATCGCCTGGCCGGTCGCGGTGTAGCCGTTGGCCCCGGTCACGCTCACGAGTTGGCCTAAGAAATTGCCGGTCGCGGGATCGAGCGTGCCCGTCGGCGCGAACTGCTGGAAACGCTCCCGTTTGCGCGCCAGCCCGTAGGTGGCCTGCCCCTGCCACCGATCGGAGAAGGTATGGTCGAGCGCGGCGCTCAGGTACAGGTTCTGGTCGCCCTGTTTCTGGTCGGTCGGGGTGCGGGTAAAGGCGTACTGGCCGGGCGCGCCGGTGGCCGAGTCGGTGTTGCGCGCGGACGCCCGCAGGTGCGTATCCGTCCCGAGCGCGTAGCCCAGGTTCAAAGCCGAGGTCACGTTGTGGTACTTGTCGCCGGACACGGAGTTGGCGGTCGCGAAGTCGCCGAACGCGCCGTAATAGTCGAGCGCGTTGCGCGTGCCGCCGGCGGTCACCTCGTTGCGGTAGGTGCCGAAGTTGCCGCCGTCGCCCTCGTAAAAGAAGGAAGGAAACGGCGTGGTCCCGCGCGGGGTGGTAAAGGCGACCACACCCGCGCCGGCGTCGGTGCCGTAGACCGCGCTGTCCGGCCCGCGGTAGGCTTCGGCGCTCGCGATGCCGGTCGTGGCGACATTGGCGAAATCGAAGGTGCCGCCGATGTCCTCGAGCGGCATGCCGTCGAGCAGGATCTTGTTATTGTCGGAGTTGCCGCCCCGGATGAACAGCGAAGTGACCGCGCCGCGTTCCCCGCTGGTCGCGAGCGTGAAGCCCGGCACGGTGCGCAAAGCTTCGGTCACGTTCTGCAGATTCTGGAAGTCGGTCTTCTTGAGGGTGGTGACCGACGCGCTGACCTGCGCCTGGGGCACGGGCGTGCCGGTCGCGGTCACAACCACGGACTGGCGGACGGTTGCGGGCTCGAGCGCGATATTTTTCTCGACGCTCGCGAGCGGCTCGCCGTAGAAGCCTTCAGACTGGATCTGGCGGAAGTTGTTGCCCGAGGCAAGCACGTAAAAGCGGCCGGCGCTCGCCGTGTTCAGCGTGTAGCTGCCGTCGAAGCCGGTACGGGCCGTGATGACGACCTTGCCGTTCTGGACCAGGGCGACGAGCGCGCCGGGGATGGGCGCGTTGAGCGGGTCGGCGACCGTGCCGTGGACGACGACGGCGTGCAGGACCAGCGGCGCGGCCAAAAAGGACGCGCAAAGAGTGTTGAACCAGCGGATCACGGCAGGGCAGCCTTCCTGTTCCCCTCGGAACAGCAGCAGTTGAGGTGGCGCGTGTGGAACCGGTCTCCTGACTCGGCGCTTCCCTGCCCGCGGCAGCCTTCCCGGCTTGCGCCAGTGGCTTTGCTTGTCGCCGCGGACCGGGACGGCTGCGCCTCACAGTTGCGGGGCAGTGGCGGAGTCGCACCGCCTTCCCATTGCGTTCACACCTGCATGGACGTTCTTGCGCAGAGTACGCGAGCCTCCGCTCAACGAGTGTAACGGAGCGAACGCTCGCGGGCCTACGAACCGCCGTTTTTTCGCTCAAAGAAGCGGAACCCATAGGCGTCGAGTGAGAGCGCGGGCACCGCGACGGGAGCGCCGCCCGAGAACGGGTCGGCAATGCGCTGCCACGGGCCAGGGCCTGCCTCAACAGTGCCGCGAAACGGCTGCCCGGAAAGATTGACGGCCACCAGAACCTCGTCGCCCTCGAATCGGCGTACATAAGTGATCACGCGTGACTCGTCGGAGTTGTGCACCCACTCGAGGCTGCCTTTCCAAAGCGCCGGACGGCGGGCCCGCAGCGGGACGATGAAGCCGTAGAACTTCGGAAAGTCCGGATGGATGCGCGCTGAAGGCCAGTACACCGGCAGCGTTTCAAACAAGGCGGGGCCGGCTGTAGGCGTCGTGTCGCCCACCTCCATGCCGTTGTAGAGCAGCGGCACGCCTTCCATCGTGAACAGCAGCGCGGAAGCGGCGATCGCGCCGGGCGCGCCATACTTAGCGATCGCGCGGTCTGTGTCGTGGTCGTCGGAGATGAGCATGTGCTGCGCCCCGCGAGGGAACTGCTTGCGGGTCTTCTCGACCGTGGCCCGGATCTCGCTCGCGGGCGTGCCCTTGGTCATCACCTCATCGAGCTGGGCCAGCAGGGGCCAGTCGTAGTCGAGCGAAAACGCCGTGCGCTGGAGCTCCGGCTTGGACGCCTCGGCAAGCATGAGCAGGCTCGGGTTCACACGGTCGAGCGCCGCGCGCGCCTCATCCCAGAAGGAGGTCGGCACCTCCCCGGCCGCGTCGCAGCGAAAGCCGTCGACGCGAAACTCCCTGACCCAATACAGGAGCATGTCGATCATGTACTTGCGCAGCGCAGGATTTCCGTAGTCGAGCGCGGCAACGTCGTTCCAGCCGTGCGGCGAGATGAGCTGCCCGGCTTTGTCGTGTTTGTAGTACTCGGGGTGCGCCATCATCACGCTGTCGAAGGCGGTATGGTCGGCGACGATGTCGAGGATGACCCGCATGCCCCGGCGGTGCGCTTCGCCGATCAGGCGGCGCAGATCGTCCTTGGTGCCGTAGGCGGGCTCGACGGCGTAGAAGTCGCGCACCGCATAGGGGCTGCCGTTGGGACCCATCTTCTTGAGCTGTCCGGAAGGATGGATCGGCATGAGCCAGACGACCGTGACGCCCAGCGCCTTGAGCCGCTCGAGCTGGGCGGTGACCCCGTCCAGGTTGCCGGCCCGGGAAAAGTCGTGGGGGAAGACCTCGTAGATAAGCCCCGGCTGCAGCCACGCGGGGGAAGGGCGCGCCGGGGCCGCCGCGACAGCGCGGGCGGCATCGGTCTCATCCTGCGCGCCGGCACCGGGCAGGGCTGCTGTGAACAGCAGAGCGGCAATTCCTTTGTATAAGCTGACTCTCAGGATTCCTCTTCGAAGTGAAGCGAGCGCCGCCCGGCAGCGGCGCTTGTTGTTGAGACAACTTAGAACACAAGGCGTGCCGCTATCTGGATCTGGCGAGGTGCTCCGCTGTTTCCGCTTAGCCCGGTAATTTTCCCGAAGGTACTTGGTACATTTTGCGAATTGTTCGGGTTTGCGAAATTCGCTGTGTTGAAGACGTTGAAAGCGTCCCCATGCAGCTCCAACTGCCGTCCCTCCGCGATGTGGAGATTTTTCTGCACGCCCAGGTTCATCACCCGAGTACCCGGACCATAGACCTGATCCCTTCCCAGCGTACCGACCCGCGAGTAGACACTGCGCCCAGTCCCGTCCGTCGCAAGAACAGATGGGATGTTCGCGCTCGAGAAGGCGTTCGTGTCGAACCATGTCCCGCTGATGCTCTTCTGATACGTGATCGGTCTGACCTGGTCGGGCCGATTGCCTGGTGCGGAGTTGCCCGCCGCGGCCAAGTCGACCGGTTGGCCGGTCGACAGAAGAACAATGTCGTTCAGCTGCCATCCGCCGATAGCCAAATCGAGCCAGCGGGAAGAATTGGCACCGAACTGTTGTCCCCGGCCAAACGGCAGGTTATAGACAAAGGAGCCGCTGGCAATCTGTCTTACGTCGAAGTTCGAATTGCCGTAGTTGGCATTCTGATTGTAGGCAAGCAGGATAGTGATTGGAACGCCGCCGAAGGCGGTGTCCGAGTTGTCGAGCGCATGGGACCAGGCGTACGACGCGGTCGCCAAAAAGTTTGTGCCTCGGTGGTCGAGATGCGCCTGCAACCCTTCATAGTTGGAGAAGCCGTTGTACTCGTTATACTGAACACCGCCGAGGTTTGGGAGCGGCCGGGTCGTTCCCCCGATGGTGTAGTCGTTGTAATCGTTATAGTAAGTGGAGAGCCTGTCACCCCTGGTGCCGACATAGGCGACGCTGAGCACATCCTTTTGCCCGAATTGTTGTTGCAGCTGCAGGTTCCACTCTTGGAGGCGGCTGTGCCGGTCGTTTCGATTAACGGCAACACCACCCGTTCCCAGGGGGGGAGCCGCAGGATTGAAGTTCGGGAAGCCGGGTTGGGGTAGAGGCGTAGTGACTGCGGCCGGACCCGTGTAACCTTGGCAGCCGTAGGGCGTTCCCAGCGTGGCTGTTTGTCCGGATAAGGTAAGGCAGCGTCCATCCCGGGCGAAGTAACCGAGGAATCCGCCAAAAGGCGCGTTTTGTCCGAGCTGGTTGGAGATGCCGCCGTAGTCGGGAAAGTAGAAGATACCGTATCCGCCGTGGAGGGCGCTTCGGCCGTTTCCGCTCAAGTCGTAGGCGAAGCCGACGCGCGGCGCGAAATTCGTGTAGTCCTGGTTGCGAATGCTGCTGGGCACTCCGTTCTTGCTCGCCAGCAGGACCGTGCCGGTCGCGACGTCGATCGAAGCTTGCCGGCCTTGCGCTTCAGACGGCCAGGTCAGCAAATCCCAGCGCACGCCGAGGTTGAGCGTGAACCGGCTGTTAACGCGCCAGTCATCCTGTGCAAAGATCGCGTCTTCTTGGCTGTTGTTGGCGAAATAACCGGTTTGCGCACCGATGGCATAGTTATCGAGGCCCCCGGCCAGGAACTCGCTTTCGGTGTACCCGGTGAACTCCGACCCGTTTCCATTGTCGAAGTAACCAGCCTTGCCGAAGAAAGGGCGAAAGAACTCAACCTGCCTGAACAGATAAGTGCCGCCTAAACTGATCTGGTGAGCTCCCCGGTTGATGGTGAGCGTATCCGTCCCTTCATAGGTGTTTTGCGGGGTGGAGAACACGCCGAAATCGCCCGTGTACGTCAGCTCCGAGCCGCCGCCGATCAGCGGTCCACCCTCGTTGCTCGCTTGGGTGATCGGGCTCGCGATGCCGAGAATGGCGCTCACGTTGACGCCGTTATTCGACGGAGCGTAGCCGTAATTATTCCGATTGTAGGCAAGGCGCGCCTCGTTAACGAGGTGGGGCGAGAAAGTTCGGGTGTAGCCGAGCGCGTACCCGCGCCCGTGCAGAAAATTCTGCTGGCCGTTCGCGGAAAGTGGTGGCTCGTTCGGGCCGTTTTGCGCCAGTTCCGAGCTTTGATTGTTGGTGGAGTTGTCGTAAGAAAATCGAAAGAAGAACAAGTTATTGGAATCCGGGTTCCAATCCAGGCGCGTATCGAATGTGTTGAACTTACGGTTGGAGCTGTTGCCGGTGAGGTAATTGTTCAGGACGCGGTCCGTCCGGCTCGGGAGTGGGAATGCGTTGAAGTAGTTCACCGCTGCCGGATTGAGTCTATTCGCCGGAATAATATTGCCCGGAAACGGCGCTTGAGTCTGCGGGTCGTAAATCTGCCCTTTGCTGTACAAGGGCAGGTTCTTGTTCATGTTGCCGTTGTTCGGCACAAAAAGCGGAAAGGAAGTAATAAAGCTGCCGCCGGTCAAAGCAGGATTGAGCAGCTCGGTGAAGTTACCCTGCCGCATGAGCGCGGTCGGCACCGTGTCGTAATGCGCGCCAAACGGCAGCTGGGTGCGTGTACCTTGATAATCGCCAAAGATGAAAAGCTTGTTCTTGACCAGCGGCAGACCGGCGGAACCGCCGTACTGGTTTTGATTGAAAGGCGGATTCGCGAGAGGCGGCGCGCCGAGAAATTGGTAGTTGGGATTGGCATCCCACTTTCCGCTGCGGTAAAACTCGAACGCCGAGCCGTGGATCTGGTTGGTTCCCGACCGGATCGAGCTGATCACCAATGCTCCGCCGGCACGCCCGTATTGCGCGGGCGCGATGTTTGTCGTGACCTTGAACTCTTGCGTAGCATCGACCGGCGGGAAGAACAGGATCACGTTCTGGAGGCCGTCGTTATTGTCGACACCATCCAGAATGAAGTTGTTCGCCTGGCTGCGGGTTCCGTTCACGGAAAGAACGCCGCCACCCGTTTGGCCCAGACGGCCGACCGTATCCTGCCCTTGCTCGCCGGCCGCACCCTGCGTTACACCGGGCGTCAGCAGTGCCAGGTTCAGCGCGTTGCGGCCGTTCAAGGGCAGCTGAGTAATCTGCTTGCCTTCGATGGTTTCACCCAGGGTTGGGTTCGAGGTATTGACCAGCGATGCGGCCCCGGTCACCTCGACCGAGGTATTGACCGACCCGGGAACCAGCTGGAAGACCACGGTCTGTGACTGAGTGACGTTGATCGTGACGGGCTCGGTTTGCGACTCAAAGCCGGTCGCCTCGATCTTGGCGATGTAATTGCCGCGCGGAACCGCAGGCACCAAGAGCTCGCCGCGCTCATTTGACTTGCCGGTAAGGACCAGCCCATTGTCCTGATCCGTCAGGGTCAGCGTGGCGTTCGGGATGCTCGCGCCCGCCTGGTCGCGCACTGTACCGACGACCTGCCCGGAGTCGGACTGCGCGTGGACAAGCCCGGCCCCGCCGAGGCCGAGGAGGGCGAGAGTTGCGACGCGCAGGAGGCGCCGATTTGTCGTGGGGGTGTGCATACTCATGACGTTGGTAGTCTCCAATCGAAAGCAACACAACACTGGCGGCCCCCGCATAGGAGTGGCAACCGCATTGCTCATCAATTGAGGGTGCCCGGCCCATAAACACCTAAGTTGTTTGGGATGTTCTATTTGCAGATTCCTCTTAACCGGCTTGAGCGATCATTGGCTCGTTTGCGGTATGGTTGCTGTGTCGGAATCAGGGTGCGGCGGTGGCAAGTGTCGGGAGTGCCGGGCGGATTGCCTTCGGCCAATTCGAGGTAGACCTCCAGAGCGGGGAGCTGTGGCGGGGCGGGTTTCGGGTTCGCCTCCAGGACCAACCTTTCAAGGTGCTGACGGCCCTGTTGGCGCGGCCGGGGCAGGTGGTGACCCGTGGCGAGCTTCAAGCCCACGTGTGGGAGCCGAATACGAACGTGGACTTCGAGCGCTCGCTCGCGGTCGCGATCAAGAAGGTGCGCGAGGCCCTTGGTGACTCGGCTGATAACCCGCGCTTCGTGGAAACCTTGGCCAGACGCGGTAACCGCTTCATCGCCCCGGTGGCGGGCCTTGCGCCGCCTACCCCGGACGCGCGGCACGACCCGGAGGTCGTCGTGCCGCCCTCGCCGCAAGTGCTTACCCATACAAGCACGGTCGCCGCGTACCCATCGACAATCATGCCTCGGCAGCGCCAAAGCTGGACGCGGCGGGATGCATTTCTGGGTGCGACCGTTCTGCTCCTGCTCGGGATAGTGGCGTTGGCCTGGACGCGCCGCACGCCGCCGGTGCCGCCCGCGCGGGTCGTACAGCTTACGCGCAACAGCCTGTTCTCGCCCGGGCCGCCGAACATGGAAAGCCTGCTGACGCTGGTAATGGACGGCGACCGCGTGCTGGGCACCATGCTGGTTGAGGGCCGGTCGCGCCTGGCCCAGTTCGACCTGAGCACCTCCGAGGTCAAGCCGGTCCCCACGCCGGGCGAACTCGCCTTGGCGACGCTCTGCGATATTTCGCGCGACGGCTCGCGCCTGCTGCTGCGCGGGCACGCCGGCTCTGAGTCGGAGCAGGCATTGTGGGTCGTGCCGACGGCGGGCGGCAGTGCGATGCGGGTCGGGGGCGTCCTGGCGCACGCGGCCACATGGATGCCGGATAGTTCGACGCTGCTTGTAGCGAGCGGCGACGAACTGGCCACGGTCGACCCGTCCGGCGGCTCCATGAGGCCCTTGCTCAAGCTGCCCGGCCGTGCCTTTGCCCTACGCTGGTCGCCGGATGGCGGCCTTCTGCGCTTTACCCTCATGGACCCTTCCACGCATCAGTCTTCGATCTGGGAGCTGCGGAGCGGGACGCACCGCGCCGCGCCCTTGTTTCCCGGCCGGGGCAGCCGGTTCGAGTGCTGCGGGACATGGACTTCCGATGGTAAATCCTACGTCTTCCAAGTCAGCGACAACTTCAGCAGCGACCTATGGGAGTTCGACGGAGACGACCCGGCGCAGGCGCCTTTCCAGCTGACGAACGGGCCACTGCACGCGTCCGCGCCAGTGGCGGCGCGCGCGGGCCGGCAGATCTTTTTCTACGGAGCGGATGCGCCGTTCGGCTTGCAGCAGTTCGCGGGGCCCGGAGCGGGTTTTCGCCCGGCGTTCTCGTTCCTGGCGGAAGCGAACCGGGTCGCCTTCTCGCGCGACGGCCAGTGGGCCGCCTGGACCGACCCGGTCGGCAAGCTGTGGCGCGCCCGTGCCGCCGACGGCGCGGAGCGCATCCAGCTCACCCCGGACTCGCTCGACGTGTTCCTGGCCCAGTGGTCGCCGGACGGCGGCAAGCTCGCGATGATGGCGCGGACGCCGGGCGCGGCCTGGCAGATTTACCTCGTGGACAAGGGCGGCGGCAGCCCGGAGCGGCTGTTCGGCGATGCGCGCAACGCGGCCGACCCCAGCTGGTCCGCCGACGGGCGCAAGCTCGTGTACGGGCGCGAGCCGGATACCATGGGCAAGGACAGTGGCGCGCACACCCTCGCGGTCTTCGATCTGGCGAGCCGCGCCTCGGAAACGCTGCCCGGGTCACAGGGGCTGTTCAGCCCGCGCTGGTCGCCTGACGGCAAGTGGATTGCGGCGCTCACGATCGACCAGAAGCGCGTGATGCTGTTCGACGTGGCGAACCGCACCTGGGCGGAGCTGGCCCAAACCAGCGCGGCCGATCCGGTGTGGAGCGGGGACAGCCGGGCCTTGTTCGTCCATGCCTTCATGGACGACAGGCAGCCGATCCTGCGGCTCGCCGTGCCGGGAGGGCAGAGGGAGACCGTCGCGAGCGTTGCCGACTTCCACGCCGGCGAGCCCGCCAACTACTTCTTCGGCGGGCTCACCCCGGCCAGCGCGCCGCTGGTGCAGCCGCGCGTCGGCACGGGGAACCTGTACAGGCTCGACTTGAAGCCGTAACCCGGCGGTGCTACTCCACTACGAACACCGCCGTCGTCAGCGCCGGGATCACCGCCCGGCCCGTTTTGCCGTCGAGCGTGGCCTGGCGCAGCGTTGCATCGGCCGACCCTTGCTGCACCGGGTGCAGGTGCGCCGGACGGCCGGCAAGCGACTGGCTGGTGAATGTGACCGGCGTGTTCGCCGCATTGAAGAACACGACAAGATGGTGCGCTCCGCCGTACGTCTTTCCGTGGTCGTCGAGCAGCATCACGATGAGGCCCGGCGTCTGGTCCTGCCCCGTGTTCAGGAAGCTCAGGCTCGCCTGCACTTCGTCCAGCGTGCGCAGCCTGAACAACCCTTCGCTGGAACGAATCCGCAGAAACTCCTGAAACGCCGCCGTTGTCGCGGCGAGAGTCGCGGGGGAGGGCTTCAGGGCAGGGTCGGCGAGCAGCGGCTTATCAACCGGCCAGGCCGCCTGGTTTACGTTGGCGAGCGGCAGGCCGATGCCCCAGTTATTGCCCTGGCCGCTCCAGTCGATCTTGTTGAACCAGTCGCCGGAGTTGTAGCTGCCGTTGTCCAGATCCTTGGACCGGAGCAGGTCGTCGCCCGCGTGGAAGAACGGGACGCCCTCGGCGAGCGCGAGCAGGCTCATCGCGAGCACCTGCCTGCGCGCGCGGGTCGCGACCGTGTCCGCGGCCGCCGTCTTTAGCTGAATACCATCGAACAAGGTCTGGTTGTCGTGGACCGAGCAGTAGTTCACGTCTTCGAGCGGCGAAGCGGCAAACCCGGCGGGCTGGCCGCCGTTGTCGATCTCCGCGCCCGTCACGGTCTGACCCAGATAGTTCTGGAAGCTGTAGCCCTTCAGCGCCCCGGCCAGGCTCAGCCGGATCAGATCGGTTTGCCGCAGCAGCTCCATGCGCTGATCGCTCACGGCCGTGTTTTGGCTGGTGTAGCTGCTGGGGTCGGTCAGCAGGCCGGTCGCGAAACCCTGGATGCGTTGGTCGCCGCCGAAGATGTAGCCGCCCCGAATCGCGTCGCGGATGCGGTCGTTGAAGCTGCCGATCCCCGTTCCGGCCAGGTTCAGCTGGCTTGCGTTCGGCCCGATAGCCCCGTTGGCTGCCTCGGCGATCTGGAAGCCCTCGCCGTACATGTAAATCTTGCTGCCGTCGACACCGTCCTTTTCAGGGGTCAGCGCGTCGAGGGCGGCGCGGATCGCCCGCATGTTGTACACGAAGTGCAACCCCATCGCGTCGAATCGGAAGCCATCGATCTTGTACTCCTTCGCTTCGAGCAGCACCGTGTCGATCATCAGCTTCTGCATCATCGCGTGCTCGCTCGCGGTGTCCGCGCAGCAGGAGCCGGTCAGCAGAGCCCCATTCGCGTCGAGCCGGTGGTAGTAGGCCGGGACCAGCTCGTCCAGATTCGCCGTCGGGTCCTGTCCGCTCGTGTAGGTATGGTTGAAGACCACATCCTGGATGACGCGCAGGCCCGTCCGGTGCAGCCCGGCGACCATGGTCCGGTACTCCCTGACGCGGTCCGAGGGATTGATGGCGTAGGCGCCTGCCGGAGCCATGTAGTGAACCGGATCGTACCCCCAGTTGAAGGCGTCTTTCGCCTGGATCGCCTGGACCGCGGCTTGCTGCTGCTCGCCGTCCGGCGCATAGCCCGACAGGTCGCCGGTCGCGGCCCAGGTGCTCTTATCCTCGTTCACGCTGCCGAAGTGGAAGCTCGGCAGCAGGTGGACGTCCTTGAGGCCGGCGCGAGCCAGCGCCCGCAGGTGCCGCATGCCGTCGGTGTCGGGGCTGGCAAACGCCTCATACGTACCCCGGACAGTCGGCGGGACCGTCGCGTCCCCGATGCTGAAGTCGCGGATGTGCAGCTCGTAGATGCTGGTGTCGTTCAGGCTCGCGAGCTCAGGCGACGCGGACACATCCCAGCGGACGGGCTTGGTGGCGGGCGACTCGAGGTCCGTGATGCGGCTCATGACGCCGTTCAGCGACAGGTCGACCGAGTAGGGGTCGGTAGTGGTGTTGGTTACCACGGCCTGGTTCGCCGGGACGTACACACGCGCCCGCAGCTGGTAATACTTACCCTTCCAGTCCCCCTGGCCCGCGGCGGTCCATACGCCGCGCTGCTCCTGCATGGGGATCGTCGCTTCCGGCGTCGCGTCGGTCTCGGCATTGAACAGCAACAGGGACACGCTCTGCGCCGTTGGGGCCCAAACCTTAACCTGCACGGGCGCGGTCACCCTGCCCTCCTGGGTCAGAAGGTCCGAAGCGCCGCCACGGTCGAAAACGACCCCGAGCGGCCCGTTGTAGCCGTCCAGCGCATCGAGCGCGCCGAAGGTTTGCAGGCCTGTTGCGTACTTCAGGCTGCCGTCCGCGCCGGTCGCGAACACGGCGAGCTGGCCCTTGAGCGCCTGCCGGGCGGCGTTCGGGTCGAGGTTCGTGGGCAGCTTATAGAGCGCGTAGCCGCCGAGCTGCGGGAAGCGCGTGAGCTCGTCCGCGGTGAGTTTTCCGGCAAACGGGGTGAGCGGAATCGTGGAACCGCCCGTGATGCCGGCCGCCCCGAGCTGCAGCCCGGCAGTCGCGCTGGCCGCCAGGCCGTAGGTCCAGCCGGCCTGGGCGTACTGGGGCTGGATCGCAATCGTCGTCGCATCGATCCAGTAACCCTGCAGCTGCCGGAAGGGCCCGCTGAGCAATTGCGCCGCGGTGGGCGGTTGGAGGAACACCTCCGGGTCGCCCGAGACGACCCAGCCCTCGCGCTGCGCGGGGATTTGCAGCGACTGGTCCGGGCCGGGGTCTTTCACGTTGGTCGAGCAGTTATGGATGATGAAGCCGAGGCTGCCGTCGGTGACGCCGACGTCAAAGTACGGCCCATAGCTGTCGTAGCCGGCGTAGTAATCCTCGGTCTGGCAGAAGGAGCCCGTGGGGTCGGTGGTCGCGCCGTAGGTGTACACGCTCCAGTTGGCATAGTTGCCGTCGGGCCGGTAGTAGTGGATGCGGGCGTGCCCCGGCGGAATCGGCTGGCCCGGCCCGGTCGGCGGCCGGTGGGTGAGCAGCGCGTCGCTGCCGGAGAGCTCCCAGAACTCCCGGCCCTGCGTCGCGGGGTTGACGTACTGATTGGGGCCGGGATCCTTGATGTCGCCCTTGTGCAGGATCAGCCCGACATTCGAGGCCGCCGTGGTCACGCCCACGTCGAAATACGCGCCGAACGAGTCGGAGCCGCTGACCGGAACCGGGCCGCCGGGAAAGTTGTTGGGCTCGGTCGTGTCCAGGAAGGCGTACACGGTCCATCCGGCATAGTTGCCGTCAGGCCGGAAGTAGTGAACCCGGATATCCCCACCGGGGATGGGCAGGACGGCCTGGCCGAAGGCGGGTACGGTCGCGAAAAGACTTAAGAGCAACAGCAGGCGGGGGGTGCGCATGGGTCGGAGTCCTCGTTCGCCCTGTACTTAAGCAGTAACGAACCATGATTTGCAAACTGCCGCTGTGTTATCTCACGGTAGGCTCGCGATGAACCGCTAAGCTTTGTGGAATGAAAAATTTACACCGGCATCTTGCCTGGCCGCGGCCCCTTGTCGCCGCGTGCCGGGCTGGTCCGGCCCGCCGAACGCACTCAAAAATCGAGGCTTAAGGAATTGAGACCCTGTGTTGCAGATAGACTGTCTATGCTCATTGGGGGAAAGATGCTGCAAGTCAAGACGAAAGAGATTCGCCTGCGGGCGAGCCGCCGCGACGAGTATGCCGAGGAAACGCGTCGGGCCATCATCGCGGCGGCACGGGAGCTGTTCAGCAAGCACGGCTACTTCCAGACCACGGTAGAAGATATCGCCAAGCTGGCCCGGGTCGCCGCCGTGACCGTGTACTCCTCCGTCGGCGGCAAGGCCGGGCTGCTCCGCATCCTCACCGACATCTGGACCACCTCGCAGTCCATCGAGGCCTGCCGCGAGATGGTGGCCGACCTCGACGACCCCGCGGCGATCCTGGCCGTCATCGCCAATACCGCCCGCAAGATGCGCGAAGAGTTCGGCGACATCGTCATCCTGATGCTGGTGACCGCGCCCCACGACAAGACCGTGGCCGAAAACCTCGTCGTGGCTACCGAGCGCTACCGGAAAGCCTTCGGCAACGTCGCTCAAAAGCTCATCCGGCTCGACGCGCTGCGTGACGATGTCGACGAGGCCTATGCCATCGACGTACTGTGGTTCTACTTCGGCTACTGGGGGCTGTACAGCCTGCACAATGACAACAATTGGGGCTACGACAAGGCGGAGCGGTGGCTCTGCGAGGCAGCGACCCGCGCCCTGCTCAAGGCACCGCCGGTCGCCTGATCACTGCCGCGCTCCCCCTGCCTGCGCGGCCAGCAAGGCATCGAGCGCGGAGGACTGACTTCCAGCCGTGGCACCGCCGAAAGGCCCCGACCAGACTTGCCCCAACTGATAGTCGCCGCCCCGCGCATTTGTCCAGAGGCTATCGGCATTGACCGTGAAGAAGCGTGCATACCGCGGGTTAGGCGCGGCTTTCTGAAGCGACAGCAGGTTCCGCACGAAGATGCCCTTGAACTGTACGCCGCCCCCGCCGGGCCCGGCTTTGGCCTCGCCCTGTTCGTGGAGGATGCCCTTCGCGTCCGTAAGGTGCTGGAGTGCCGCATCGGCGATCTCCTGGGCAGCCGCCGGCAGGGTCGCATCGGCGCGGCCGGCCCGGTTCAGCTCCACCAGGCCGTTCAGGATCACGCCCTGGTTGTAGGTCCAAACCGCCTGGCCGTTGTTGCGGCAGTGCGCCGGATCGGACGAGTCTAGCCCGTCGTTGATCAGGTGCTGACCGTCGATCATGCCGGAGTGCGCGAACCAATCCCACTCCTTTTGCGCCCAGGCCGCATACTCGGCCTTTCTGGAAGGGTTGACGGCATGGTTGGCCAGCCGCGCCGCGACGGAAAGAAAGAGCTCATTCGCGATGGCGTTTTTGTACTTACGATCTTTGTTCCACCAGATACCACCGCCACAGGTACCGGTGTCCCAACCACCCGCCATGTCCTTGAAGATCGTCTGCGCCATCGTAAGATACCGGTGGTCCCCGGTCGCGTCGAACGCGTCAATCCAGGCCAGCGCCCACCAACCTTCGTCATCGTAGAAGTGGTTGAGGAAGCCGGGATGCAGCTTTTGCGCCTGGTTGAAGGTGTTCTGCACAGCAGGGAAGTAAGCCCGGCTGCCGCTCGCCTTCGAAAACTCCGCCAGCACGGTAATGTTGTTGGCATAGTTCCACCAGGCGTCGGTCTTGTAAATGCCGGTAGCCGGCACATACCAGGTCTGCAAGGTAGCGACACCCGCGGCGGCTTCAGCCAGATAGGTGTTCGCGGATGCTTTCTCCTGCGCGGACGCCGCGATTATGGCGGTCGACAGGCCAAGAAAGGCTGCCGCGAGCATGGGTTTGCTTCGGCTCGTAAAGCTCGACATCGTTCTCCTTCGATTCCACCTACCCTGGCTGCTTCGCGAAGGGAGCGAACCACGCTC
>CAXUHL010000002.1:32010-43235 GCA_964250745.1 uncultured Acidobacteriaceae bacterium
CTAGGGCCCCAAACCCCGCCCCCTTCGCGTCACGAGTTATACGCCCGACAAACTCCGGTCCGGCCGCAGGCCGCGCAGGATCTTACCCTCGGTGGAAAGGTAGAAGTTACGCGTGTTGAAGCGCCGGGTTCGCGCGAAGATCAGATACACGTATTTGAAGGTTTCCGCGAAACCGTACGCCGGGAACAAGTCGCCCTGCTTCATCGGCTGCGTGGTTACATCGTCGATGATGGTGTAACCCTCGGGCGTGCGCGCGTTGTTCTTGAGCCCGGTAAAGAACCGGTAGGCGGTCTGCGCGTAGAAGTCGTCCCCGGTACGCCAGTACAGGTCGAATGAGGAATTCGCGTACTCCGGACGGAACTGGTTGCTCAGGCCCGTCGCGGTCAGCGTCGTGTAATCGATTCCCTCCGGCAGCACGGGATATCTGTTGAGCACCTGCGTCCACGATTTGTAGTACGAAGCACCCAAGGCAAGGTCGCCCCCGGCCGCGACGAGCTCGGCGTAAAAGGAGGCGAGCTCCTGCTGGCCGCGCCCTTTCAGCGCGCCGGTTTTGAAGTCGACGGTCTTGTACCAGGTAAGTCCGTTGTAGGTTTCGACCAGGTATTTGGTCATGGCGTTGTTGAGCGTGTGGTACCAGCTCAGGCAATCCTGGTCGCCGAACAGTGCATAGGCCCCGTACATGTACTCGTAGAACGAGTCGGTCGGCGAGTTAGGCCCGTTGTCGTTGCCGTCGGTCCACTCGCCGGTTTAGATGTCGATGGTCGTGCCCAGCAGGTCGAGCGAGGACCGCCGGTCATAGGCCGCCTTCAAGGCCTTTTTGGCGGCGTTGTAGTAGCTGGGGTCGCCGGTGAGCCTGGACAGTGTGCCGAGCTCCAGGATGTTCGTGCCGACCGCGGCAAGGACCGCGCTGGGGCCGGACACCGCGCCGGTCGCGAGATTGACCGCGGAGTACGGCATGCCCGTGGGCGACTTGGTAAAGATCGGCATGATGCGGTCGGTCAGGTCCTTGGCCAAGGTCAAAAGGCGCGCATCGCGTACAGCCAGGTAGCCCGCCAGCAACCCGCCCACCAGCCGGATGATGCCTTCAAAGGTATTGAACTCGTCGTCGATGTCGTAGTTCGCGTTGGCATATACCCAGTCCAGCGCGGTTTTCAGCTCGCTGTCCAGGCCCATGACGTACAAGGTATCGAGGGCCTCGATGATCGAAAGCCCCACCGTACGCCGCCCGCCGAAAAAGAAGTTGTTCGGCTTTTTCGAGAGCGGCTGCACCTGGTCGGAGCCGAAGGCGTACCTGGTGTAACAGGTCCAGGCGTGGAGGAACTCCGCGCGGACCTCGTCCGCCTTAGCCGGGTCGCCCGGTCCGAACCGGCTGTCGGCCAGCCCCGCCGCCCGCCCCGGCCGCTCGATGCCCCCGAGCAGCGCGCTGCCCCCCGCGGCACCCATGGCCTGCAACAGCCGCCTGCGCCCGATCTGCCGCGCGAACTCGTTTCTCGTGTTTTGCATACCTTGTAGCTCCTGTACTGAGTAGATAGGACCTGCGCTGTCCGCCGCAGGTTGTCCCGAATCCGGACGTTTGCTCGGAAAAGCGAGCGCAGCGGCCCGCGCGTCTTTGCGCGGCTTCGGAGTTATCTTCGCCGCGCGCGAAGAGTTGCTGCGCCTGCATGTGTTCACTGCCGGCGGCAAACTCTTTCTGCAAAGCTTCCGCGCCACGCGCGCGCTGCCCATCGGCACGATGCACACCCACCACCAGGAAGACTGGTTCGGCATGCCGGCGCAGGTCGGCGCGTGGTCGCCTACGCCTGCATCGTAGGCACGCGCTCGGCGACGGGGGCCGGCCGCCCCGGCACACGGCTTTGGAGCCCGCCGGAAGCCCACCGCCAGCCCTCGTACAGCACCGGATAAAGCAGCAGCTCCAGCAGGAACGAGGTCACGATGCCTCCAATCATGGGTACGGCGACGTGCTTCATGACGCCCGCGCCCGGGCCGGAGGACCACAGGATCGGCACGAGGCCGGCGAGCATGGCCGCCACCGTCATGACCTTGGGCCGGATGCGCCGCGCCGCGCCCTCGACGACCGCCTCGCGCAGGTCCGCGCGGGTGCGCATGCGGCCTTTCCCGGTCCGCTCGGCGTAGGCCAGGTCCAGGTAGAGCAGCATGAAGACGCCGGTCTCCGCGTCGACCCCGGCAAGCGCGAGCAGCCCGACCCACACGGCGGCGCTCAGATGGTAGCCCATCGCACCCAGCAGCAGCACCGCGCCCACCGCCGAGAAAGGCACCGCGAGCATGACCAGGCCGGCCTTGAAGACGGACCCGGTGCCCAGGCGCAGCAGCAAAAAGACGAGCAGGAGCGTGCCGGGGATGGCGAGCTTCAGACGGCTCCTCGCCGCCGCGTCCGCCGCGAACTGTCCGTCCCAGCGCAGGCTGTACCCGGCGGGCAGGCGCAGCTGTGCGGCGAGGGCGCGCTTGCCCGCCTCCATGAAGGCTTCGGCACCGGTCCCGCTCAGGTCGACGGAGACGTAGCCGGTGATCAGCCCGTCCTCGTCGCGGAGCATGGAAGGGCCGTCGCGCCGGGCCACCGTGCCCAGCTCGCCCAGCTGGACCTGCCGCCCGGGGATCGAGGCCGGGATCGGGATGCGGCGCAGGGCGGGCAGGTCCTCGCGGTAGTCGCGCATCAGGCGGACGCTGACGGGGTAGCGCGCGCGGCCTTCGAGCAGGGTCGTGGCCTCCTGCCCGCCGGCGGAGGCGGCCAGCGCTTCCTGCGCGCGCTGGATGGGGATGCCGTAGCGCGCCAGGGCTTCGCGGTCCCATGTGACGTCGACGTAGGTGCCGCCGCCGGCCGGCTCCGCGTACACGCCGCGCGCGCCGGGCAGCTGTTCCAGAATGCGCGCGGCCTGCTCGCCAAGCCTGCCGACGACTTCAGGGTCGGGGCCCGAGACCTTGAGCCCGAGCGGGGCGCGCATGCCCGTCGCCAGCATGGAGAGGCGGCCCGCGATGGGCTGCGTCCAGCCGTTGGTGACGCCCGGGATGGCGAGCAGGCCGTTCAGGCGGTCCGTGAGCGCGGCGACGGAGGCGTGGTCCGGCGTGAACGGCCGCAAGGCAGGCTTGAGCCACTCCGGAGCCCAGCCCGAGTACCAGGTGGAAATCCGCGGCCAGGCGCTTTCCGGCTTGAGCGCGATCACGGTTTCCGCCATGGAGAGCGGCGCGGGATCGGTCGCGGAGGTGGACCGGCCCACTTTACCCAGCACGTGCGCCACCTCGGGCTGCGCGGCCAGCACACGGTCGGTCGCCTCCATCAAGCGCCGCGCCTCGGCGAGCGCGATGCCGGGCGGGGTGGACGGCATGTACAATAGCGTGCCTTCTTCGAGCGGCGGCATCAGCTCCGACCCGAGGTGCAGGGCCACCGGGACCGTCGCGGCGGCCAGCAAAGCCGCGCCGAGCAGCAGCCAGGGCCCCCGCGCGAGCGACCAGCGTACGACCGGCTCGTACACGCGGGTCAAGAAGAGGGCGATGGGGTTGGGTCGGGCCGCCGCAAGGGCGCGGGGCCGCGTGAGGGTGAGGCGCAGCGCCGGGTCCAGCGTGATGGCGAGCAGCGCCCCGGCCAGCATGGCGAATGTCTTGGTGTAGGCCAGGGGGCGAAACAGCTTGCCCTCGTCGCCGCCCAGGGTGAGCACGGGCAAAAACGCGGCCGCGATGAGCAGCAGCGCGAAAAAGCTGGGCCTGGCCACCTGCTGCACGGCCCCGACGATCACGTCGTACACGGCTCCGGGCCGTCCGGCGCGCTCCCATTCTTCGAGCTTCACATGGGTCTGCTCGACCACGATGATGGAAGCGTCGACCAGCGCGCCGACCGCGATCGCGAGCCCGGCAAGCGACATGATGTTGGCCGTCAAACCCAGGCTGCCGAACGGGAGAAACGCGATCAGCAGCGCCGCGGGGATAGTCGCAATGGGGATGGCGGCGCTGGGCAGGTGCCACAGGAAGACCAGGATCACCGCGGCAACGGTGAGCACCACCTCGACCAGGGTCCAGCGCAGGTGGGCGACGGCGCGGGCGATCAGCTCGGAGCGGTCGTAGACCGGCAACACCGCAACCCCCTCGGGCAGCCCCGGCGCAAGCTCCGCCAGCCGCGCCTTGACCCCGGCAACGACCGCGGGCACGCTCGCTCCGTCGCGCATCACCACGATGCCCTGCACGGCTTCGCCCTTGCCGTCGAGGTCGGACGCGCCGCGCCGGAGCTCGGCCCCGACCGCGACCTCCCCGAGATCGGCGACGCGGACCGGCGTGCCCGTGGGCGAGGCGCTGACCACGCTGTCTCCGAGGTCGCGCGCGGACCGGGCCAGCCCCAGGCCGCGCACCATCGCCTCCGTGCCGCCGAAGGTGAGCAGGCCCGCGCCCGTGTCGGTGTTGCTTTGGCGCAGCGCATCGACCACGTCGCCGATCGCGAGGTCGTGCGCGCGCAGGCGCAGCGGGTCCACGTTGACCTGGTACTGCTTGCCGTAGCCGCCTGCCGCGGCTACCTCGCCGACGCCCGGAACGGTCCGCAAACGGGGCCGCACGTACCAGTCCTGGAGCGAGCGCAGCTCTGAAGGATCATGGGCGCCGTTCCTGTCGACGAGCACGTACTGGAACACCCAGCCCAGGCTGGTGGCATCGGGGCCGAGCGTGGCGGTCGCGCCGGGCGGCAGGCTGGGCAGCACGCCCGCCAGGGCTTCCCGCACCCGCGCGCGGGCCGGGGCAAGCTCGGTGCCGTCGCTAAAGACCGTGTACACGTAGGAGGCGCCGAAGTCGGACACGGCCCGCACCGTGCGCACCCCGGGCAGCCCGGTCAGCGCGTTTACCAGGGGGTAGGCCACCTGCGCCTCGATCTGTCCGGGGTCGCGGTCCCAGCGCGCCAGCACGATGACCTGGGTTTCCGACAGGTCCGGGATGGCCTCGAGCGGTACGCGCCCGGCGGAGAACCAGCCCAGCAGGCACAGCACTGCCGTGGCGGCGAGCACCCAGCCCCGGTGCCGGGCGGAGAACGCGACGATGCGCTCGATCACAGGGCACCTCGCTGGTGCTTGGAGCTGCTCGAGGGAAGGGCCTGTGCAGCACCGATGCCGGGGTCATCCTGAGCGGAGCGGCCGCGCTTGCGCCAAAGGACCTGCTTTCGGCGCTCGCTGAAAAGCAGGTCCTTCCTCGCTTCGGAGACCCCAGCGAGCAAAGAGCGCTCGCCGGGGATCCCGTCTTCGCTCCTCAGCATGACCCCGGCCAGCTTGACCCGGTTTTGCTCCCGCACCTGGGAAGCGGACGCAACAGGCGCATGCCCCCGGAACGCCCCCGGGTCGCGGTCGAATTTGCTCTTGCACGTGCGCGAGCAGAAGTGGACGCGCCATCCGTCGAGCTCCGCGGCCAGCGTTTCATCCAGCTTGTCGAGCGGCATGCCGCACACCGGGTCCGTTTCTTTCCGCGCGACTGCCGCGGTCTCCGCGTCGGCGACGGCGAAGCGCGCAGCCCGCAGGCGGCTTTCCCCGTCCAGCAGAAACGTCCCGGAAGCGGCCACCTCCTCGCCTTCGCGCAAACCGCTCAGGATGCGGACCGACCCCGCGCCCGCCGGCCCCGTCGTGACCTCGCGGGGAACGAACACGCCATCCCGCACCCGGACGAACGCGACCTTGTGCGTGCCATGGTCGAGCACTGCCTCCTCCGGCACGGCGATGCCCGTCTGCGCGGGGGCGGGGAGACTCACCCGGACCCACATCTCCGGGCGCAGCGCCATGCCGGGGTTCGCGAGCTCGAGCCGCACCTTGAACACCCGGGCCGCCCCATCGAACTGCCGCGCCTCCGACACGCGCGCCGGGAGCGACAGGCCGCCGTACCGCACCTTCGCCGCCGCCCCGGGCCGGAAGGCCGCGATGTCCGCCTCGGCGACATCGGCCAGTACCCAAACCCGCGACAGGTCGGCGATGCGCGCGACCTCCGCGCCGCGCGCAAGCGCTTCCCCGGCGGTCACACCCCGGCTCAGCACCACGCCGGTCGCGGGGGCGCGCAGGTCGATGTCGCGGGTCACCTCGCGGGTCCGGGCGATCTCCCGGATCTGCTGCGAGCCGACCCCGTAGGTGCGCAGCAGCTCTTCCTCCACCCGCGTTTGCGCGCGGGCCGTGTCGATCAGCGAGCGGTCGCGGACCCCGGCCGCCGCCTGGTCGAATGCGCCGTTCGCGAGCACGTACGCCTGCACCGCATTGAACATGTCCCGGGTGGGGACGAAATAGGTCGCCAGGCGGTCTTCCCTGTGCACGGTGCTGCCCGGCGCGAAGCCCGCAACCGAGCGCACCACGCCGTCGGCCAACGCGGTAACGCGGTAAACGCGGCTTTCGTCGGCGGCAACCACGCCCCGGACATCCAGAGCGCCGGCGATGGAGCCGCGGCCCACGGCGACGGTGCGGATGCCCGCGAACGCGATCCCCTCCGGGCTGACGGAAACGGCGCCAGGCGCTTCAGCGGCCTGCGGGCTTCGAGCCGCGTACACAGGTTCAAGCGCCATGCCGCAGTCCGGCGCGAGGCCCGGCTTGTCCGACCGGTACTGAGGGTGCATCGGGTCCTGCCAGTAGAGAACCTCGCGAACGGGAGCGGCTGGGGCCGCCGCGTGGCGCGCGCCCGCGTAGAACGAGCCGCACGCGGCGGCCGCGCCGAGCGAAACCTGCAGGAGGAGCGAGGGAGTGAGCTTCATGGTCTTGCCTCGAAAACCGCTGTGGAAACACGCGAAAAGGGGGCGGTTGCCCGCCCCCTTTCGCTTTGCCGCTACTTGCCGCCCGAGAGTGCGATCTTCGGCGACACCGCGGGGCCCGTGACGGCCACGGTCAGGGTTGCTGTTTTGGCTCCGGCTGAGGCCGGCGTATACGTCACGCCGACGGTGCAGGAGAAGCCGGCCGCTACCACCGTCGGGCTGACGGGGCAGTTGTTCTGGGCTATGGTGAACTGCGCGGGCGCGCCGGAAACCGAGACTCCCGTGATGCTGAGAGGTCCGGTGCCCGTGCTCTGCACGGTGACCAGTTGCGGGGTGGCCGCGTTCGCCCGGGTAAAGGTGAGCGTGGCCGGTGAGGCCGCCGCCGCCGGAAGGGTCGCGGTGCCCGCCAGGGTGACAGATTGCGACGCGCCGGAGCGGGCGGGCAGGTTGAAGTCGAGCTGGGCGCTCACAGGCTGCGTGAGGGCGCTTTGCGCGGCGTTGGGTTGGAAGACGAGGGTCACGGTGCAGCCCTTGCCGACGGCGAGCGTGCCCGCTCCGGCAGGGCATGCGCTGCCCACGCCCGCGTTCTGGATCCTGAAAGCGCCGGGCGTGGTACCGGCCAGCCGGATCGAGTTGATGTTGAGCGGCGCGGTGCCCGTGTTGCTGACCGAGACGACCTGCGGCGCGCTGGCCACACCCTGATTGGTGCTGAAGGTGAGGCTGGTATCGGAAAGGGTCAGCTTCGGCTGCGTCCCGTTACCGGTAAGCGAGACGGTTTGCGTGCCCGCCGGGTCGCCGGTGGTGATGCCGACCGAGGCTTCCTTGAGCCCGGCCGCCAGCGGCGAGAAGCGGATCGTGACGGTGCAGCCGGCCGCCGAAACGGTGTTGTTCCGGCAGTTGTTCGTCATGGCGTAGTCGCCCGTGGCCTGGGTCAGCGCGATGCCCGCGTTGCGCAGCGTCAGCGTGCCCCCGCCCACGTTCTGGAGGGTAAAGGTTTGGGTTGCCGTCGCGTTGACCAGCACGTCGCCGAAGGCCAGCGAAAGAGGCGCGACCTTGAGGCCCGTGCCCGTCCCGCTCAGCTTGGCGCTCAATGCCGGGTGCAGCGTGTCGCTGGTGCCGATCGACAGAGTCGCCGTCCGGCCTCCCGCGATGCTGGCCGCCGTGGGCGCGAACGAGATGCCGATGGCGCAGCTCGCCTTTGCCGCCAGGGTGGTGCCGCAGCCGTTGCTCAGGACAAAGTCCGCGGCAGCGGTGCCGGCCACCTTGGGAGCCGCCGTAATGGTCAGCGGAGCCGTGCCGATGTTGGACAAGGTAAGGATTTGCGCGACGGAGGCGCTCTTGAGCGGCGTGATGCCGAACGAAAGCGCCGCCTGGTCGAGCTTCGCGATCGGCGCAGGCACCGCGGCCGCCGAAACGGTCGAGCTCCAGTCCGAGTTCAGCACGCCGTTCGACAACACCTGGTTGTTGAACAGCTTGCTCGAAGCCACTCGATAGTAGGACATGATCGTCGGGTTGGCCGAGGAGTCCGTGTACGAGCCCGGCGTGCCCACGGCCAGCTGGCTGGTCGCGCTCACCGAGGGCGCGATGGTGAAGGTTTGCAGCCCCGTCGTAAAGGCGGAGTCGTCGGCGCGCTGGATGGTGAAGCCGCTGGCGCTCGCGGCCGCATTGGTCCAGCTCACCGTGTTGCTGTTGTCCGCGTTGCGCTTCACGGCGAAGTTCGCGGGTTTCTCCGGCGGCACCTGGACGATCATCGACCGCATCATGTCGTTTTCTTCATGACCCAGCAGATGGCAGTGCCACACCTCCTCCCACCCGAAGTTGGTGAGCTTGTTGGTGACGGTGATGGGGTTGTTGGTCGCCGGGTCCACGTTGGTGAACGCGGGCGCGGTGCTGTCCAAGGGCAGCGTCGGGTCCAGCGGGCGGTAGCTGTCCGGCAAGGAGAACGGCAGCGGCGGCTCGATGGGGCGCAGGGCCACGATGGTGTCCGTGAGCGGGTTCATGCGCACGGAGTCCTTCCAGCCCAGCTCGTTCGCGTCGGGCGGGTACTGGGTGCCGTCCCACGCCACGCGGTTGATCAGCTGCACGTTGAACAGGTGGAAGTGCATGGAGTGGGTATCCACGCCGTTGTGGGTGATCTTCCAGATCTGCGTTTCACCGTTGTTGACGATCTCGGTCGGCGGGTCCCAGTACCACATCTGCATCGTGGTTTGGGTCAGGAAGTTGGTGAACGGCAGCTCCACGCCCAGCTGTGCCGTCATCCGGCCCCAGTCGGTGTCGAACTCCTCCGCGATCGCCTTATTCTGCATGTTCAGGAGGTTGTCGGCCACGTTCGCGTTCGCCGTTTGCACGAAGCTTTGCGTGGTCTGGTCGTACACGTTGTCCTGGATAAACGCGTACTTGTCCGTGGTGGAGCTGTTGGGGTAGGCGACCTCGGGGATCAGCGGCGCGTCCTGCATGGAGGCATACACGCCCCCGCTCAGGGCGCCGTTGAGCGCGGCCACGTTGAAGGAGTTCGACGAAGCGTCGGCCCCCGCGTTGACCACGAACTGCATCACCGTGCGGGTGTTGGGGCCGTAGCCGGGCAGGGTGGCCGGCGCGCCGCCGGAGTCGGTCTGGTCCGCGTCGCCGGTGTAGTAGTCCAGGCGGGTGTCGAAGCCCGGCAAGGGCGCCGGCGCATCGTTGTACAGGATCAGCACCGCGCCGTCCGGCACGCCGGAAAAGTCCACCACCACGTCGGCCCGCTCGCCGGGGGCGATGAGCAGCGCGTGGTCGCTGACGTTGAGCGAGGTGATGACGCGCCGGTTGTACTCATAGCCGACCGGCTGGCTCGGGATCACCGCCGCCGCCGGCAACAGGCCGCCCTCGTTGCCGATCTGGACGATGTTCGGGCCGGCCATCGACGGGTCAGGCACGCCGCCCGCTCGGCCGTCCACCGGCCACTTGGCCGGAAACCCGGCCGTGGGGACCGCGGGCACCAGCTTGACCTCGGTGCAGGCCGCCGCGGCGACCCCGCCTTTGCAGGGGTTCCCGGCAGCGTCCACCGCGTAGTAGAACTGCAGGTTCCAGTGGCGCTCGTTCGCCGCGTCCAGGATGCGGAACCGGTAGGCTTTCTGCCCGACCGTAAGCGTCGGATAGGGCGTCCCGTTCACCAGCGGCGTGTCCTCGAACGACTCCTGCACGGCCGAAGGATTGGGGAACGGCGGCACGGTGATGGGCGCGCCCGAAACCGGATCGGTCGTCGCCATGGGTTTGTGGACCAGGCCGGTGACCGGCGGCCACACCCACGCGCCGTAATCCCAGCGGCCGTAATTGTTCACGCCGCTGGTCAGGTTGGGGTTCTGGTTGGGCGTAAACACGTGCGGGAACCACAGCTGCCCGAACTGGCCCATGATGGCGTCGTTGGTGCCGTCGGAGGTCGAGATGGTCGGCCCCCCGTTCAGGTTGGTCTGGCCCAGCCAGGTCGGGTCCTCGGCCGAGAGCTGGTCCATGGTGTAGGCTGCCGTCGCGCCGCGGCCCACGGGGGGCGGCGCGGCCACCGTCTTGGCCGTCGGCGGCACGAACGTCTTGTCCTGGATCACCAGAGGAATGCCGTACTTGTATGCGCCGACCCCGGACTTGTCGATGCCGGACTGGTCCGGCAGCAGGTGCTGGGCGATCAGCGCGTCCTCGGCCGGCTCGGACAAGATGTAGGGCGCGGCCTCGCCGGCGTACACGTCCTGTCGGGTCATGCCGTAGGAGTGGTCGTGGTACCACATCAGCCGCGAGCTCTGGTGGTTGGTCCAGTACCAGGTACTGGCGCCGGGGCCGGGATCCGGCATGTCCGGCACGTTCTTCTGGCTCGCGCCTTTCTGCCCGTCGCCGGCCGGGGTCACCCACTGGTGCGGCGTCCCGTCGCTGATCCACGGCGTCACACCGCCATGCAGGTGCAACAGCGCCCGGTTTTGCGTGTAGGGCTGGCCGTTCGCGTCGTTGCCGTCGCCCTTCATCGTGATGTCCACGGGCAGGAAGCTCTTGCCCTGCGCGCCCGAGGGCAGGCTGTTGGTGAATTTGACGCGGACGGGCTTGTCCCGCTTGGCGAAGATGATCGGGCCCAGATACGAGGGCGCGCCGTTGCTGCCCGCGTCCCGGTAGCCCTGCAACAGGGTGGGCGGCAGGTCGGGGTGCAGGGTCTGGGTATAGCGCTTCAGGTCGATCTGGTAAAAATCCGAGGTAGTGCCGTTCGCCTCGGGGTAGGGTGCCGGCTGGGCGATCGGAATGTAGTTGCCCAGCTCGTTCTTGTTGCCCGCGCCCACGCCGGCGAGCGAGCTGACGAACTTACGCAGGCCGGTGTTCGGCACGGGGACGGGATTGCCGTTCGCGTCCAGCATCGGGCTGCCGGTCGCCGGGTCCAGCTTCAACTCCGGCAAGGGACTGTTGGCGTAGTTGCCGCAGTTGAAGTAGTCCAGGATGCCGGCCTGGCAGCTGTTCGCGCCGGGCGCGGCGCCGGGGATGCCGGCTGCGGTCGCCGGCACGGCTGCGG
>CAXUHL010000003.1:0-19188 GCA_964250745.1 uncultured Acidobacteriaceae bacterium
TCCTGCCGGGGTTCAACACGGGTCTGTTTTTTGCCCTAAATATGGAGTTCGGGGGGCGCAAGTGTGACGTCGTCCTGCTGTGCACCGCGCTCGACTACATTCCGGAGCCGCTGGTCGCGCCGCTGATCGAGGAGCTGCACCGCGCCATGCAGCCCGGCGGGCGCTTGCTCGCGATCTTCCACACCAAAATGGCCGGCCCGAACACCGAGTACTACCGCTACCACCTGACCGGCACCGACTCGGTCGAGATGCAGGAAGCGGAAAAGTTCCCGATCCGGCGCGTGTATACCAACCGCAACATCGAGAAGCTGTTCTCGGCTTTCAGCAACACGCGGTTTTTCCTGGCCAAGGACAATCTTTATGAAGTCCTGATCACGCGCTGAGGCGGCTCTCCGGCCACAGCGATGCTTGCGCGGGTGCCTTGCGGGGCGGTGCTTGCCCCTCCGGCTCGCGGGTCAGGATGGCGTCCATGGTTCTGTGTACGAGGCCGTGGCGGCGCGCCGTCTCCGCGACCATGGCACGGATGCGCGCGGCGTACGCGGGGCCCGCGAAGGCATCCTCCCGGAAGCGCTCCGCATAGTTGCGGGCCAGGGCGGGAAACTGCTCGTCGATGAAACGGAAAAAGGTCTCGCGCGAGCAGGACTTGAGAAACAGCGGCTCGGCCGAGAAGAAGCTCGCGCCGGCCCGGGCGGCCTCGCGCGCCACCAGGTTCAGCGCCGGCCCGTTGTCCGTAATGCCGGGCAAGAGCGGCGAGCACAGAACACCGACGGTGAGCCCCGCCGCGCGCAGGCGTTCGACCGCCTGGAAGCGCAGGTCGGGCCGGGGCGCGCGCGGCTCCAGCTTTCGGGCCAGACGGGCATCCGTCGTCGTGATGGTGATGTGCAGGGTCAGGGTGTTGCGGGCGGCGATCGCGGTGAGCACGTCCAGGTCGCGGGTGATGAGCGTGGACTTGGTCACCAGGCCGATCCTGAACCCGGAGTGCCGCGCGAAGACCTCCAGCAAGCCCCGTGTCACCCGCGCCGTGCGCTCGATGGGCTGGTAGGGGTCGGTCGCCGTGCCGATCGCGATCTCCTCCGAAGGGTCGAGCGAGCGCAACTCCTGCTCCAGCAGCCAGGGCAGGTTCTGCTTGATGTAGATTTCGTTCTCGAAGGCTGCGGGGTCGGCGAAGTTCAGGAACTCGTGCGTGTACCGGGCATAGCAGTACCGACAGGCGAACTCGCAGCCGCGATACGGGTTGAGCGTGCGGGCGAACCGGAGTTTTCTCTTCGAAACGGAGCGGTTCAGCGCGGATTTGGCCGCGAGGGCATGGAAGTGGACCAGATGGCCTTCGCCTGAGTTCGGAGCGTCCGCGGCCATCCGAGCCATCCCGGTAAGCGACTCCCGGCCGTTAAGGATTGGAAACAGCAAATTCGCTTTCTGTTCGCCCATGCTTACGACAGTAAACGACGGGAGGGCGAAGAGCAAGCGAAAACGGAAAGCTCCCGCCGACCCCTTTTCAGCAGGGTCGGCGGAAGCGATCAGGGCGGCTCAGTAGGAGAACAGGGAGTTCGTGCGGTCGAAGCCGCGGCGGATCTCCATGGCCAGGGTTATGGGGTCGCCGACCTTGAAGTTATGCGAGAAATAGAGCTGCGGAACCTCCTGCGTCTCCTGGTTGTACAGGCAGCCGAAGTCCCAACCCTGCAGCTGCATGATGGCCAGGACGTTGTTGATCTCCGTGCCGAGCATGCCGTAGTCCACTACTGCGGCCACCCGGGTCGCGCTCCCGCCGAGCGGCAGGAAGGTGACCGGCGCGGCGACATTGAGATACGGGTTGATCCGAATGCCGGCCAGGGTGAGCTTTTCCGCGCGCGGCACGGAAAAGTTGACGATGCCGAGCGTGCCGACCGACGGCGCCGCGCCCAGGATCTGGCCCATCCGCGCAGCCGGGAGCGGCGTCGGCAGGGCCGCCGGGTTCGGATTGATCGGATTGTTCGGGTTGCCCTGCGGGAAAGGCGTGGACGTGGTGTTCATCGCCGCTTTCAAGCCCCGCGCGATCTCGAGCGGGTCGCCCACGCCGCGCATGTGGAAGTTCCATGTTTCCGGCACCTGATCGTAAAAGTGCTGGTGCAGCGCCTGCACGGAGATGTTGTAGATCAGCAGCTGGTCCAGGAACGAATTGACCTCGCTGCCCTTGACGGCGAAGTTGCCGTTCATGATGGCGCGCCCGTTCGGCAGACCCTGGAAGAAGAAGGTGCCGTTGACCTGGAAATCCGGGGGCAGCGGGACGCCGTTGATCGCGGTGTCCGGGATGTCGAAGCGGACGATGTTGACGCTGAACAGGCCGAAGCCGACACCGCCCTGCGCCTGCAGGATCTCCTGGATCTGCAGCTGGACGTTAGCGGGCAGAAGGGTCACGCTGGGGTCGAGAGCGGGCGGATTCTTCCTATCCGGCTCCGCTTCCTTCTCCGCCAGCGCGCCCGAGCTGAGCATGGTAGTGGCAAGACCCGCGCCCATGGCCAGGGCGTGCCGTCTGGTAAGTGTGTTGAGAGTGCTGTCGCTTTTCATGATTCAGCCTTTCCGGTTTTGCCGCGTTTGCGTCGACCGCCCTCAATCGACAGGGCGCGTAGGCTTCGCCGGGAACGCGTCAGAAACCGCTTCTTAGGCGGACCGGGGGCTTGCCAAGCAAACGGGGGGACTCTGTCTGGAAACCGAATGCGTTCGCGCGATAACCCCGGCCCAGACCTTTCCCGGGAAGGATTGAGTCCCTGGAAGTCCGGCGACGACCCGGAACGTATCTTCCGAGTGCGAGAAGAGTACTCCGGCTAACATTCGCGTGTAAGTAAAAATTCAGCTTCTGTGGAAAAGTCTTAAACCGACGCGGCGTTGCGGCGAACCCCCGCGCGCCGCGACGTGGACAGACGGACGCCATGCTTCGGGCGCAGCGTCACCTTCGGATCGAGGGCCAGGGTCGCGGGCGCGTCGGGCAGGGGGGCGACGGTCCAGTCGCGGGCGACGGTCGCGAGCACCAGCACGCCCTCCATCCAGGCCAGGCCTTCGCCGATGCACTGGCGCGAGCCGGCGGCAAACGGGAAGTAGGCGAACCGGTGCCGGGCGGCCTTTTCCGGCGAGCCGGCGAGGAAGCGCTCCGGGCGGAACAGCTCCGGCTCCGGCCAAAAGCGCGGGTCGCGGTGGATGACCCACTGCGGCGCCATCAGTACCGCGCCCTTGGGAATGGTAAAACCGCGCCAGTCGTAGGTTTCGGCGGCGGTGCGGGCCAGCGTCCATACCGGCGGGTACAGCCGCATCGCCTCGGCGAAGCAGGCGTAGGCGAACGGAAGACTGGGGTAGTCGGCGGCCGAGGCCTCGCGGGCACCCAGCGCGGCGGTCGCTTCCTCCTGCAGGCGCTCCTGCGCTTCGGGGTGCTTGGCCAGCAGCCACAGCGCGAAGGAAAGCCCGTTGGCGGTGGTCTCGTTGCCGGCCAGCAGGGCTGTGATGCACTCGGCCTTGACCTGCTCGTCGGACATGGTGGCCGTCCCCCCCTCCTCGACTTCTTCATCTCGCGCGGCGAGCAGCATGGACAGGAGGTCGCCCCGATCGCGGCCCTCCGCGCGGTGGTCCTCGATCATTCCGCGAATGATCGCGTCGAGCTCGCGCTGCGACCGCCGGATGCGCGTGAGCATGGGCAGCGGCACGGGGTAGCGCAGCAGCAGCTCCGAGGCGGGCAGGAAAGCAAGCGGCAGGAAGCTCATGAATGCATCGACCGACTCGGCCACGCGCCGGTTGACCGACTCGAGCTCGGAGTCGAACAGGGTTTTGCCGACGATGCGCAGCGACAGCGTCTGCATGTCGGCGTATACATCGCGCGTTGCGCCGTCCTGCCATTGCGCCGTGAGCTGGCCCGCGTAGCTGCCGATGACCCGACCGTACGCGGCGATGCGGTCCCGGTGGAAGGCCGGCTGGGCCAGCCGCCGCTGCCGCATGTGGAACGGGTCCTCGCTCGACAGGAGGCCGTCACCCAGGATGAACCGGGCCTTTTGCATCACGATGCCGCGATGGTGGCGGCGCGCGTCGGTGATCAGGAGGTCGTGGACCAGGTCGGGGTGGTTCGCCTGGTAGATGTGGAAGCCTGCGGCTTTGTAGTGGAGAAGGTCGCCGAATTGGGTTGCGCACTTTTGGATGTACTGGAGCGCGTCGAGCTTGAAGAGGTCGCCGCGCAGGATGCGGGAAAAGTAGGTCGGCCCGCCCGGGTACGGGCTGCCGGGGACGGGACGGAGATCGGGCGGCGGCGCGACGGGCAGGGCGGCGGTGCTCATGGAGCAAGGGTACAGCCTGTAAAGCCATTCGACGCGAGGCAGGCAACGGCGTAGGGCCTTTTACCCTCTACACGGCTGGAACCTATATGGAGGATTGTTATGGCACTTACAAGCACGGTTCGGATGGGCGCTCTTTCCACGCTGCTGGTTGCCGGTTTGGGCATCGGGCAGGCGCAGTCGGCGGCCAATCCTACTTCGGACGACAAGGATTTCCTGAAGGATACCGTTCAGGACTCGAACTACGAGATCAAAACCGGGCAGCTTGCGTTGCAGAAGAGCCCCAGCGCGGACGTGAAAGCCTACGCGACCACGTTGATCCAGGACCACACTAAGCTGCGTCAGGAAGCGGAAGCGGCGGAAAAGACAGCGGGCGTGGACCCGACCTCGATGACCAGCATGACGGTGAGCGACACGGCTTCCTACACGAAACTCAAGCTGCTCAGCGGCAAGAGCTTCGACGAGTCGTACCTCAAGGGCCTGACCAAGGGCAACGAGGACAGCATCGGCAAGGCGAAGTCCGAGGCGGCCGGAAGCGCGGTGCCTTCGATCAAGAAGCTGGCCGCGCACCGGGTCGCGCTCGACACAAAGCACACGGAGAAGGCACAGGCCCTGGCGCAGGCGCACGGGGTGCAGTAGCCGAGCGAGACATTGCGGCTGCCCGTCGCCGAGCCCTGTTTGGAGGCGACTTTGAATCAGGGTCCTCCTGAGCGAAGCGGAGGACCTGCTCTCTCCGATCTGCGGCGAAAGCAGGTCCTTGGCACTCCTTCTCTTTCCGAGGTTGCGCAACGGATTTCCGACCTGCGGCTGCCGGGTCGACCTTTCCCAGCCTATTCCTTGTACCGCTCCAGCAGAGTTTGGAGTTGCTCCGGAGTAGCGTGCTCGAACTCTTTCTCGTGCTGCGCGTAGAGCACCTTGCCATGCGCGTCCAGGATGGCCAGGCCCGGCACGCCGTGCCTGATCTGGACGCCATATCTAGCGGCGATCGCGAGGTTCTTGTCGATGTGGCCGATGTCGACGTGAACGACGAGGTAATGCTTGGCGAGCAGGTCCGCGAGCGGGGCCTGCTGGAAGTTGTACGCCATAACCTGGCAGTCCCCGCACCAGTTGCCGCCGAAGTCGAGCAGAATGCGCTTGTGCGCGCTCGCGGCGACCCGCTCGGCGCGCGCGATGTCGGCGGAAGGATCGGCAGATTCGTCGTAGAGCTGTTTGTTGACGTGGAAGCCTTGCTGTGCGCCCGTTGCAAAGCCGAAGGGCAATGCGAGTAAGGCGGCAAGTGCGGCTTTGAGGGCGGAAGCGGGAAAGCCCATGGGCGGTGCCTTTCTGAACGGTAGATCAGGGAAGAGATGCAGGACGGGCGGCTGTGGATACGGAATGGACTATTGAACCAAACCGCCGCCGGCGGGGTGAAAAGGGTTGCCGCCCGCAAGAGACGAATAGTCGGATTTCAGCGTGAGCCCGACATTGTGTAAGTTGAAATAGTCCGCGACGATGCCGAAGTAGCTGTTGCCTCTAAGAGGAGTCTGCGACGCAAAAATCTGCTGCCCGGGAAGATACACGATGCCATCCAAAGTACATGAGTTCTGATTCTGAAAGATGTTGAGCATGATTTGCCCGGTGTGCTGTGCTCGATCCGAATAAAATAAAATGCCTTGATACGGCCCTGATGTCTGCGCGGACAAGTTGAAGGTTGCGTTATTGATATTGGCGGTGCCGGCATGGTAGCTGTTGTTCTGGGTCAAGTAGAACGTCACGCCTCCCGCAAGCGAGGTGACCGTGGCGTTATTGATGTTCAGGTTACCTAGTATGTAATAGAAGCCCGAACCGAACTGAACGTGAGAGTTGTGGTCTATAAGGAGATCCCCGCAATAAACTCCTGCTTGCGCCACCACCGTATTCGCTGAATCTTGGAAATGCGTCAGTCCGGTGTGGTCGCATCCGGTGGGAACCGGTGGTGTCGGAAGAGAGCCGAGCAATGGATCGTCCTGCGCTGAGACATTAAAAAGCGGTGCTGGCGTCACTACACCGCAGTTGTTGGTGCAAAGCATGGACGACACGTAAATCTGGCCGCCACTCGCATCCGTCAGGGAGTAGCCGTTTCTCAGATACATGCCGCAGTCGCTTGAAACACTTTGGTTGTGGGAATCGAACGAGAGAATGCCTGTTTGTACTTGTGAGAGCAGGTACATACAATTCGACGCTGGTGCGAGTGCGGTGGACTGTGCCGATACGGTCTGTGCGCCGGCAAAGAAAACCGGGTTGACGGTCTGCGAAATCGTCGCGGTGAGTGCGAGGGAGTTGCCGGCATACAAGCCGGTTGTCGGATGAACGGGCGGGAGAACGGAAACTCCGTTCATGCCGTCCGTGAATCCGTTGGCGGTGGAGTCGGCTCTTGCAGCGGCTGTCCAGGCCGATGTTCCGCCCGAGAGCGCGTTGATTGCAGCTTTCGCGGCGGCATCGGCCGCATTCTGCAGCTGTAACTGCTTGAGTTGGAGCAGCCCCACGTCGACGGCCAGCCCGCAAAAACCGAGCAAGACGACGAGCGCGAGAGCGAAAAAGACGAGCATGGCGGGTGCTCATGAAATATCACGATACAAGCGATCGCACGAGAGTACCGAAGTACCTCGGTAGCTATTCAGAAATTCCCAGGGATTCCAGTGCGAGCGCCGGTGCGGCGTGCAGAGAATAACTCGCGGACCGCCTACTTCAGTCTCCGATCTCGGCAGGGAGTCCGGGGCGGAGGCAGCTGCTACTCGACCAGGGCTGACGCGCTTGACCGGAAGGGATTGCCGCCCGTCAACGACGAGTAGTCGGATGTGATCGCGGCGCTCGCATTGTCTATCTCCAGCGAGTCCGCCACGATGCCGAAGTAGGCACCCCCCGAGATAGGCGACTGCGAGTCGTTCACCTTGAGGTAGGGCAGGTAAAATATGCCGGTGCATGTGCATGGGCTGTTCGTAAGATTCAAGCCTCGGTCTCCGGTATTCCAGCTTCGATCGGCCGAAACCAGGACTCCCTGGAGACTGCCGCTGTTCGGAGCTGTGAGTGTCAGAGTTGAGTTCCCGATATCCAGAGTCCCATATCCATACCCGCCTCCTTGGGATAGCGCGAGCGTGACTCCGTTCCCTTTGAGAGTGGATGTGCCCACTGTCGAAGCGCCTGTGAGAATATAGGTTCCCGGCGACAATGTCGCGGTGAGATTGCTGAACTGCCAACCTCCACAATAGGTCCCGGGATAGAGGGTCACTGTCGTATTGGCTAGTGAAAGGGAGTTCGAGCTTTTGTCGCAGCCCGAGAAGGAAGGTTGGTTTATATAGCCCAAGGGATCGTTCTGCTTCGTACTGCCGAAGATGGGAGCAGGCGATGGTATCGCCGTGGAGCTGGACGACGCGCTGCTCGGGCCGGCGATCATAAACTCCGCTCCCGTGCTCTTGCTGCCTGAATTGAGGTTATAGGACAAGCCTAAATAGTAGGAACAGTTGCCGGAAAGGCTGCCATTTGCCAGCAGAATCGAGGGTTGGTTGGAGATTGTAGACAGCAGAAACATGCACCCATTGGCAGAGGCTAATCCTGTTGCGCTGGCGCTGACCGTAATCTTCGATCTGGAGAAAATGGGTTGAACCGATTGCGAAACGATTGCCTGCACGGCCGCGCTGTTGCCTGCATAGGAACTACCTGGCCCAGGTAGCCCAATGGACACACTCACACCATTTACTCCGTTGGTGAACCCATTCAGGGCGGCATCAGCCATACCTGCTTGATTGGACCCGTGGATCGCACCTTGGACGGCTGCATCGGCCGCATTTTGCAGCTGCAACTGCTTGAGCTGGAGCAGCCCCACATCCACCGCCAGCCCGCAAAAGCCGAGCAGCACCGCGAGCGCAAGGGCGAAAAAGACGAGCACGGACTCCCCTCCGGAGCGATGGTAGCGCCGGCTGCGCCGGGTGGCGAGAGTACGAAAGTACCGCGGGCGCATCAGAAGAAAGGAATCAAGGAGGAACGATGTCGGATTTAAAGGGAACAGAGGTGACCTGGCTCGGGCATGCGACGGTGCTGGTGCGGACGGCGGCGGGAACGACGGTGCTGATCGATCCATTCATCGAGGGCAACCCGAAGTACCCGAAAGCGTTTGAGCTGCCGGAGAAGCTGGATCTGATCCTCGCGACGCACGGGCACCCCGACCATATCGGGGACGTCGTCCCGGTCGCGCGGAAAACGGGCGCGCCGGTAGTGGCGATGTACGAGCTGGCAGCCTGGTTCGAGAAAAAAGGCGTGAAGGAGACTCTTCCGCTCGGCTACGGCGGCAGCCTGACGCACAAGGACGTCACCGTGACCATGACCGAAGCCCGGCACTCATCGGGCATCCAGGACGGCGACGGATTTGTGTATGGCGGCGAGCCGGCCGGTTTCGTGCTGACGATCGATAACGGCCCGGTGCTGTATCACGCGGGCGACACGAACGTCTTCAGCGATATGCAGCTGATTCGGGACCTGTACGCGCCGAAGTTCGGGATGCTGCCGATTGGCGGCAACTTCACCATGGACCCGCGCGGCGCCGCGCTCGCAACGAAATTTCTGGGACTGGATGTCGTGCTGCCGCTGCACTGGGGTACCATGCCGCAGCTGACAGGGACCCCGGAGGAGCTGGAGCGGCACACCGGGCAAACGGTGCAGGTTCTGAAGCTCGCACCGGGCGAGTCGGCACGGTAAGGAAAGGAGCGGGCCCGAGCCGCCCGCTCATTTCCCAAAATGGGAATCGCATGACCGAAGTACCGTGAACGAAGCTGAAAAGAAAACGCATAAGTGCCGATAACCGTTGTGCAGCGGCAAACGGGGGTAAGGCATGCGCGGCTTTTGGCTCGGGATTGGAATGGGTTTGGGCACGGCCACGGCCGCATGGGGGCAGCTCAACGGCGCTTTAGCCGCGGGTGGCAGCGCGGACGCGGTTGCGTCCGGAGGCGCGGTCGTGGGCGGGAGGGGGGGCCTCCGGGACGCGGTGGAAGTCAATCCCGCGGGTCTGGCCGGTCTTGACCGGGCTACGCTGGAAACAAGCGGCCTGGGCTCGCTTGGTTTCGGAGATTTCGCGAACAAAATCGACGCAAACGGGCGTTTGCGGGGCAATGCCGGAGCGATCGGTTATGGCGCGCTCGGAGTCCGTTTGCGCGCGAGCGCATGGCGTGCGGCCGTGGCGATCACACCCGAGGACATGATTCGAGTGAGCTGGCTGTATGCCGACCCGCCGGGAACGGCCGGGGCGACGTACGGCCTGCAGACAAATCGCTCAAAGCTGGCCGCGTTGCGCGGTTCAGCGACCGTGGCCCGCACCCTGGGACAGCACTGGGCTGCCGGGGCGACACTGGGGTTGGTTTATAACCAGAACACCCTGCAAGCGCCGTTCATCTTTCAGCAGCAGCCACAGCTCAAGGGATTGAAAGTGCTGGTCGACCTGCAGGCGCAGGGGTTCGGATGGAATGGGGCCGCCGGAGCGCAGTGGGAACCGAGCCGGCGCGTGCGCCTGGGGTTGGCGTGGAAGAGCGCGACGGCAGTGCAGACCCACGGAGAGGTTTCCGGGACGGCGTCGGCGCAGTTCGCCGCGCTTGGGCTGGTGGCGGACCCGGCATTCCGCTACCAGGGTGAGGTGGACGTGCGTTTGCCGCAGTCCGCGGCGCTCGGCGTCGACTTCGAAGCCGCGAAGCGCGTGCGAATCAAAGCAGAAGGGGACTGGACGGGGTGGCACGATGCTTTCCACAGTTTGCCCGTCAAGCTCAAGGGCGGCACGAACGCGGTCATCAACACCGTTGCTGGGAGCAGCGCGATCGAGGATGTAGTTCCTCTGGGATGGCATAACCAGGGCGGTTTGCGGCTGGGCGTGGAAAGGCCCGCGGGCGAGCGCTGGGCGGTGCGGGGCGGATACGCATTCCAAACCGACCCGGTCCCGAGCGCGACATTGACGCCGCTGACCGCGGCGGTGTTGCGCAACACCGTTGCCGCAGGTGGGGGCTGGCGGGGCGGACGGCTCGGCATCGACGCGGCGTACCAGGCGATGCTGCCCGCCTCGCGCAGTGTGGGCAAGAGCGGGCTGCTCGCGGGGGAGTACGACAACTCACGAGTTCACGTGTGGACCGAAGGGGTGACGCTGACGACCAGGGTGGTTTTCTGATCTTGTCGCCCCTGCCAAGCCCGGCGCGGCGGGTCAGGGCAGGACGCGGAAGGCATGTGCGCCTGTTTGGGCCGGGACCAGCGATTCAGGCGGGGCGGAGATAGACGCCCACGCGGGCAAGGGCAGCTCTGGCATGGGCTTGGCCTTGAAGAGACGTTTGGTTTGCCGGGCCATCCAGCGGGCCGTGGTCTTGGACTTTTTCCGGCGGGCGCTATCGGTGGAGATGCCGGTTCCGGCGTACATCTGCCGGTAGAGTTTGGAAAGGAACATGAACGCGACACGCGCATATAGGGTCGGCGTACAGGCGGACCGGTCCCAAACCGCGCGCCAGGTGTAAAAGCGGTCCCAAACGGCTTGAGTGCGGCGGCTGATCTCCGCCGAATCCATTGATGGATGCGGGGTGAACATCTTGGGGCGGGTCGCGGTCGGAATCAGCCAGTAACGCGTGAGCGGGACGCCATCGACCGTTTCGGGCGCGGCGGCCTGCTCCTTTTCCCAGCGGGCGAAGTCGACCGTGCCGGGAAAGGGGGTCATCATCACGAACTGGGCGAAGGTGACGCCAGCCTGTAAAGCCATCGCGGCGGTGGCATCGAAGGTCGCGGGCTTGTCGGTAGGGAGGCCGAAGATGAACGACCCGAGCACATGGACTCCGTGCTTGCGAAACGTTTGCAGCTGCTTGGCGAGCGCATCGCCGGAGTAGTTGAAGTCCTTGAAGACGGCTTTCAGGCCTTCGGGGGTCACAGCCTCGACGCCCACGAGCGCACCTTTAATGTTGGCCTTGCGCATGGCGTCCAGATATTCGGTGTCCTCGGCGGCCTCCATCGTGATCTGAGTAAAAAAGACCATGTCGCGCGGAAGTTTAGCCAGCTCTTCCATGAGCTGAAAACGTTCCGCGCGCACGGCGGTCAGTTCGGCGAGCCGGGAGTGGTTTTTCTGCTCGCGGGCGAGGCGCAGGTCGGTGAGCGTGACGGGATAGAAGTTGTCGTCGGCCAGCGCAATGAAGCGGAAGCCAAGGCGGCGCAGCGCGACGATCTCCTCGACCACGCTCTGGTAGGAGCGCTGCCGGGGTGCCTGTCCGTCGGTGCGCCATACGCTGCAAAAGGAGCAGTGCTTGGGGCAACCGCGGATTGTCTGGACCGAAGCCCACATGTACTTGTCGGTCTGCATCAGGTCCCAGCGCGCGGCGAGGAATTGCCGGCCCTCGATGCGACCGCCTTCGTAGATGCGCCCGGGGTTGCCGGCCAGGCAGTCCATCACGACCTTGCCCCAGGCGATGTCGCCGTCGCCCTTGACGACCGCGTGGGCCGCACCGAGTTCGAGCACCTCCTCCGGGAAGAGGGTCGCGTGGATGCCGCCGTAGACCACCCAGGCGCCCCTCTCGTGGCAGATCCGTCCGACCGCGTAGCCGCGCAGGGCGTTGCCGGTATGGACGCTGATGCCCACGATGTCGCCGGGCTGGATGGTTGCGGGGTCGAGCGGCTCCAGCGATTCATCAACCAGGACCGGGTCGCCGGCTTCCTTGGGCGTCGCGGCGGCAAGCACGAAGAGCCAGCGAGGAGTAATGACGGCGGTGCCGAAAGAGTTGTCGCTGGGGTTGATCAGGTGGACGCTCAAAGAGCCTGCTTTCTTCGTGAGTGCCGGCGACGTTCAAACAGGTTAGAACCCGATGGTACGGGGCCCGTTATCGAGAGCACTAAACGCTCCCTCACAATACACAGGAACCGCGCCCGCCACCCAAGACTCGGAAGTGCGGAGGTAAAACAGGTTGTCCATGAAAGTCAGATACCTAACGGACGGCTGGTCAAGCCAGGGTACTTAAAGACGGAAAGCATTCGGAGATGCATGGGATGCCGCGAGTTAGCATATCGCTTTTAAATACTTAGCTGGCAAGCAAGCATAAGTGGAGCTCACGGCAACCTAAATGTTTCACGGGCACGATCTCGACATTAACGAGCTCAGCCCGAACGGACGTCCATTCGGGCTGAGCTCCATTTGCACCGAGCAGCGGCATCGCGAATCCCGCCCTTATCGGCTTCGGCGGTCTCGTCTCCCCCCGGACTCCTATTGCAGTCCGGAGATGACATAGCCTGCGGCAAACGCTCCTGTGTAGTTCCACCCATTGGCGGGTGCCGGCTCGGTGCCGTCCAGGTATTTCCAGGCCTGCACGGAGCCGTCCGGATGGACGCAGAGAAAGTCGACCTTGGGGGCGTTCGTCAGGCTGACACCGCCCGTCACATCGGCCAGTACCGCCCTGGGATTCGAATTGTCTGAACCGCTCCCGGAAGAAGATGCGACGCTCGGGACCTTGCAGCTTACCTTGCCCGGTATCTTGTATGGCGAGCCCCAGGTCCATTTGCCCCCGCCGCTCAGGTTTTGGTAGCCGGTGAGCGTTCTTCCATCGGAACTAAGTGTGAGATAGTCCGCTTTCCTGTCGCCGTCCAGATCGCCGAGGAAGGCGTGGTTGGCATCCGGGCCGACTCCCGTCGCCATCTGACCCTGCCAAAGCCATTTAGCGGTCTGGTCCGACCCGTCGGAAGGCGGCGCTTTGCTGAAGTCGTCGGCATTGATGAAGCCGTCGAGGGCTCCGGAAGAGTGCAGCCAAACCAGGTCGGCCATACCGTCTCCCGTCATATCCGTGAAGATCGGCCTGGGATTGTCCCCGGTGAGCGATTCCAGCGGTGCCAGCAGGTTGGCGTGCTGCTTCGAGTCGATCCATGAGCTCCAGGAGCCGAGCGAGTTTCCCGGACCCTGGTTCAGGTAGAAGTACGCGGTTTCGTGGCCGGCACTGGTCGCTGAAAGGACGATGTAGTTCGACTTGCCGGTGGTGCTGCTCACGGTGCCGAAGGTAAGGGTGGCCCCGGGGCGGTATTCGGGGACACCCAGCGCGGCACCTCCATACTTATCCCATGTCCATGGAGTTCCCTTCGGCTGCGGACCATGGCTGACATAGATGTCCACCGCTCCCGTATTCGGGTTCACGACCAGGTAGTCGTCCTTATGAGTGTCTGCCATGTCGGCGAACTGGATTTGTGAAACAGGGGCACCTACGCCCAGGGCGATCATGCCCTGGTCGCTCCATCCCCTGATCGCCTGGCCGTCCCCGCCGTTGTTGAGCCAGGCCGTCAACGATCCGCCCGGGCCGACACCGAGGTAGTCGGCCCGCCCGTCCCCGTCCACGTCGGCCATGATGACCTTGTCGCCCGAGAAGCCGACGCCCGCGGCCACGGAGATCTGCTTCCAATCGCCCCCCGGAAGGCCCTCGCCGGTTTTGTTCAGCCAAACCTGCTCCGAGCCGTTCGCGGCTACCACGATGTAATCGGCCTTGCCGTCCCCATCGAAGTCCTGGAGCTGGATTTCGTTGCTGGGAGCCACGCCGTACGCGATGTGAAGGTCGGGCCCCCATCCGCCGCGATTGTCGCCGCCCCGGTTTTGCCAGTAATCGATCGAGCCGCCCGGGCCCACGATCAGGTAGTCGGCCTTACCGTCTCCGTCCATGTCCGCGAAGCGCACCTGGTTCGCGGGGCCTTCGCCCAGGGCGACCACGCCCAGCTCATCCCAGCCGCCGTTGTTGTCCCCTCCCCGGTTCAGCCAGACCTTGACGTTGCCGTTGTCGAGCACGGAGATGTAGTCGGCCTTGCCGTCTCCATCGAAGTCCGCGAGCTGCACCTGATACCCGGGAGCCGTGCCCAGCGCCCGTTCCGCCGCGGGCGACCAACCGCCCCCGCTGTCACCGCCGTGGTTGTACCAGACGGTCAGGCCTCCGGCATCGGACACCCCGATATAGTCGGCTTTTCCGTCGCCGTCGAAGTCGGCCATCCGCAGCTTCTGGTTGGTACGCCCCCCGGTCGAGGACCCCCCTGCTCCGCCGGCAACATTGCCGTTGCCGTCGAGCGCGGGGCTGTCGGGGCTGAGCGGCGGATTCGGATCGCGTCCGGCCTGCTCACTGCCCGCCGTGATTGCCGGATCGGAGCAGCCCACCGGGATCATGCTGCAATCCACGGGCGCGTTGAGTGTCGAGGCCTCCTGCTGAATGGCGGAGTGCCAGAGGTTCGCGATCTTCTCGTACCCGCTGTCGCCCGGGTGGAGTTGGTCGCCGGCAGCCAAGTCCGCCGTCGTGAAAGAGCTCATGTCGACCAGAACGACGTTGCGGCCCTGGTTGACCTGCCCTTGCACGACTCCCGGCAGCGCCTGATTGTAGGCCGGGATCCGGGCTTCCACCGCGGGGTCCGTCGATGGAATGATGGTGGCCAGCAACACCGTTACGCCGGGATCGTTGCTGTAGATGTCGTCGAGCAGCTTCGTGAGGCGCGCCGGGGCGTTCGGCAGATCGGTGTTCTGCACCATGTCATTGGTGCCGATCATCAGCGTGATGATGTTGGGCCTGTACTTGCTTACCTGGTTGCCCTCGAAGAGATCGAGCGCGTCGATTCTGTAGCCGGAGTAGCCCTCGTTGTAGTTGTCGTACATCGAGCCGTACTGCCTACCGCCGACGAAGTCGGTCTTGAAGCCGTCGTTGACCAGGTCGGCCCGCAGATACTTGCGGTAGCCGTCGTCCGAGCTGCTGTGGTAGCCGTGCGTGATCGAGTCGCCCATCGGCATCAGGCGCAGGTCGGGTAGGCCGCGCTTGACGATACCGCCGGGGCACAAGCTGCCGTCGAACGTTCGCGGATAGGGATAAATCCACCCTGCATTCAAAGCATTTTCCACGGCTACAGCGAAGTTATTGGCCATCTTCTCCGCCCCATCGCCCGCCAGAAGATGAGGACTGGTATAGCTGGGAAAAACGTATTCATCGTCCGCGGTCATGGAGGACTCATCCACCCAGTCCACATGCTGTCCCGCGCTTTTCCGCCCCAATACGATCAGCTTCACCGCTGTGTTCAGGTCGTCGACATATGGGATCTCAGCCGGCGTCTGCCTGGGCGGAGGAGGGTGCGCGGTGACAAGCAAGGTCGTTCCAAGGGACATCTTCTGGATCGTTGTAAGCAGGGAGTCGATCCGGCCTGCCGCGCCGGCGGAGTGGAACTCCTGTATGTCCTCTTCGCCAAGTTCCACCGTGATGATATCGGGTGCATTCGGAAGCGCGGGGATCGAGCACTTTACCTGCTCTTCGGTATCGTGAATCGTGCCCAGTTGGCTCGGATTCAAGTCGAAGTTCCTGCCTTCCCAATAATCGTACGGCGCAACCCCATTCTTTCTGGAACCGACGAAGTCCATCGAGAGCGTGAATTTGTCCAAAGAGGTTTTCAGTATCTTCCGGAAGGCTCCGTCGTTGTCGTTGGGGCCGCCGCGAGTCAGAACGCCTCCCAATGTCATCACCTTGAGCCGTCCGGTCTTCTTTTTCTTCGTCTGATCGAGGAGACACACGCCCCCTGGAGGAATACCCGTGGTGGTGGTTATCCAGCCGGAGATCGCACTGGTCTTGACAGCTTGGGCGGTAAGTGGATTCGAGCTGCTTACCACACCGCATATGACGCCCAGCAAATCGACACCTGCGCCAGAGTCTCCGTCCTGGATACGACTGCCGTCGGTGGAACTGAGTGTCATCTGGTCACTCGTGCCGGGCACCTGCGCGACTGTTTGCGAGGAGAATTGCAGCGTTGCAGCGGGCCGGTTCGGGTTTGCCTGGGTCGCTCCCCAACCGCTGACCGTCACCAGACTTCCCGCCAGGGGATCGTTCACGCCGTACGGCACGACCAGGTCACCATTCGTGACGCGCGTCGTCAACTGCAGCAGCGCGGCATCGCTCGTAGGATGATTGATGATCCTGTTGACCAGCTTTAAATCCCCCAGTTCGCGCCCGAGGTTTCCAACGAAAACTTCCACGTCTCCGGGTCCGGCGGCCGCATCCGTGACACAGTGCCGAGATGTGAGCACCCAAGTGGGACTGATCAGAATTCCGGTGCAAAAGCGCGTACGGTTGTTGAACCAAACCTGCACCTGACCGTTGAGGTCCGATGCATCGCTGCCGTAAAGAATCGCGGATGCTTCCGGGGCCAGGCCGGTTCCGATCAGCAAGAGGAGCAGAAGTGCCGAGAACAGCTTGATGAACTTCGTGCGCAGTTGGGGGAATGCGGTCATGGGGGGAGGCCTCCTGGGGCGGGGAACGGCCGGCCTGCGGAGCGGACTGGACTGGACCTCTCCAAGGCAAACGTTTGTATACGTGAGGAGTCTAGCATGGCGCTTCGACCGAGACTGTCGATTCCTGAACATGGAACGCTTGCCCGGGTCGAGGTGCAATACGCGGTTCTTGCGGAAAAGTGCTTGCCTTGACGGGAGAAAGGACAAAGCGGGAACTTTGTCGAGCGGCGTCCTTCGGCGCTTCGAGCGCCGGGGCGGCCGAACGGTGGGCGTTACAAGTCCTTTTCGCGATCGTGCAGCGCGCGCATGGGCATCTTCGCCGTATCCGGAACGGGCATGCTGCGGGGCAGGGGAGCGGACGCTCGGCGCAGGTCGTTCAGGATCTCCGTTTTGCTGCGGGCGTAGTCCGAGGCCAGACGCGAGAGCGCGTAGGTGACGATATCGGAGTGATGCAGGCCGGAGTGTCCCGGATCGCGGCTCATGTTGAGCCACAGGCGGTGCACCAGCGCGACATCGTCCGGTCCCAGCGCCGAGGCGTGCGGCCCGATGTGGAAGTTCTGCGACTGTCCGTCCGGCGTGACGATGACATAGGTGAACTGGGCCTTGGGCTCGGGAAGCGACTCCCACGCGTGCCCGATGCGGTAGCTCTGCTCGGCCGCGGTCATGGTGGAGGCGAGGCCGGAGACCAGGGTCGAAACCTCGAGCGAAACCGCTGTCTGTACGAGCGCGACGAAGATGTCGGCGGCCGGCACCACCAGCAGCGAGATGTGCTTGCCGAAGCTTTCGGCGACGGAAACGGCCTTGGTGAACAGCATCTGCTCGTGCTCGGAGAAGCTCTGCTCTGAGGGGTCCAGGTACTCCGCGCCGCCCGCCCCGACGCGCCGCGCGGTCAAGACCACGATGTCCTGGTCGTCGGTATCGGTGCGGGCCAGGGTCCACTTCAGCGCGGCGGCGCTGGTCGGGTCCACGATGGTGACTAGGATGCCCCCGCGGCGGATTTGAAGGTTTTCGCGCCCGATGTCCTCCTCGTGCTCCAGCTGGAAGTGCTCGCGCATCTGCAGGGCGGCAAACTTTTGCTTGCGGGCGTTTTGCCGCTCGGACAGGGTAAAGATGACGAAGAAAACGAGCGCGAAGACGATTCCCGAGACGGTGGCGATCTTCTTGGTGAATAGGTTGGTGATGGCGACCGTAAGCAGTACACAAAAGACCGAGATGAGGCCGAAGGGGATCTCGCGGAGCACGCCCTTGTACCGGAACCGGACATTGATCGGGACCTTCCAGCCGCGGTCGCCCTTGTACTTCCAGCGCAGCACCAGCATCGCCAGCGCGTTGAAGGTGAAGCTCCAGATGACGCCGAACGCGTACGCCTCGCCGAGCACGATGACGTTGCCGCGCGTGATGAGGATGGTGAACAGCTGGAGCGCGGTGACCAGGTTGACGATGCGGTAGGCGGTGCCGAACCGCCGGTGGGGCTTGCGGAACCAGTCGGTCAGCACGCCGTCCTCGGCGATGCGCATGAGCACGCCGGTGGAGCCGATGATGGAGGTATTGATGGCCCCGGAAAGGATGAGGAAGCCGACCACGACGACGAAGACGCGGAAGATGAGCCGCAGCGTCAGGGGGCCGACCATGTTCATGGCCAGTCCGGCGATCAGGTTGTCGCGGTAGACGGGGATGCGTACCGCGTCCGGAATGATCATGACGGCGAGCAGCGAGACCAGCCCCGTGAAGGAGAAGGAGTAGATGGCGATGACCGAGGCGGCGCGCTTGAGGTTGAGCAGCTTGGGGTGCTCGATCTCCCGGTTGACCTGGGCCAGGGTCTCCTCGCCGCTCATGGCGAGCACGGAGTGGCCGAAGGCCATGAGGATGCCGAACAGGCCGAGAGTGGAGGCGAGGTGCGTGCCGTCGAGGAAACCGAGCGCGTCGTGCGAGAAGTGGAGGTTGGCGGGGATGGGCGCGGGCGGCAGGTGGACGCCGTTGTGGAGCACCGTGAAGATGCCCCACACGATGATGATGACCACCATGATGGAAGTGATCTTCATGACCTCGAGCGCCTTGCCGGTCGACTCGTGAATGCCTTTGGTGTTTTCCCACCAGTAAAACAGCGTCACGGCGATGCAAAAGACGGCGGAAGTGCCGTCGACGGGCAGCTGGCGCGCGGTGTGCTGGGCCAGCAGCATGGCCGGCGGCAGCCAGCCGTGCAGGGCGCCGACGGTCAGCAGCTCGTTGAGCAGGCCTGTGATGTACTGGCCCGCGGATACCCCGGAGATGGGGCCGGTGAGGATGTAGTCGAACATGAGAGCGGACACGCTCACCTTGGCGAAGGTGCCGCCGAGCGCCTCCTTGACGACGCGGTATACGCCGCCGCGGGTGAACATGGAGCAACTTTCGATGTAAACCTTGCGCACGGAAAAGGCGAAGACCATGACGCCGAGGATGAACCAGGGCGCGGACTTGCCGACCGCTTCCTCGGCGATGCCGCCGGCGTAGAAAGCGGAGGACGCGAGGTCGTTGAGGACCACGGCCGCCGCGCGCCAGAACGAGATGAACGAGAGCATCACGGACGACGCGACGACGAGGCGGACACGGTTGGACTGGAGAGGCGCGGCGGAGGAGGGCTTGGAGTGGCGCTTGACCTGCATGCTTGTTTGGCGACCT
>CAXUHL010000003.1:19198-21476 GCA_964250745.1 uncultured Acidobacteriaceae bacterium
GCGGCGCAGGACCTCGCGGCAACGGCTAACCAGCCCCGGGGGCGGGTGGGCGTGGGTGGGGGGGGTGCCCGAGGGGCGGGGCGCCGGCAGCTTGGCTTGGTTAGGGCTGCTCGTCTTTATGGAACAGGAGGTCCTGCACGTCGCCGATGGAGGAGTAAAGGACCACGGCAAGGGAGCCGAGCAGGCCGGTAAAGAACAGGATCTCGAGAAAGCGGACCCCGAGGTGGGCGAGCTGGGCCATACGTCGGATTGTACCGCAGGGTGGATTCCGGCTTGCCCACCTTATAAGACCATGGTAACGTGACTATGGGAGGATTTATGCAAACAGTGGCGGCGGGGGTTTTTAAAGCCAAATGCTTGGCGATCATGGATGAAGTACAGGCCAAGCGGGAGCCGGTGACGATTACAAAGAACGGAGTGCCCGTCGCGCGGCTCGAGCCGTTGGAGCAGGAAGAGGATGACATTTTCGGCTTCTACCGGGGCAAGATCGAGATTCACGGTGAGATTGACGGCCCCATCGTTCCCTCGGACGACTGGAAGCGCCTTAAGTGATCATCCTCGACACCTGTGTCGTGATCTGGCTTGCGCAGGAACCGAAAGAGCTGTCGAGAGCGGCGACCGATGCGGTCAAGGCCGGACGGAGTGTGGGCGGCCTCGGCATTTCGTGCATCTCGCTGCTCGAAGTCGCCTCAGCGATCAAGCGAGGCAGGATCACCGTCCGCCCCTCGGCAGGGGCTTTTCTGGCCGAGGTGGAGCGGCGCTTCCAGGTACTGCCCGTAACCGCGAGAATCGCCCAACTCGCGGTCGAACTGCCGGACAGCTATCCCGGCGATCCGATGGACCGGCTCATCGGAGCAACAGCGCTGGCTCACGATGGAGTGCTGGTCACGAGGGACAAGGCTATCCGCAGATCCAAGGCAGTCACGGTCGTTTGGTGACTACTTGCTCGATCACGAATGCACTGACGCAAGATAGAACATAATCCGGCGCCTGCGCGGAGAAATTCACCTGCTAAGTCGGCAGGTATAAAAGCGTTTCCTTCAAATGCGGGTAACATTCCGTCCTGTTACCTAAAACCCGAACCTACCCGGCAAGACCCTGTTAGCCTGCGCACATCTTATCGCGGAAAGCTGCTGGGAGGGTATTGGGTGAAGCTTGAAAAGCTGGTTGTGCTTGCGGTGTCTTGTTTCGTAATGGGAATTGCCGGATGCGGGCGCGGCGGGGCGCAGCAGGCGCGGCCCGCGCAGCCGAGCGTGCAGCCGGCGGTGGCGCTCAAGAAAGCGCCGGACACGCCGATCGAGAACAAAAAGGAAGAGCTGGGCGGCAAGACCTGGGACCCGGCCTGGGACGCGGTGGTCGAGAAGGACCTGCCTCCGTCGCTTCTGGGCGCGCAGGCGGCGCGGGCCGTGCGCGGCTACTGCCCCAGGTTCGCGCAGCTCGGCGAGGCGGACAAACGGGCTTTCTGGGCTTACACCTTCCAGGCTCTGGCCGGGGCAGAAGCCGGGCTGGACCCGCTGGCCAACGTCCACCACCTGGACGCGGCCGTGAACACCACCGACGAGGTGACGGGGCGGCCCTCGCGGCAGCAGGGGCTCCTGCAGCTCAAGTACGAGGACGACCAGCGTTACGGGTGCGACTTCGACTGGCAGCACGATAAGCGTCTGCCCATCAAGGATCCCGGACGGACCATCCTGCAACCGGAGCGCAATCTGAGCTGCGGGATCAAGATCATGGAGAACCAGATCGTCGGGCAGGGGAAGCCTCTGGTGGAACGGCGCAGCTACTGGGCGACGCTGAAGCCGGGCACGGCCGGCTACCGGGTCTTCAACAAGCAGATGGCGAACGTGCCCGAGAACTGCGGGGAAGGTGTGCTGAAACCCGGCGCTCACCGCGGGCGGCGGCACGGCGCGGCGCGCGAGGTGGCCGCGCGCTAGCTGTTCTCAGTCAATCTGAAGTCTGAAGAAGGGTCATCCCGAGCACAGCGAAGGACCTGCTTTCGCCGCGTCGTGAAGGAAAGCAGGTCCTTTGTCGCTGCGCTCCTCAGGATGACCCTGCGTTCTGTGCTGAATCAGATCTTCGCCAGGCGAACGCCGCTCGGGTCCGGTCTTGCGCGTCTGCCGGCGAAGCGGAGCGGACGCGTAGATTGAAAGCAGCGACAAGGAGCCTCAAGTGCCGATCGAAACCATGAACTCCCCCGTGACCCGCGCCGGCGCCCTGCCCGCCCGGCGCGGCGCGCAGGTGCTGCTGGAACTGCTCGAAAGCGAGGGCGTCGAGTACA
>CAXUHL010000003.1:21502-32474 GCA_964250745.1 uncultured Acidobacteriaceae bacterium
GCGACGCGCTGCGCGGCCCCACGCCCCTCCGCTACATCCTCGCTCTGCAGGAGGCGAGCGTGGTCGCCATGGCGGACGGCTACGCCCAGGGCTCCGGCCGGCCGGGGTTCGTCAACCTCCACACGGCGGGCGGGCTGGGCCACGGCATGGGCAACCTGCTCAACGCACAGGTGTCCGGCACGCCGCTGGTCATCACTGCGGGCCAGCAGGACTCGCGCCACGCCCTGATGGACCCGCTCCTGTTCGGCGACCTGGTCGCCATCGCCGCCCCCAGCGTGAAGTGGGCGCACGAGGTGACCCGGGCCGACCAGCTGCCCGTGCTGGTCCGGCGTGCTTTTCACGACTGCAAGGCCGCGCCTTCCGGTCCCGTGTTCCTGTCGCTCCCCATGGACATGATGGAGGAGCAAACTTCGATCGGCATCGCGCATCGGTCCACCATCGACAAGCGCGCGGTGGCCGGTTCGCTCCCGCGCCTGGCGGAGCTGCTGGCCTCCTTCGCGCCGGGCCGCCTCGCGCTGATCGCCGGGGACGAAGTGTGGACCGGCGGCGCGACCCGCGAAGTCGTCGCCCTGGCCGAAGCGCTCGGCGCGCCGGTGTACGGATCGTCCTGGCCGGCGCACCTGCCGTTCCCGACGGCGCACCCCCTGTGGAGCGGCAACCTGCCGACGCGCGCGAGCGAGATCGCCGCGGAGCTCGGCCGGTTCGACGGGGTGTTCGCGCTGGGCGGCAAGTCTCTGATCACCATCCTGTACACCGAGGGTTCGGCGGTGCCGGCGGGCTGCCGGGTGTTTCAGCTTTCCTCCGACGTGCGCGACCTGGGCCGGTCCTACGACACGGAGCTGTCGGTGCTGGGCGATATTCGATCCTCGCTCGACGTGCTGCTGCCCGCCCTCGCAGGCGTTGCCCGAGCGCCGGCTGTCCATGCCGCCATTACGGAGCGACAGGCCGCCCGGGAAGGCCGTCACCGCGCGATCGAGAGCAAGGCCGACATGGAGCTGGCCGGGCCGGGCATCTCCCCGCTGGTGGCCGCGCGCGAGGTGCTGCGGGCGGTCGGGCCTCGGGTGCCGATCGTGGACGAGTCCATCGCCACCTCGGGGCACCTCCGGTCGCTGCTCCACGACGAAGTCGCGCGGCCGTATGCCTTCCTGCGCGGCGGGGCGCTCGGCTGGGGCCTGCCGGCGGCTGCCGGGTACAGCCTGGGCGTGGGCCGGGAGCCGGTGGTGTGCCTGGTGGGCGACGGCGCGGCGCTGTACTCCCCGCAGGCCCTGTGGACGCTCGCGCACGAGCAGCTGCCGGTGACCGTGGTGGTGATGAACAACCTCGAATACAACGTGCTGAAGAACTACATGAAAGCGCAAACGCACTACCTGTCCGCGGCGACCAACCGTTTCCTCGCGATGGACCTGGTCGACCCGGCGATCGACTACGGGGCGCTGGCGAGGTCGATGGGCGTCCCCGCGCGCAGGGTCGAGCGGGCCGGGGACATCGCGGCCGCGGTCGAAGCCGGCATCGCGTCCGGCGCGCCGAACCTGATCGAGGTCATGATCCGGGCGACCTGAGGAAGGGCGGAGTTCCGGTCCCGCCCCGTCTTCGCATCGGGAACGCCGGGAATCAATCCGCCCGACCTGCGTTCTCAACAAAAGCGAGCCCAGGGAGGGCAATGAACACACCCCGGCAGATTTTTTTCGCCAGCATGGTCGGTACGGCGATCGAGTTTTTCGACTTCTACATCTTCGCCACCGCGGCCGTGTTGGTCTTTCCCAAGCTGTTTTTTCCTGCTTCCGACCCCGCCGCGGCGGTTCTTGCTTCGTTCGCGACCTTCGGCATCGCCTTTCTCGCCCGGCCCGTCGGCTCGGCGCTGTTCGGGCACTTCGGCGACCGGATCGGCCGCAAGCGCACTTTGGTGCTCGCGCTCGCGACCATGGGTCTTTCGACCCTGCTCATCGGGCTGCTGCCCACCTACGGCACCATCGGGGTCGCCGCGCCCCTGCTGTTGGCACTGTGCCGGTTCGGCCAGGGCGTTGGGCTCGGCGGCGAGATCGGCGGCGCGATCCTGTTGGCCGTCGAGAGCGCTCCGCCGAACAAGCGCGCCATCTACGGCATGTTCCCCCAGTTCGGGGCACCGGTGGGCTTTTTCTTCTCGGGCGGCACGTTTCTGCTCTTGTCGCGCTCGCTCACCGACCGGCAATTCTTCGCTTGGGGGTGGCGGCTGCCGTTCCTGGCCAGCGCGGTGCTGGTGCTGCTCGGGTTGTATGTCCGTACCGCCATCCAGGAGACTCCCGTTTTCCAGGCAGCGGCCGCGCGGGCCGAGCAGCTGCGCCTTCCCTTGCTCGCCATCGCGCGCAGCCACACCCGCGCGCTCGTCACCGGCATATTCGTCTGCCTGTGTACGTTCGTTCTCTTCTATCTCGTCACGGTGTTTTCGCTTTCCTGGGCCACCACGGCGCTCCACTACAACCGGGGGCGCTTTCTGCTGATCCAGCTGGTCGGCATCCTGTTTTTCGCCCTGACGATCCCCGTATCCGCGCTGCTGGCCGAACGTGGACGCAAGCCGGTCATGCTGGGCGTCACGGCCCTCATCGCCCTGTTTGGCCTCGCCTTCGCGCCGCTGTTCACGGCGGGGCTCGGCGGCGCGACAGCGATGACCATCCTCGGCCTGGCGTTGATGGGCCTCACCTGGGGGCCGCTGGGCACCGTGGTTTCCGAGCTGTTTCCCACATCGGTCCGGTACACGGGCAGCTCGCTCGCGGTTAGCTTCGCGGGTATTCTCGGGGCTTCGCTCGCGCCCTATATCGCGACGTGGCTCGCCAAGACTTATGGCCTGCAATACGTCGGGTACTATCTCACGGTTTCCGCCGTTCTTACCTTTTTGGCGGTTCTTTTGGTGCGCGAAACCAAGGGCTTCGACTTAGCCGTCACGGAGCAGCTATGAGCCTGTGCCTGATTAATCTCGTGCCAGGCGCAAACTTTCAAGGAAGCTCCGGTTAAGTATGAGACCCGGGGTCATCCTGAGGAGCGAAGCGACAAAGGACCTGTTTTTCCGGACGGAGCACGGGAAGCAGGTCTTTCGGCGCGAAGCACCGCCGCCGTTCTCAGGATGCACGGAGTTCTCCGTTAAGTATCCAGGCGCTAAGTGACGCGAAGAAACCCGAAAAGCAGTACCGCAAGCACGAGCAGACTTACTGCGAGATAGAGCCAGTCGCGCTCGCCCGCGAAAGCCAGCGCGGCAAACGCGACCCGCGCGACCGGCGTGGCGACCAGCACGAGCACCCCGAGCAGGACCAGCGCGGCGGGGTCGCCGTGCCCCAGCGCCGTACGGAGCGCGGGGGCCGAGCGCAGGGTTTCGGGCGCGAACACGCGATAGCTCACCGGGGCTTGCCCGCGCAGCAGAAGCACCCCGCCGGCCAGCACGCACCCGGAAGCCGCGAGCACCCCGGCCCGCAGCAGGCGGCCCATGGAGCAGGCCAGGCGGCTCGCTCTCACAAGCGGCCCAGGACGCCATTGAGCACCATCTGGGCTCCCAGGGCGAGCACGACGAGGGTGAACAACGCGCGCAGCGTGGGAATGTGCGCCCGAACGAGCCAGCGCGCGCCCAGGCCGGACCCGGCGAGCACGCCCAGAATGATCGGAAACGCAAGCCCCGGCGCGATGTAGCCGCGATGGAGGTAGATGCCCGCCGAGGCCGCCGCCGTGACCCCGATCATGAAGTTCGAGGTGGTCGTCGAAACCTTGAACGGGATGCGCATGATGCGGTCCATCGCCAACACCTTGACCGCGCCCGAGCCCAGGCCGAGCAGGCCGGAAAGCGCCCCGGCCGCGAACATGGTTCCGAAGCCGCCGGCGATGCGGTCGACCCGGTAGGTGCGCTCGGTGACCCGCCCGGTGTGTTCGTCGCGGCAGGGATACGTGCCGGACAAACGCAGGCGGTCGGAGCGGTCGCGGGCCGCGGGAGAAAGGTCGTCGCCGCAGCCGTCAGGCCCGCCCCGCTGCCGCCAGGAGAGCCAGGCCGAAGCGAGAAGCACAGCGCCGAACAGGATGGCCAGCCCGCGCACCGGGATCCGCGGCGCGAGCAGGGCGCCGAGCACCGCGCCGGCGGTGGTGGCTACTTCCAGAAACATGCCGATCCGCACGTTGGAAAAGCCCTCGCGCAGGTACGCGGCGGCCGCGCCGGAGCTGGTGGCGATGACCGCGACCAGCGAAGCCCCGATCGCATAGCGGAGGTCCACATGGAAGAAGCAGGTGAGCAGCGGCGTGAGTACCGTCGCGCCGCCCAGCCCGGTGAGCGACCCGAGGAGGCCGGCAGCGACCGAGCTTGCGAAAACCAGAGCGGTAAAGGGGAGCGGCGGCATCTCTCCGTTTGACTGTACCCCACGGGCTCGGTCGATCGGCCGCGGCGCCGGATCAGCCGATAGGCTGCGGGTGGAGCGCGATCAAACGCCAGTTTTCGAGCGAGGCCCTGCGGTGCGGGGCCGCATCGCGCTCGTACTCGTCGCTTTCGGCCACCTCGCGAAAGGCGGCGTAGTTGCCGTACTCGACCAGCACCACGTCGTCCCAGGGCTCGTCCTCGGTGTTGACCAGCGAAAGGAGCACGGAGCCGACGAACGCGGGCTTGAACTTTTGCGTGTTCGGCGACTTGGCCGCGATCTTCGCGAACGCGGGCACATAGCGCCCGTAATAGGCCTCGCGCCCGGAGCAGGGCGGGAACGGGCTACCCGGGCCGTATTCGGCCTCCAGCTTGTAGCGGAGCAGGTTGAGCATGACGAACGGGGTGTCGGGGGCGACCGCGGCCGCGCCGGCTTCGATGTCCCGGGGGTGCAGTTCGGTGATCAGCATGGAAGGGCTCCTTGGGTTGGGTATTGAGTCAGCGCCAGTGTTCGAGCAGCGCTTGGGCGGTTGCCTGCGGCGCTTCGAGCGGAAACCAGTGACCTGTGGGAAGCTCAAGCACACGCCGGGCCCCCGTGTCCCGCGCGAGCAGGCCGGCGAAGCGCACGGGACAGGCCCGGTCCTCCCGGCCCCACAGGACCAGGCCGGTTGCGGTGATGTGCGCGAGGGCGGGCTGCCACTCGTGCCCCACGTGCACGGCCGAGCGGTACAGGCTCAGGATCGCTTGCTTCATCGGCGCGTCCACGCGGGCCGCCGTCGCCGCCGCGAATGCTTCGGGCACCCCGGCCTCGCGGAGCTGGGCGGTGAACCGCGCTGGGTCGAGCTCGTCCATGAAGCGCTCGCCCTCGCCGGGTGTCTGAAAGATCTTGGCCAGCGGATGCCACTCATACTCCGCGCTTACCGGGCCGTTGCCGGCCGCCCAGGTGCGCAGGAGGTCCGGCCGCAGGGAAGCGACGCGCGCGGCAAACAAGCAGCCCCAGTCGTGGCCCACCAGGTCGACCGGCTCGCTCTGGCGCTCCAGCTCGCGCACGATCCAGTCGACGTACGCCTCCTTGGTCGCGGTGAAGCCGTCCGGCAGGGGGGCATCGAAGCCGGGCAGAGCGAGGGCGAGGCAGTCGGGCCTGCCCGTATGCTCGATCACGGAGTCCCAAACGCGAAAGGTATCGGGAACGCCGTGGAGGAAGATCGCCGGCATGAGGAACCTCGCTGTTCTTTACACATTAACACCCTGACGTTCTACTACGATAATGTCATAAAAGGTGAGACAGAGTGGCGCTGAAGCAGACAGCCGAGGAAGCGGGCCGGCGCAGGGACGCGATCGTCGCAGCCGCGACCCAGGTGTTTTTGCGCTACGGCCATGCGCGCACCACGATGGGCGACATCGCGGAGGAGGCCGGGATTTCGCGGCCGGCGTTGTACCTGATCTTCCCGCGCAAGGAGGATATCTTCGCCGCGGTCACCGAGCAGCTGATCGAGAGCAAGCTGCGGCAGTACCGGGACACACTGCCCACGCTCGACGGCCTGCGCGCGCGGCTGCACTTTTGCTGCGAGCAGTGGGCCGGGGTGGGTTACGACATGACCGCCAGGCACCCGGACGCGCGAGACGTGTTCAACCTCGCCTTTCCGCCGGTGCGGGCGATGTACGCGCGGCTCGAAAGCTTCTGGGCCGACCTGCTGCGGGAAGCCGTTCCGGAGCTGGCGTTCGCGCCCGAGGAGCTGGCGCGTCTGCTCATCTTCGCCATGCGCGGCTTGAAGGACATCGCCGGGGATGCGGCGCATATGCGTCGGCTGATCGCGCTGGAGGTGGAGGCGGTGCTGGCATTGGTGGAGAAGGGGCGAGAAGCAGGTCGTTCGCAGCCGCGCTCCTCAGAGGGTGTTTGAGGTCCGACTCGGGTCATCCTGAGCGAAGCGAAGGACCTGCTTTGCCCTCTGCATGGATCGCGAAAGCAGGTCCTTCGTCGCTTCGCTCCTCAGGAGGACCTCCTGATGAGGGGCAAATGGTCTGGAGACTTCTCACGCGCCCTCTCAGCCCGAGAGAAAATCATAACGAGCGAAGCTGTATTTGCAAGAAGCACGACCGTTCGTGCTAAATTGAAGTGCATGGAGCCCTCCCCCACCCGCGCCAGGATCCTCGACCGAGGCCTCGATCTTCTGAGTACCGGCGGCCTCGCCGGTATCACCATCGGCGGGCTTGCCGAGCGGGCCGGCATGTCCAAAAGCGGGCTGTTCGCGCACTTCGGCTCCCGCGAGGAGGTGCAGCTCGGCCTGCTCGAGTACACCGCGCAAACGGCACAACGCTCGGTGGTTGCCCCCGCCATGCGCGTTGAGGAAGGCCTGCCGCGCCTCCGGGCCCTGGTGGGCCGCTGGTTCGGCTGGACCGAACGGGCCGGCCTGGCCGGGGGCTGCCCGGTGGCCGCCGGCATGTTCGAGCTCGACGATGCCGACAGCCCCGTGCGGGCGCGTCTGCTGGCGATGGAAGAGCACTGGCGCGGGTTTCTCGGTGCGCTCACGGCGGAGGCGGTCGCCCGCGGGCACCTCCGCGCCGACCTCGACGTGGAGCAGTTCGTGTGGGAGCTGTGCGGGATTTACCTGAGCCACCATGCCTCGCTGCGGTTCGTGCGCGACCCGCGAGCCAACGAGCGGGCCGCGCAGGCTTTCGACGCGCTCGTGGCAAGGGCGGCCGCGTGATGCGCCTTCTCGCGGCGGCGGCGCTGGCCGGGGCCGCCGCGTTCGTGCTCGACCTCCTCGTCGCGGCGGTCGCCCTGCGCGTCACCGGGGTGCCCCGGGACTTCCCACCCTTTTCCGCCTTGCCGATCCTCTCCGGGGCAGCCGGCGGCGCGCTCGGGGCGGCGCTGGTGTACGCGCTGCTCCGCGGCTTCGCGCGGCAGCCGGATCGGGCGTTCCTGTTCACGGTCCTCCTCGTGCTCGCGCTCTCGTTCCTGCTGCCCGTACGGCTCTCCTTCACCCGATCCTCGCGCTTTGCCGGGGTCACGCCCGCCGCGCAGGCAGTCCTGGCTCTCATGCACACGGTCGTCGCGGCGTCGGCGGTCGTGTGCCTTACCCGCGCGCGCCATTAGGAGAACCCCCCGGCCATGCACCAAACCCCAACCCTGACGACCCCGCAGATGTTCTCCCCGCTCCTCGTCGCCGCCGTGTGGATCGGCATGTTTTCGCTCCTCAGGGAGCCCGTCCGGCAAAAGCTCAGCGCCCTGATGCTGTGCGGGGCCGGGGCCGCGTACCTGAGCGGCGGGCTGGGCCGTTGGGAGTTCGCGGCCTGCGCGGTCTTTACGTTTCTCGCCTATCGCGGCCTGGCGAACTATCGCTACATCGGCGTCGGGTGGTTTCTCCACACCTGCTGGGATCTCGCGCACCACTTCTACGGCAACCCCATCGTGCCGTTTGCACCAAGCTCGTCCGCGGGCTGCGCGATCTGCGACCTCGTGCTCGCGGTCTGGTACTTCGCCGGCGCGCCGGCGGTCTTTCCGTCTCGCCGGCCAGCGGTTTTCGCGGGTGACTGATGTCCCGCCGGTTCGGTACTCTGGTGCGGTGCTCCGCGCGGAGCCGGATCGGAGTTCCCTTGAACCGACGTACTTTTTTGAGCCTGTCCTCCGCCGCGGCTGCCGCCGCCAAGGCGAACCCCGTCGCGGCGCTGCCGCCCGGCGAGCGGGCCCGGCCCAACTTCCTGTTCATGATCGCGGACGACTGGATGTACCGCACCCTCGGCGGCGTGAACAACCCCGAGGTCGCGACTCCGCACATCGACCGGCTCGTCGGCTCCGGCTGCCACTTCACGCACTGCTTCCACCAGGGCTCCTGGACCGGCGCGGTGTGCGTGGCCAGCCGGACCATGCTCAACACCGGGCTCACGGCCTTCCACGCCAACCGGACGGACGCGGGCAACACGGCCAGCGACAAACCGGCCTGGGGCCAGACCCTGCGCGAGGCCGGCTACGACACCTTCATCACGGGCAAGTGGCACCTGGACGCGGTCACGCTCCAGCGCTCGTTTTCCGAGCAGGGGCCGGTGGGGCCGGGCTTTCTGCCCTCGACCAAGCAGGAGTACGACCGGCCCGCGCCCGGCAACAGTTGGTCTCCACAGGACCGCTCGCTCGGCGGCCACTGGCTGCGCAAGGAGCTTTGGCTCGACCGCGGCGGGGACACGGTCCAGCACTCGAGCGAGCTGTACGCGGACGCGGCGATCGACTACCTGCACCGGCCCGCCCGCGAAAAACCTTTCTTCATGTACGTGGCCTTCAACGCGCCGCACGACCCCCGGCAGGCCCCGCAGGAGTACCTGGACCGCTACCCGGAGGAGAAGATCGCGCTGCCGCCCAACTACCTGCCCACGCACCCCTTCGACCAGGGCTACGCGAAGACCCGCGACGAAACGCTCGCGCCGTTCCCGCGCACCGAGGAGGCCGTGCGCGTGCACCGGAGGGAGTACTACGCGATCATCTCCCACATGGACGCGCAGATCGGGCGCATCCTCGCGGCGCTCGACGCCTCCGGCAAGACCGCGAACACCTACGTGATCCTGACCGCAGACCACGGCCTGGCGGTCGGCGAGCACGGGCTGATGGGCAAGCAGAACCAGTACGAGTGCTCCATGCGCATGCCGCTGATCCTGGCCGGGCCCGGCGTGCGCCCGGGCAAGCGCGTGGAGCGCATGGTGTACCAGCACCAGATGTACGCGACTACCTGCGAGCTGGCCGGGGTGCCCGTGCCGGCGCACGTGGAGTTTCCGTCGCTCGCGCCGATGCTGCGCGCCGAGCGGCCGGAGCCCATGTACGACGCGATGTTCGGTTGGCTCGACGGCTTTCAGCGCTCGCTCCGGACCGAGCGGTACAAGCTGATCGTGTACCCGCAGATCCGGCGCATGCAGGTGTTCGATCTCCAGAACGACCCGTGGGAGATGCACGACCTGGTCGACGACCCGGCCCATGCCTCGGTCAAGGCGGACCTCGTCGCGAAGCTCAAGCAGAAGCAGCGGGAACTTGGGGACACGCTCGACTTGGAAAACCCCAGAAAGGCCGCTGAAGGCTGAGCCGGGTGAGGGCTGCTTTGGAGAAAGCTGAAAACTGTTTTGGTATCGATTCCAAGCTTGCTACTATGGGGCGTTCCGCGATCCACCGGTCCACGATGGAAGGCAAGCCGGGTTGCCCGCTTCGGACAACCGGACGGCCAGATACGCTCGTCAAGGATGCCATCCAGGCGTGTCGGCGCAAGCCGCCGTCCCTGGCATCGGCAAAAGCATTAGGACGCAAGCAACGAAGGATTTTGGAGGCGGCGGATCGCCGTGAACAGATGACACCCAATCGAACGAGCCTGCACCGCATCGCCCTGCTCGGGCTGCTCTCCGCGCCGCACGCGCTCCTGGCCCAGACCGCCACCGGCGAGCTCAGCATCACCGTCACCGACCCCTCCGGCGCCATCGTCAAGGATGCCGAGGTGACCGTAACCGGCGCGGACACCGGAGCTGTCGTCCGCGTGCTCAAGAGCAACGACCGCGGCATCGCCGAGGTGCCGCTGCTGCAGCCGGGCGTGTACAACACGCACATCGCCGCCCCGGGCTTCAAGACCGTCGACCGCGAAGGGGTCAACGTGTCGGTGAGCGACGTGGTCTCGCTCGATATCGCGCTCTCGGTCGGCGAGTCGAGCGACACGGTCACGGTGACGGGCGATGCGCCCTTGATCGAGGACAAGTCGGAGACCATCGCGGAGGTCATCGGCAGCCGCCAGGTGCTCGAGATTCCTCTGCTGACACGCAACTACCTGGAGGCGGCGAACTACGTGCCGGGGGTGGTGCCGACCTCGAACGGCCGCGACAACTCCTTCTCCGCCTACGGCAACACGGGCTTGCAGAACGCGTTCCTGCTGGACGGCTCGCGCAACGTGAACTACCTGCGCGGCCTGGACAACCGGCAGCGCGACATGATCCGGCCGCCTCTGGACGGGCTGCGTGAGTTCACCGTGCAGACCAGCAATTTCTCGGCCGAGTACGGCGCGGCCGCCGGCGGCGTGGTCAACGCGATCACCAAGAGCGGCTCGAACGACATCCACGGCTCGGCCTACGACTTTTTCCGCAACGACCGCATGGACGCGATCAACTACTTCGCGCCGTCGCGGCCGCTGTTCGTCCGCAACCAGTACGGCGGCTCCTTCGGCGGCCCGATCAAAAAGGACAAGGCCTGGTACTTCGCGGCGTACGAGGGTATCCACCAGCGCGATGAAATCCCCGGTACCGCCACCGTGCCCACCGCGCTCGAGCGCACCGGCGATTTTTCGCGCACGCTGAACGCGGCGGGCGCGGTCGTCCCCATCTACGACCCCGCCACCACCGCCGGAGCGGGCGCGGCGGCCACCCGTCAGCGGTTCGCGAACAACGTGATCCCGGCGGCCCGGCTCAATGCGCTCGGGCTGGCGCTGGCGCAGTACTATCCTCTGCCGAACGCGCCCGCGCTCGGCCCCAACATCTACCAGCGCAACGCGCCGGAGCGGGTCGACGGCAAGAACGGCATCGCGCGCGGAGACGTGCAGATTTCGCAGAAGGATTCGGTTTTCGCCCGCTACGCCCACCAGGTCCCCCAAC
>CAXUHL010000003.1:32484-38197 GCA_964250745.1 uncultured Acidobacteriaceae bacterium
GGTCACCCAAACCTCGAACGAGTCGACCCTTCCCCTGCCCGCCGCGAACCCCGGTGTCTCCACCGGCATCTCGAAGGGCATCGGCATCGGCTACACGCGCATCCTCACGCAGGCGCTGGTCAACGAGTTTCGCTTCTCCTGGACCACGGTCTCGATCGACCTGGGGGGGACCGAGGCGCGCAACGAGATCGTCCCCGGCTCGCTCGACCCGGCGGTCAACACCGGCATCCCGAACTTCAACGTGTCGAACCTGAGCGGGCTCGGCGGCGTGGGGCCGTGCTGCACCAGCGCCCCGCTCACCAAGAGCTCCGGCGTGTTCGACTACGCGGACAACGTAAGCTGGTCGCGCGGCAAGCACCAGTTCAAGTTCGGCACCGACATCATCCAGATTCGCCCCAAGACCTTCGCCACCCTGAACGGCCGAGCCGCCTTCACCTTCGACGGCGTCTTCACGCAGAACCCGCGGGCGCGCGGTGCGTCCGGGGCCTCGCTGGCCGACCTGCTGCTGGGTGACGCGGACACGCTCACCAGCGGCACGGTGGCCCAGAACGAGGAGCGCAGCTGGGGCTTCGGTTTTTACGCGACCGACCAGTGGCAGTGGAGTGAAAACCTGACGCTGAACTACGGGCTGCGCTACGAGATCGGGACCCCGTCGATCGAGGTCAACAACCGGGAGGCCAACTTCATCCTCAACCCGGGGCCGCTGTACGGGCAGCTCATCTTCGCGGGCGACCCCCGCCTGCCGCGCGGGCTCATCGACACCGACCTCAACAACGTCGCGCCGCGCGTGGGCGTCGCCTACCGCGTCCCCGGCGTCAAGGAGATGACGATCCGGTCCTCCTACGGCATCTTCTACGCGCAGGACGAGGGCACGGGCGTCTCGAACCGGCTCACCAGCAACCCGCCGTTCTTCGGCTACGGCTCCACCACGCTGTCGAGCAACCAGCTCAACCCGGCGACCGGCTTCATCCTGTCGCCCTCGGCCACGGTCGCCCGGCCCGCCCCCGTTCCGGTTTCGGCCTACACGCTGGTGCCCACGGCCACCGCCGCACTCGCCAGCTGGCCCACCAACTTCAAGACGCCGTACGTGCAGCAATGGAGCTTCAGCCTCCAGAAGCAGCTGCCGTGGGAGATCCTGGCGGAGCTGGACTACGTGGGCAACCACGGCTCGCAGCTGCTGGGCGCGGGCCAGGGCAACCAGCCGGTGGTGCTCAACAACACGCCGGTCAACTCCCGCAGGCCGCTGGCGGCGTACACCATCGCGCCGGTCAAGACGATCGGCAACTGGAACTCGAGCCAGTTCGAGGGGCTCTCGGCGAAGTTCGAGAAGCGCTACAACAAAGGCTACTCGTTCCTGAACTCCATCACCTACGGCCACGCGTTCGACCTGCAAAACCCGGCGCTGGACCTGTGCGACAACTGCGGCGCGGGCGATACGCTCCAGGACAACTACAACCATGCGGCCAACTATGCCTCCGCCGACAACGACGTGCGCTTTCGCTACGTGCTGACCGGCATCGCGGAGTCGCCGTTCGGGCGGGGCAAGCTGTTCCTGGCCAACCAAAGGATCGCGTCGGCCGTGCTGGGCGGCTGGGCGCTCTCGCCCGTGTACCAGTACCAGACCGGGCTGCCGTTTACCCCATCGATGAGCTACGACGCGGCGAACGCCGGCACGGTGACGCGCCCCACGCAGACCTGCAACGGCAACGCGGGGGGCGCGGGCACGATCCGGCAGTGGTTCAACACCGGCTGCTACGTCAACACCGCCTCGTACACATTCGGCAACACGGGGCGCAATACGCTGCGCGCGCCCGGGCGCAACCAGCTCAACCTGAGCCTGCAGCGGGACTTCCCCGTGCGGGTGCTGCACGAAGCCAACCTGAACATGCGCCTGGACAGCTACAACCTGCTCAACCACGCGCAGTTCAACGCGCCCGGCAGCACGATCGGCAACCCCCTGTACGGCTTCATCACGTCGGCGGGCGCGCCGCGGCAGCTGCAGGTCGCCGCGCGGCTCACCTTCTAGGGTCGCCCATGGCGCTGCGCATCAATGGCGAGCCGGTCGAGGACGCGCGCTTCGCCGAGGCATTTGCGCGGCTGGGCGGCTTCGAGCCCGGGCTCTCCTCCGCGAGGGAAGCGGAGCTGCGGCGCATCGCCGCGCGCCGGGGCGCCGGGCAGGTGCTGCTGGGGCAGATGGCTGCCGCGGCGGGTTTCGCGGTTTCGACGGAGGAGGTAAGCGCCCGCCGGGCCCGCCTGTGGGGCACTTCCAGCGCCACGGTCCGCGGGGAGGGCGTAGAGCGCGGTCTCGCAGCGGACCTGCTGATCGAAAGGTACGGCGAGTGGCTCAGCCGCCATGTGCCCCGGCCTTCGCGCGCGGAGGTCGAGCACTTTTACTTGAGGCATCGCGATCGATTCCGCGTCCCGGAGCGGGTCCGGGCCGCGCACATCGTCTGCAATGCGGAGCTGCCGCAGGAGGAGCCGGCGGCGCGCGCGCGCATCGAGGCAGCGGAGCGGGAGCTCGTCGCCGGGGCCGCGTTTGCCGGGGTGGCCGGGCGATACTCCGACTGCGGCGCGGCGCCCCTGGGCTGGGTGGCGCTGGGCGCGATGGTCCCGGAGTTCGAGCAAGTGCTGTTCACGCTGCCGTTGGGCCAGCGGTCCGGCATCTTTCGCACCGTGTTCGGCTTTCACATCGCCGTGGTTCAAGAAAGGCGGCCGGCGGGGTTCACGCCCTTCGAGGAGGTCCGCCCCGCGCTGGCCCGGAGCCTCCACGAGGAGCGCAGGCAGCGCGTGGTGGAGACGGCGGTGGAGCAGGCCCTGCGCGCGGCCGCCATCGAGTTTCTTCCCGAGGTGCAAGCATGAAGCCGCCCCCGTGCTGCGTGCCGAGCCAGGACCGCGCGCGGCGCCTGGCTGCTTCCGCGGAGCAGTCCGCGGCACGGCGGCGTGCGTTCGCGGGCTCCCCCGAGGGCATGGCCTCGCTCGCCGGGGGCGCCTTTCTGATGGGGACCGACTACACCGAGGGCTTCCCGGCGGACGGGGAAGGGCCGGTGCGCCGCGTCTGGCTCGACCCCTTCCTGATGGACCGCACGCCGGTGACCAACGAAGCGTTCGCGCGCTTCGTCGCCGCGGCCGGCTACCGGACCGAGGCCGAGCGGTTCGGGTGGTCGTTCGTCTTTGAGGCCGACCTGCCGGGGGCTCTGCGCGCGCGTGAAGCTGTCCCCGGCATCGAGTGGTGGAAGCGGATCGAGGGCGCGTGCTGGCGGCATCCGGAAGGGCCGGGCAGCGACCTCGCCGGGCGCGCCGACTACCCCGTCGTGCAGGTTTCCTGGCACGATGCCGCGGCCTACGCGGACTGGGCAGGGAAGCGCCTGCCGTCCGAGGCCGAGTGGGAATATGCGGCGCGCGGCGGCCTGGAGCAGAAGCTATACCCGTGGGGCGACGAGCTGGTGCCGGGCGGCGAACATCGCGCCAACCTGTGGCAGGGCAGCTTTCCGCAAAGCAACACCGCCGAGGACGGCTATCCCGGTACCTGCCCGGTCGATGCGTTCCCGCCCAACGGCTTGGGGCTGTTTTCGATGACGGGCAATACCTGGGAGTGGTGCGCGGACTGGTTCGACGCAGCTTTCCACGCTGACGCCACGCGCTGGAACCCCGTGGGGCCGCCCAACGGGACCGCCCGCGTGCTCAAGGGCGGCTCGTACCTGTGCCACCGCTCATACTGCAACCGGTACCGGGTCGCCGCCCGCAGCTCCAATACGCCTGAAAGCGCGACCGGCAACATCGGTTTCCGGTGCGTGCGGGACCTGGCTGCGGCCGGGGAGCGGAGCCGGGCCGGGGATTAGAAGCGGTCTCATGAATAGGTTTGGGGCTTCGGCGACCCTCGTGAGCCAAGCGGAAACGGACCCTGCCCGATCTGTCGCTTTCCCCCAACCCGGCCGTGAGGGAGTATGTCCGTGAAAGCACGTCTTCCCGAGTACCCGCTCGTTTTCCGTCTTTTCGGCAATGCTGCTCGGGGCAAGCCTCCCGAGCGCTCCCCTTTTGGCGCAAAGCGTCAGCATCGCCGCGGCAACCGGTACACGGTAAGGCTCCTTTCGCGGATACGCCGTTCACCAGGCCGGGACAGAGAGGTTTCAGCGTTGCCATCAATGGCTTGCCCGTGCTGACGAACTTCGACATCGTCGCGTCGGCCGGCGCTCCGAATACGGCTCTCGTCGAATCCTTTCCGGCCGCGGCCAATGCGTCGGGCCGGATCGCAATCCAGTTTTTGGCAGTCCCGGCGGACAAGCTCGAGGTGCGCGTGCACTGCTGCGGGGCCCGGAGTACCCGGCGGCATCCCCGGTGCAAGCCGAGGCCGCTCTGGAGCAGTCCGACGAACACGACGGCACGGGCAGCGTGGGCTGGCCAAGGTCCTTATCGAAGGCGCAGGTGAACGAGAGCAACCGGGAATACGCCGACGGGGTCCGCGGCGCGCGGGCGGCGGTCGACAGCGCGCTTGCCTCGGCGTTGCCCCTGCTCACGGGCGCGCGCGTGGCGGGGGAGCCGGGCCGGGTATTGACGGTGAACAACCTGCGAAGCCGGCCGGCGAGCGGGCTGGTGCGGTTCCGCGGCGCGCAGCCAGTGGCGGCTCTGGAGGACAGGTGACGCGTGCGCTGCTCACGGTTGAGCAGACCGCGCCCGCCGAGTGGGAGCTTGCCGCGCGCACGATGCCGGCGTTCGGCTACCGCAGCCATTTCGTGCGCTTCGGAGCAGCCCCGCGGGCTCCGTCAGGCGCGTCGGCCCGCGCCACGCCGGTGATGCTGGTGCCGGCCTGCACGCGGCCCGCCGGTGCGGCCAGGAGGCAGAGCAAGGCAGGGGCTGGGGCGACTGCGGGTGTGCCGAGGGGAGCGTGTCGCTGAAGCATGGGCGAATCCTCTTTCCGTCTGCCGGACGGGCTTGGCGGCGTTCGGCGATGACAGGAATCCTTCCGTAGTGTGAGCAGCATGGTATGCCGGGTTGGCCCAAGAACGCGGAAATGCTCCCTGGAATCGGTTCCATCAAGGGATAAAGCATGCGGAGTCGGCCGGGAAAGTGTCAAGCTGAAAAGCGTGCTCGCTTTTCGGCCGAAAAGGGCAGGGCGCGTGCCCTCAGGAGCGCTGCCCGGGCCGGGCTGTCGGTCCGGCGCGCTCGCCGAAACCGGCGGAAACGATGAAAGCCACACCCCGGCGGGGGTGTGGCTTTGATCGAAAGCGGCCTGTGCTCTTGTTCTTACCGCCTCGGCGCGGCCGGCCTGGTCGTTTCCGGCTTGGTTTCCGGAGCCGCGGCGGTGGGTGTGGCCGGTGCGCCGGGTTTGGCCGCGCCGTTCGGGGTCGCCGCCGCAGCCGGGGTGCCGGGTTTGGTGTCCGCGCCCGGGGTTGCCGGTGACGAGGATGGAGGCTTGCCCGCTCCGTTCGGCGCGGCCGTTGCACCGGGTTTGGTGTCCGCGCTGGAAGTTGCCGGGGCGCCGGTTGTGCTGGGTTTGGTGTCCGCTCCCGGGGCAGATGAGCTGCCGGCGGCACCGGGTTTAGTATCTCCGCTCGGGGTCGTCGAGGTACCAGGCTTGGTACCCGTACCCGGAGTGGCCGAGGTGGAGCCGGGTTTTGTTTCCGCGCCCGGCGTTGTGGAGGCACCGGGCTTGGTCTCGGCACCCGGAGTGGCCGAGGTGGAGCCGGGTTTTGTTTCCGCGCCCGGCGTTGTGGAG
>CAXUHL010000003.1:38297-38795 GCA_964250745.1 uncultured Acidobacteriaceae bacterium
GCACCGGGCTTGGTCTCGGCACCCGGAGTCGCCGGGGTGCTGGAGCTGGGCTTAGTGTCCGCTCCCGGCGCCGCGGAGGTACCGGGCTTGGTCTCCGCGCCCGGAGTCGCCGGGGCTGCGGACGAGCTGGATTCGCCGGAGCTCGCAGGCGCGGGCGTGGACGGTGGCTTACCGGTCGCGCTCGGGCTTGCCGGGACGGCCGAACCGGCCGGTGCGCTGGAGCCGCTCGTGCTCGCCGGAGCCGCGGATGAGCTCGCGGTGCCCGTGCTCGCGGGATGCCCGGTGCCGCTCGCGGCTTCCGGAGCGCCTGTGGGGGCGCCCGAAAGCGCACCGCCGGTCGCCGGCGCGGCCGAAGGGGTGGCCGACGATGCGCCTGAAGGGGCGGCTGAGGATGCGGACTGCCCAGCGCCTGCCGGAGCCGCGCCGCCGCCTGCCGGAGCGCTCGACAAGGCCGCGCCACCGCCCGCGGGCGAACCCGCACCGCCGCCCGAGGCCGCC
>CAXUHL010000004.1:0-18949 GCA_964250745.1 uncultured Acidobacteriaceae bacterium
CGCCCGCAAGACCTGGGCCCCCAAGGCACCGGCCGCCGACGTGCGGACCGACGCTCCCGTTGAGGTTCCCGCGGCCGCCGCAAGCGCGCCTGCCCCTTCGGGAATGGCGGAGAGGCCCCCGACGCAGGCCGCCGCGCCCGCCGTGGAGGGCCCTCCCCGCAGGACCTGGTCCCCCAAAGCGCCGCCCGCGGTGAATCCGCCCGCGCCCGGCCCCGCTCCGGTAAACGAAACGACGCCGGACCCAGCCCCGGCCCGCAAGGTGTGGATCCCGAAAGCTCCTTCCTCAAGCAAGCCGGTGCCCGGCAAGGACAGTCAGGCATGACCGCAAGCGTCCCGGAAGTCCTGATCCGCCGGCAGGGTGCCTGCGGACGCATCACGCTCGACCGCCCGCGGGCCATCAACGCGCTTTCCCCGGGCATGGTCGCGGCCGTCACCGCCGCGCTCTCCGCGTGGGTCGACGACCCCGCCGTGCACTTCGTCCTGCTCGACGGAGCCGGAGACCGTGGCTTGTGCGCCGGGGGCGACATCCGCGCCATGTACACGGCCGTCACCGCCGGCGACCTCGCGACGGCAGCCGACTTCTTCCGCGACGAGTACCGGCTCAACCTCCTCATCGACCGCTACCCCAAGCCCTTCGTGGCCCTGATGGACGGGCTCGTGATGGGCGGCGGCATCGGCATCGCGGCGCACAGCTCGCACCGCGTGGTCACGGAGCGGTCCGCGCTGGCCATGCCCGAGACCATCATCGGCTTCATGCCGGACGCGGGCGGGTCCCACCTGCTGGGGATGGCACCGGACGAGCTGGGCATCTATCTCGGCCTGTCCGGCAACCGGTTCGGCGCGGCCGACGCGCTCGGGTGCGGGTTCGCCGACCTGATGGTCCCGAGCGCTGCGCTGCCCGCGCTGACCGGGGCGCTTGAAGCCTGCGCGGACGCCGCGGCCATGGAGCGCTGCCTCGGCCGGTACGCGATCCAACCCGCGCCGGGCCCGCTCGACGCGCTGCGCGCGACCATCCGCGCCTGCTTCGCGGGGGACACAATCGAAGCGATCCTCGACGCTCTGGCGCACGAGCCCGATCCGTGGGCTGCGCAAACGCTGGCCGAACTCAAAACCCGGTCGCCGACTTCGCTCAAGGTGACCCTGCGCGCCCTGCGCAACGCCCGCGCGCACGCCGACCTCGCCTCCACCCTCCGGCAGGAGTACCGGATCGCCTGCCGCGCGATCCGGGAGCACGACTTCGTCGAGGGCGTGCGCGCCGCGGTGGTCGACAAGGACCGCAATCCGCGCTGGCATCCGGACCGGCTCGATGCGGTCACGGATGAGGCAGTCGCGCGCTACTTCCTGGAGCCTGAGGGCGGCGATCTGGATTTCCCTCTCGTCGACAGCCCGTAACGATCCAGCCCCCTTTTCCCCTGTCAAAGGCGGTGCTGGCCAATTGACCGCTGAGTCAATTAGAGTCATGCGTACCTTACTATCGCCCGGAGAAATAGGGCCACACTACTGAGTACAGCGGAGGTCTTCTGCATGATTGAACACGTGGATGTCCTGATCGTCGGCGCGGGGCTTTCCGGTATCGGGGCGGCGCGCCACCTCCAGATTCACTGTCCCCGGAAGAGCTTCGCCGTCCTGGAAGGCCGGGAAGCGCTCGGCGGTACCTGGGACCTGTTCCGTTACCCCGGCATCCGATCCGACTCCGACATGCAGACCATGGGCTTTTCCTTCCGGCCCTGGGTGCACGAGAAGTCCATCGCCGACGGTTCGCACATCCTCGACTACTTGAAGGAGACGGCGGAGGAGTACGGGATCGACCGGCACATCCGCTTCCGCAAGAAGGTCAAGGAGGTCCGCTGGTCGACTGAGGACGCAGCCTGGACGGTCGCCATCGAGGAAGCGGGCACGGGCGCGCTCTCTGAGATGACTTGCTCGTTTCTGTACATGTGTACGGGCTACTACAACTACACGGGCGGGCACACACCGGAGTTCGCCGGGGCCGCCGACTTCCGCGGGCAGCTGGTACACCCCCAAACCTGGCCCAAGGAGCTGGACTACGCGGGCAAAAAGGTCGTCGTGATCGGCAGCGGGGCGACCGCTGTGACGCTGGTACCCGCCATGGCGAAGACCGCCGCGCACGTAACCATGCTTCAACGCTCGCCTACCTATATCGTGGCGCGGCCCGGAGCCGACCCGCTGGTCGCCAAGCTGCAGCGCTGGTTCCCCCCGAAGATCGCCTCCAAGCTCACGCGCTGGCGCAATATCGGGCTCAGCATGTACTTCTACAGCCTGTCGCGCTCCAAGCCCGACAAGGTCAAGGCGGCCATCATAGCGGGCGCGCAAGCCCTGTTGGGTGCCGACTACGACGTGAAGACCCACTTTACCCCGCGCTACAAGCCCTGGGACCAGCGAGTGTGCCTCGTCCCCGACGGCGACCTGTTCCAGGCCATCCGCAAGGGCGAGGCCTCGGTGGTCACCGACACCATCGAGCGCTTCACCACGAACGGCATCCAGCTCACCTCCGGCAAGCAGCTCGATGCCGATGTGATCGTGACCGCGACAGGGCTCAAGATGGAGCTGCTGAGCGGCATTTCCGTCGTGGTCGACGGAAAACCGGTGAACCTGGCCAAGACCTTCAACTACAAGGGCACCATGTTCTCGGGCGTCCCGAACTTCGCGCTGACCACGGGATACACCAATGCGTCCTGGACGTTGAAAGCGGAGCTGACCAGCAGGTACATCTGCCGACTGCTGAACTGGATGGACCGGAACCGAATGAGGATCGCGACGCCGCGCCCGGACGGCTCGATCGGCGAGCAGCCGATGTTCAACTTCGCCGCGGGCTACGTGCAGCGGGCGCTCGACACCATGCCGAAGCAGGGCTTGAAGCGCCCGTGGACGCTGCGCCAGAACTACCCGCGCGACATGTTCGATCTCCACTACGGCAAGGTCAACGACGGCGCGCTGCAGTTTTCGCGCTGAAAGGCGGGAATGCGGGCGCTGAGGCCCAGCCGCCGCACCGCCGCCGCACCAGCTCGCGCAGCCACGCGTGCAAGGCTTCCTGCTCGAGTCGAGGGTGCCAGGCGATGGAGTACCGGAAGGCCGGCAGCTCCGGGGGTGCCGCCACCCGGCGCACTCGGGCGCATCCGGCGAGCGTCGCCGCAATCCGTGAAGGCACGGTCAGGACCGTCTCCGAGTTTTCCAAAACAGGCAGGGCGGGGCCGATGTAAGGCATGCGCAGAGGCACCCGCCGCCGGAAGCCCGCCTCCGCCACCGAGCGGTCGACGAGGTTTTGCTGGCCCGGTTCCGTTTCGATCGAGATGTGCGGGTAGCGCAGGTACTCTTTCAGGGAGAATGCCGGCTGCCCGTGTGGGTGGCCCTGGCCGACGAGGCAGGCGAAGGTTTCGTCGTGGAGCCGCTCGACACGGAACTCGGCGGGGACCGCGAGCGGCGTGAAGACCAGATCGACGGTGCCGTCCGAAAGATCTTCGTACGACCGCTCGCGCCAGGTGGAAACCTCGAGGCGGATCCCGGGCGCGGTCCGTGCCAGCTCGACAGCCAGGGCAGGCAGATTCACGGAGGCGGCGTAATCCGTCATGGCCAGGCGGATGCGCCCCGAGGCCGCGGCCGGGGAGAACCGCTCGCCGCGCACCAGCGCCTCCATGCGCGGCAGGAGCACTTCCAACTCCCGCAACAAGGCGCTTCCCCGCGCGGAAAGCTGGTAGCCGCCTCGGCCGCGGATCAGCAGGTCGTCGCCCAGGAGTTCCCGGAGCCGCTCCAATGCGCGGCTCATGGCGGGCTGGCTGAGGTTGACCCGTTTGCCCGCGCGGGTTACGTTGCGCTCTTCCAAAAGCGCGTGCAGCGAGGGAAGGAGGTTCAGATCGACACCTTGTAGATGCACGGCCTGCATGAATCGTATTCTAACAATGCATGATGCGAGTTGAACCCGTAGTAACTCTAACCAGCCATGGAATACAAGACATTGGGCAACACCGGACTGCTGGTCTCGACCCTGTGCCTCGGCACCATGACCTTCGGCAAGGGCGAGGGCGTCTACGGGGCGATCGGCGCGGTCGACCAGGCCGGCGCCGACGAGCAGGTCAAGACCGCCCTGGATGCGGGCGTGAACTTCTTCGACACGGCCGACGTCTACTCGGAGGGCCACAGCGAGACCACCCTGGGGCAGTCTTTCAGGAACCTGGGCGTCGCCCGCAAGGATTTCGTCCTCGCGACCAAGGTGTACATGCGCATGGGCGCGGGCCGCAACGACATCGGCCTGTCGCGCGGCCACATCCTGGATGCCGCGGACGCGAGCCTCCGGCGCTTGCAGACCGATCACATCGACCTGTACCAGGTGCACGCGTCCGACCCGGTAACGCCGGTCGAGGAGACCCTGCGCGCGCTCGACACCCTGGTGGCGCAGGGCAAGGTCCGGTACATCGGCGTTTCCAACTGGCAGGCGTGGCGCATCGCGAAGGCGCTCGGCGTCTCCGAGGCGAAAAACCTGGCCCGGTTCGACGCGCTGCAGGCTTTCTACTCGCTCGCCGGGCGCGACCTGGAGCACGAGATCGTGCCGATGCTCGAGTCGGAAGAGCTGGGGCTGCTGGTGTGGAGCCCGCTGGCGGGCGGTTTGCTCGGGGGCAAATACACACGCGAGCAGCCGAAGCCGGAAGGGACGCGCCGGTCGAAGTTCGACTTTCCCGTGGTCGACAAGGAGCGCGCCTGGCGCATTTTGGACGCGGTCACACCCATCGCGCAAGCGCACGGGTGCAGCCCGGCTCGGGTGGGGCTGGCCTGGCTGCTGGCGAAGCCGGTGGTGACCTCGGTGATTCTCGGGGCCAAGCGTCTCGACCAACTCGTGGACAATCTCGCGTCCGTGGAGCTGAAGCTCACGGCGGAGGAGCTGCGGACGCTCGACGAGGTCAGCGCGGTCGACCCTATCTACCCGGCGTGGATGATGGCCGTGCAGGCCACGGGCCGGCTTGGAGCCGTCGAAGGCGGCGTCTGGGGCAAACGGCTGGACTTGAAGTAAACGAAAAAGGAGAACCGCATGCCACTCAACTCGTACATCACCCTGGGCCGCTCCGGACTGCGGGTCAGCCCGTTCTGCCTGGGCGCCATGAGCTTCGGCGAAGACCTGGGCTGGGGCTCGAGCGTCGCCGATTCGGAAGCCATCCTGGCGCGCTACCTGGACCAGGGCGGGAACTTCATCGACACGGCCAACATCTACACGCGCGGCCACTCGGAGAAGATCATCGGCGACTTCTTCGCCGGGCAGCCGGCGAAGCGGGACCGCTCCGTGATCGCCACCAAGTTCTTCTGCAGCCTGTACGCGGGCGACCCCAACGGCGGCGGTTCAAGCCGCAAGGCCATCGTGGAGCAATGCGACGAGAGCCTGCGCAGGCTGCAAACCGACTACATCGACCTCTATTACCAGCACAACTGGGACCGCTTTACACCGGTCGAGGAGACCATGAGCGCGCTCGACGACCTCGTGAAGGCCGGCAAGGTGCGCTATGTCGGCTTCTCCGACACACCGGCCTGGAAGGTCGCCGAGGCGCAGGTCACCGCGCGCTTCCGGGGCTGGGCACCGCTCGTCGCGCTGCAGATCGAGTACTCGCTGCTGGAGCGCACGGTCGAGGGCGAGCTGATCCCCGCGGCGCGGGAGCTGGGGTTGGGCGTGCTGCCGTGGAGCCCGCTGCGCATGGGCGCGCTTTCCGGCAAGTACTCGCGCGAGAACCGGCAGAAGCTCTCGGCCCGCAGCGCCTACATCGGCGAGCTGGGCGACCGCGATTACGACGTGATCGACGCCGCCGGCAAGGCAGCCCGGGAGCTGGGCACGGACATGGCGACGGTGGCGCTCTCGTGGGTCCACAATCGTCCGGGGGTTACCTCGACGATCATCGGCGCGCGCACCATGGAGCACCTTGAGGCCAACCTGAAGGCGCTCGACTTCAAGCTGTCGCCGGAGCACACCGCCGCGCTCGATGCAGCATCCGAGCCGAAGCTGAACTTCCCTTACGACTTCAACATGAATCTGTCGCCGAACTTCCAGCACGCCGGTGCCACCGTGAACGGCGTCCCAAGCAAACTGAGCGGCAACGTGCCGAAGGACGATAGTTCGCGGTACTGATCGCTTCAAAACGCAAAAGGCGTCTCCGTGGACGCCTTTTGCGTTTTATGCAGAGCCTTTGGCGTCCCCGACGGGATTCGAACCCGTGTTACCGCCGTGAAAGGGCGGTGTCCTGGGCCACTGGACGACGGGGACGCGTGTCACGATCATACAAGGGGCAGGCCTGGGCGCAAAGTGTTCTTTCCATGGGGCGCGAACGCCGCTCATTCCCGGCGCATCTATGCATGAGCCGGACTGAAAATGCCGCCATGGCCCATCTGACCCTCACCAAGGTCGACCTGATCGAGGAAGTGCTTACCCTGGGCGGCCTGACGCGCCGGGACGCCGAAGTGTTGGTCGAGTCCGTCTTCGACGCGATCACGGCGGCGATCCGGCGCGGCGACAAGATGGAGGTGCGCGGCTTCGGATCGTTCCGCATCCGGGATCGCAAGCCGCGTACCGGGCGCAACCCCAAGACCGGGGCCAAGGTGGAGATTCCCGCCAAGCGCGTCCCGTACTTCAAGCCCAGCAAGGAGCTGCGCGACCTGATGAACCCCGGTTCACCGCGGGCCGACGGCTAGGGGCGGGCGATGACCGCCAGCATGCGCCCGGTGAATCCGCCCTCAGCGCGGTAGGAGAAGAAGAGGTCTGTGCGGCAGCTGGTGCAGTCGGGCATGCGCTCGATGGCTTCTTCGCGCAGGCCCGCATCGAGCAACTGGCGGCGGTTGGCTTCGCCGAGGTCGAGATGCAGCGCGGGGCCCAGGTCGCTGTGGCCTGGCGCGCGCTGGGTCAGGAAGAGCATGGGGTACTTCTTGCGAATCGGGTCGGAGTCGTAGACCTCGGCGAACAGCTCGCCGGCGTAGCGAAACTGCGAGCGGAACTCGTGCTCCACATCCTCGCCGACTCCATAGCAGCAAGGGCCGATGGACGGGCCGACGGCGGCGCGCAGGTCCTCGGGGCGTGACCCGAACTCCATGCGCATGCGGCCGACGCCATGTTCCACGATGCGCTTGAGCGTGCCGCGCCAGCCCGCGTGGAAGGCGGCCACCGCGCCCAAGCGCCGGTCGGCGACCAGGACAGGGACGCAATCGGCTGTCTGGATGCCGAGCGCCACGCCCGGCTCGTCGGTCATCAGGCCGTCGCCGCGCAGGGTAGCTTCCTCGCCGGCATGCGCGCGCCCCACCCGATGCACGAGCGAGGAGTGCGTCTGCCTGAGCGTGACCAGAGGAAGCGTGTGCCCGAAAACGCGCCGGAGCAAGCGCGCGCGGTTCGCGAGGACGGTTTCGCGCGGATCCGACGCTGTGAGGCCGAGGTTCAGATCGTCCGCGTGGCCGTAGGCGGTAGACAAGCCGCCGGTGCGCGCGGCGAACCCGTGCGGGAAGCCCTCCAGAACATCCGAGGCGAGCACGGCAAGCTCCGGCGATCGCGGCAAAGCTTGCTGGCGCTCCGGCGCATCCGCGCGAGGTTTGCGCGCCTCGGGAACGTAGCCCGGCCCGAGGATCTGCCTTCGCCCATGCCGCATGCCGGCTGCGGCAAGCAGGTCGTCGATCTCCTTGAGCGAAGAAGCCATGGGATCATTCTAGCTTTGCTCCGCATTTCGCGATTGACGGCGCGCGGGTTGAATACTAGGTTTCATACAAAGGCTCACTTCGAAGCCGCCGCGACCCCTGCCCTTGCGAGCGCTTTTCCGGGTGTACTTTCGCCCGCGCCTCCGCACACTTTTGGAGGGATCCCCTTTGAAGCGACACCCTTTCGCCGCAGCCTTCCTGCTCGCCGCCGCCGCCCAGGCTCAGTCCACCGGCACCATCTCCGGCAGCGTCACGGACCCTTCCGGAGCGGTGATGCCGCGCGCGCAGGTCACAGTCCACGGGCTGGCCACGGGCGTCGACCGCAAGGCCGTTTCCGACTCGGCCGGGGACTACTCCGTCCCCTCACTCCAGCCGGGCCCATACAGCGTCACCGTGAGCGCCCCCGGCTTCGCTGAAACCACCATCCCGAGCGTGTCGCTCCAGGTGGCGCAAAACCTGACCGCCGACGTGAAGCTGGGCCTCGCCTCGGCCGGCGAGCAGGTCAAGGTCGAGAGCGCGGCCTCGATCGTGGACGCGCAAACCATGACGGTCGGGCAGGTCATCGACCAAAAGACGGTGCAGGAGATCCCTCTGAACGGGCGGCACTTCCTCGACCTCACCAATCTGACGCCCGGCACGGTCGTCCCTCCCGTCACCGGAGGCCTGACCACGGCGAGCCGCGGCTTGGGCGCGAACTCGTTCAACACCGCCGGACAGCGCGAGGACTCGGTCAACTTCCTGGTCAACGGCATCAACCTGAACGACCTGACGCAAAACCAGATCACCTTCCAACCCTCCATCAACACGACGGCCGAGTTCAAGATCGCCAACTCGACCTACTCGGCGGAGTACGGACGGTCTTCGGGCGCGGTGGTGAACGTGGCGACGCGATCGGGGACCAACAGCTTCCACGGCGAGGCGTTCGATTACCTGCGCAACAACTACTTCGACGCGCGCAACTACTTCAACCGCAAGCCGCAGCGGCAAAACCAGTTTGTGCGCAACAACTTCGGCGGCGCGTTCTCGGGCCCAGTGCGGCGCGACCGCACGTTCTTCTTCCTGAGCTACGAGGGCCTGCGCCAGCAGCAGGCCCTGCCCTTGACCAGCGGCGTGCTGACGGCGGCGCAGCGGGCGACGCTCCAAAACAGCCCTATCCCGGGCTACAGCGGGCTGCTCGGGTTTATTCCGGCGGCCGCGGGCGCGGGCAATGTCGTTACAGGGGCTTCGCCGGGGCCGGTCCGTACGGACCAGCTCTCGGGCGACCTGTTCCACACCCTGAGCCCAAAAGACAACGCGCACCTGTACTACGCCTGGCAGCAGGACGCGCGCACCGAGCCGAACCTGCAGGGCAACACCATCGCGGGCTTCGGCGACCGGCGGACCGCGCACCGGCAGATCGGGACCGTCAACGAGGTCCACATCTTCTCGCCCAACGTGGTGAACGAGGCGCGGCTCGGGTTCAACCGCATTGCGATCGCGTTTACCCCCAGCACCCCGGCAAACCCGGCGAACTTCGGCATCCAGAACGGCGTCTCCTTCAACGCGGCGCTGCCGCAGATCACCGTCTCCGACATCGGGCTCAACTTCGGCGGGCCCGCCGGTTTTCCGCAAGGCCGGTTCGTGACGACCGGGGTGTTCTCGGACACGCTCTCGCTCAACCGGGGCAAGCACGCGATTCGCGTCGGCGGGGAGTACCGGCGCGCGATCGTGGACAGCTTTTCGCGGACGGCGGGCGCGCTCAACTTCGACACGGCGGCGAACTTCGTGCTGGGCCGTGCAAACAGCTTCAGCGTGACGCCGACCGAGGTGGCCAGCCGTATCTTCGCGAACGCGGTTGGCGGCTTCGTGGTGGATAACTACAAGGTCACCCCGCGCTTCAATGCGGAGATCGGCTTCCGCTACGAGTGGAACGGGACGCCGACCGAAGGCGGCAACCGCCTGGTCAACTTCCTGGCATCGTCTAGCACCCTAATGCCTGTGCGCCAGCCCTACACGCAGAACTACAACTACGAGCCGCGGGTCGGCTTCATCTGGGACTTCGCGGGCAACCAGCGGGCGGTTCTACGGGGCGGCTTCGGTGTCCAGGCCGACCAGCCCGTGACCGGGGTGGCAGGCAACCTTGCGGGCAATCCGCCGTTCGCGAACCCGGTGAGCTTCGCCGCGCCCACGGTGGGCGGGGCCAAGCAGTATGCGCCCGTCTCTGCCCTGTTCACGAGCGCGGGCCTGGCGGGTACTTCGCCGAGCGCGGTCAATCCCCTGCTGACCAATGCCTATGTCGAGAGTTACAGCCTGAACGTCCAGCAGCAGATAGCCCCGGGTACGGTCGCCGAGATAGGCTACATCGGCTCCGAGGGCAAGCACTTACGAGTCGCGCGCAACCTCAACCAGTTCACTTATCCGAACGGCATCGCCGCGGCGGGGGTTCGGCCGTTCGCCCGGCTCGCGGCGAACAGTCCGGTGCGCCCCGGCGCGGCGGTCGGCGCGATCACCGAGATCGACTCCGATTCGGCCTCCAACTACAACGCGCTCTGGTTCACCGTGCGGAAGGCGCTCTCGCATGGCTTGCAGGTCAACTCGACTTACTCCTGGTCGAAATCGCAGGACTTCAACTCGCTCGGTTCGCAGGGCGGCCTGAGCCTGCAGGACAGCACCAACCCGCGCGGGGATTACGGACTGTCGGACTTCGACGCGCGCAACCACTTCGTGTTCTCGGGGACCTGGAACCTGCCCTTCCATGGAGACCGGTTCCGCGAAGGCTGGCTGCTGGCCAACATCACGCAGCTGCAGACCGGCAACCCGCTCAACGTGGTGACTACGTCCGCGTTCGACGGCAATCCCTCGACCGGGACGATCCGGCCGACACTGCTGGCAGTGCCGTCGGTCGGGCGCAGGGCGGTTTTGGCGAACGGGAACGTGCCCTACATCACCAGTCCAGCCGGCGGCTCGCCCGCGGTTTGCACTACTCGGACGGCGGGGTGCGTGTTCTATGCGCCGGCGGTCGGCTACGGGACGCTGCGGCGCAACGCGCTCTCCGGGCCCGGCTTCGCGGACTCGGATATCTCCATCGAAAAAACGACCAAGCTCGCGGAAGAAACGGCTCTGGTGGTGCGCCTGGACGCGTTCGACATCCTGAACCACGCGAACTTCTACAACCCAAACCTGACCGCGACGACCTCGGCGACGAGCACTTTCGGGCAGATCACCCAGACCAGGACGGCCACGGGGGATGCCGGGTCGTCCCGACAGCTGCAGTTCGCGATGCGGGTTGAGTTCTAGCGGTAGATGTCGCGGCGGTGACCGACGGCGGTCACATAAACTTCGCCTGGCTCCAGCCGAAAGCGAGCACGATAATCGCCGACACGGATCCGGTGCTCAGCAGGCTCGATCCCTTTCATCTGGATGACGTCGCCGGCTTCATCTTCGGCGTAATCGGCTAAAGCGTAAAGGATGCGCATCGCCGTGCCACGCTCGATTGCACGTAACTCCGCCTTCGCACGGTCCGACCAAGTCACCCGTCTCCGCATTCAGGCAACTTCTTTCTCGGGGACTTCCAATCTGGCCTTGCGCATTCGGTCGAACTCTTCTTCCGTAAGGCCGTACTCCGCGAGAACCTCCGCATTGGAAATGGGGCTGTTCTTTTCGCGCCAAATACGCGACTCCTCGATGTCGCGCATCTCTGCCTCGCTCACCGGCTCATCGTCCCATGGAGCCGCGGCGAGATTACGTTCCAGGCTGGGCACCATCGTTGCCAGAAGCGGTATCAGTGCGTCGAGCTGCTCCGGCTTTAGATAGCCGATAAGTGCGGTGGCGTGTTCCTTGGGCGTGAGAGGGATGCTCATGGGCTGGCTCCTGCCGAAAGTCTACCCCTCAAGCACCTTCGTTTTCCAGCTTGCGCGCACGCTCCCGAGCGATCTCGTCCAGCTGCCGCCGCCAGTCCAGAGTGTCCAGGAAGCCTCGTTTCTCGCGCCAGTTCTCTTCGACGATGATGTGCAGCTCGAGAAACACGCGCGTGCCGAGCAGCGTCTCGATCTCCCTGCGCGCCGAAGCGCCGATGGCCTTCAGCTTCGCGCCGCCCTTGCCGATCAGGATGGCTTTTTGCCCATCGCGCTCGCAGTAGATCGCGGCCGCGATGCGGGTCAGCGGCAGCTTCTCGTGGCCGGGGTCGGGCTTGGACCTGCGGGCGACCGGCGCGGGCTCCTCCCACTGCTCGATCACCACGGCACTCGCGTAGGGGACCTCCTCGCCGGTCTCCATCAGGATGCGTTCGCGGATCAGCTCCGCCGCCAGGAACCGCTCGGGCTGATCGGTGAACTGGTCCGGAGGAAAGTACCGCTCACCCATAGGCAGGTACTCCACCAGTTTTTCGACGAGCGCCTCCAGCCCATCCCGCTTGCGCGCGGAGATGAGCAGGACCTCCCTGAACGGGTGGCGCGCGGTCAGCTCCGTGATCATGGGCAACAGCTGCTCGCGCGGCACCAGGTCAATCTTGTTCACGACCAGAAACACCGGGCAGTCGAGCTTGCGGATCAGCTCGAAGACGAACGCATCCTCGCTCGCGTCCTTCGCCCCGCGCTCGGTCCGTTTCGCGGCGGTCTCGGGTGGCGGCGGCGCGTCCCGAGCAGGCTCCGGCGCGGATCCCGGCAGCTCCAGCCTGCGCGAGGCGTCGATCATCACCATCACCACGTCCCGGCTCTCGAGCGCGTCGTACACCACCTGCATCATCTGCTTGTCGAGCAGGGTGCTGGGCTTGTGGACGCCCGGCGTGTCGACGAAGACGATCTGCGCCGCCGGGCGCTTGCGCGTCTTCGGCACGTCCACGATACCGTGGATGCGGGTCCGCGTGGTCTGCGGCTTGCTCGTGACGATGGCCACTTTTTCGCCCGTCAGTGCGTTCACCAGGGTGGACTTGCCCGCGTTCGGACGTCCGAGGATCGAAACGAAACCGCTCTTCATGCCGCCGCCCCCGCGCGGGAAACCCGCATCCGTTCGATGCGCCGGTCGGTGGAGGCCAGGATTTCGAACCGCAGCCCGTTGTCCTCGACCACCTCGCCCGTCATGGGGATACGCCCGGCGGTTTCGCTCACCAGCCCGGCGACCGTGGTCGCTTCGTAGTCCTCCGGCGCCTCCCACCCGCCACCGAGCAAGTCCTCCAACCGCGCCACTTCGAGGTCGCCCGGCACCGTCCACACGCCGCTCTGCTCTTCCAGCACAGCCTCCTTGTCCTCGCCCTCGTGCTCGTCGGCGATGGTCCCGACGATCTCCTCGATCAGGTCCTCGATGGTGACCAGCCCGGCCACCCCGCCGTACTCGTCGATCACCACGTTCATGTGCTGCTTTTCCCGCTGCATCTCCCGCAGGGCCTCGCTGGCGCGCTTGGTTTCCGGGATAAACGTAGCCGGGCGCGCGATGGACCCGACCGTGCGGGTGTGCGCCTCGATATCGGTGATCTGCAGCGTGTCGTGCGCGAAGACGATGCCCGTGACTTGGTCGAGCGAGCCCTCGAAGACGGGGATGCGCGAGAACGGGTTTTGCTGGAGCGCGGCCAGCAGCTGCTCCACCGTCACGTCGCCCGGCACGGCGAAGATGCGCGGACGCGGCGTCATCACCTCGCGCACCACCTTGTCGCCGAACTCGACCGCCGAGCGGATCAGCGCGTGGTCGCCCTCCTCCAGGATGCCTTCTTCCTGCCCGGCCTCGATCAGCGCGTCCACCGCCGCGGCCCCGCTGGCGTCTTCCTGCTCCGGGGTTTGCGGCTCGCTTGCGAGCGCGACGATCGACATCAGGAAGCCGATAATCAGCGTGACCGGCAGAAAGACGGCGATGAGGATACGCAGCGGCCAGACGAGCCCAGGCAGCCAGCGACCCTGGGTCCGCGTGAACAGCAGGTACGGCAACAGACGATTGAACAGGACGATCACCAGCGCCGCGGCAAACAGAACCTCCGCGACCTCCACCAACCCGAGGCGGGCCCGCTCGAGCACCAGCGCGGTAACGGCGAGCGTGACCCCGGCCAGAGCCAGCTGCGCCAGCACGGCGGAGGAGAGCGCGATCTGCTCGCGGCTGAAACCCAGGCGCGGCTCCACGCGCTCTTCCCACAGGTCGATGTGTTTTTCAAACTCGCGGGACAGAAACTTGCCCATCTCCGAGTAAAGCCGGTCCACGTAGGTCGCCACCGTGAGCACGGCCAGCAGGGCGGCGATACCGAGCACCAAAAAGGCGGTCATCGGTTGGAAGCCCGCTGGATCAGCCCGGTCGGCAGCCCGAATCGCTCGCGCAGCACACGCTCGCGCCGGGCCATCTGCCCTGCGTCGCGCTCGTGGTCGAGTCCTGAAAGGTGCAGCAGCCCATGCAGCAGAAGGGTGCGGACTTCATCGAGGAGCGAATGGCCGAACGCCTCGGCCTGGCGCGCGGCGGTGTCGACCGAAACAGCGAGATCGCCGGCATGGTCCCCGTCCAGGCCGGCCGGGAAGGACAGCACGTCGGTCGCCTTCTTTTTGCCGCGAAACTCATGGTTGAGCTGCTTGATGGCCTGGTCCGTGGTGAGCAGGACCGACACATCGCCCTCGAGCGGAATGGCCAGAGCGGCCTCGCGCACGAACCGGCTCAGCTCCCGCCGGGGGAGCACTCCGCGCGCCACACGCACTTCCGGTGCTATCGCGATCATGATGGCGGCCCAAACGCCCGGGCCCGTTCCCGTCTCCCTACCCTGCCCAAACAAAGACAGGAGAGCCGGGCTCTCCTGTCGTATGCAGCTTATTCTAGCCTACTGCGGTTTGCTCGCCGCCGCCCCGGTCTCGCCGTTGATCCCCAGAGGCATCTGCTGCGCGCGTCCGAAGTGGTCATACGCCCGGATGATGCGCTGCACCAGCTGGTGCCGGACCACGTCGCCGTCCTCGAAGTGCACGAACCGGATGCCGTCTGTACCGGACAGGATCTGGATGGCCTCCACCAGCCCGGACCTGCGCGGGTTGGGCAGGTCGATCTGCGTCACGTCGCCCGTGATGACGGCCTTCGAGTTGCTGCCGAGCCGGGTGAGGAACATCTTCATCTGCTCGGAGGTGGTGTTCTGCGCCTCGTCCATGATGATGAAGGCGTCGGACAGCGTGCGCCCGCGCATAAAGGCGAGCGGCGCCATCTCGATGATGTTCTTCTCGATCATCTTGTCGACGCGCTCGGGTTCGAGCAGGTCGTACAGCGCGTCGTAAAGCGGGCGCAGGTAGGGGTCGATCTTCTCCTGGAGCGAGCCGGGCAGGAAGCCGAGCCGCTCGCCCGCCTCGACGGCGGGACGCACCAGGATGATGCGGCTGACCTTCTTCGCGAGCAGCGCGGCCGCGGCCATGGCGACGGCGAGGTAGGTCTTGCCGGTACCGGCCGGGCCGATCCCGAAGGTCATGTCGCTTGCTTCAATGGCCTCGACGTACAAGCGCTGGTTGATCGACCGAGGCTGCACGATGCGCTTGACACCGGCCGAGGCACGTTTGGCCCCGGCCTCGATGAGCGAGCGCAGGGTTACGGTCGGGTCGCACACCACCAGTTTGAGCAGCGCGTGCAGCTCGCCGTTGTGCGGGTGCACGCCGCGCTGGCGCAGGTGTTCGAAATCGGTGAAGATGCCCTTGATCCGGTCCAGCGAGGACTCTGGCCCGGTGACGTGCACGGCATCGGAGCCGAGCTCGATGCGGGCGTCGAGCTCGCGTTCCATCAGCTTGAGGTTTTCATCGCGAGTCCCGAACAGGGGCTCAAGGCCGGGCGTGAGAGGGAGCGTTTTGGTCATCATCAATGGGTGAACGAACCTCCGCCCGCGGCATGCGCCGGGGAAGCTGGGCTTGTGCTCATTTTTGGGGGGAGCAGCGCGCGGCTCGCAGCCTGCGAGAGAGGCTGGAAAGTGGAGCCGGGGCTGCAACGAGGGTCGATGCGAGGAGAGTAGCGCCGGGCCGGGCGGGAGTCAATGGGGTGGAGATGAATTGCTTGTGACCGCGGTGGAGAACCGCGCACCCTGTGGAAAGCGCTTTCCGCGTGGACGGCAACAGACGGGGCAGGCCCGCGCTCCTACCCGATCAGGACGCGGTCTCTAACCGCGACGAGGTTTCCCCGATGGGTTTTTTGACGCCGAACGATATCAAGGATTTTCGCGACCTGTACACCCTCCAGCTCCGCTACCTGCTTTCCGCCGAAAACCAGGGCGTTGAGGGCCTTCAGGGTTCCATCAAGACGGCCGACGACGAGCAGCTGAAACAAGCTTTCCAGTCGCACATGCAGGAGACCGAGGTGCAGGCCGAGCGCCTGAAGCAGCTGATCGCCGAGATGGACGGCGAGGTCGACGATAAGAAGTGCCTGGTCTCGACCGCGCTGTCGGCCGCCGGGGCCAATATCGTCAGCGAGTCGAAGGCCGGTCCGGTACGCGACGCGGGTCTGATCGGGAATGCGCAAAAGATCGAGCACTTCGAGATCGCCTCTTACGGCACGGCGCGGGACTGGGCGCGCATCCTGGACCTTCCGAAGCACGCGGAGGTTCTGGAGCAGTCGTTGAACGAGGAGAAGCACGCGAACGAGCTGTTGGGCACGATCGCGGGAAAGCTCAACCAGGCGGCCGTCGCCGCCTGAGCCGTATCCTGGCGCGAGAAAAGGGGCAGCCATGCGCTGCCCCTCTCGCTTCACGAGTGAGCATATTGACAGCAAACGATCAGACCGGGTAGGGTGCTCTCGCGCGGCGCGGCAGGTTCGCCGCCGCGCCATCTTCCGACGAGGAGCCCTCCCCCATGCTTCCCGCCCGCGTGCGTACTGTCCTCGCCCTTGCCGCCCTGGGTCTTTCCGCTCAGGCCCAGCTGCCCGTGCTCCACACCAGCGGCCGCTCCATCGTCAACCCCGGCGGCAGTGTCGTTGGGTTGCACGGCGTCAATCTCGGCGGCTTGTTCGTGATGGAAGGCTGGATGACGCCGCTCGACTCCGGCGGCCTGCCGGATACCTACAGCGTGATCCAGAAGCTCGACGCGCGCTTCGGCATTGCGGCCGAGCAGGCGCTCATCGCCGGCTTCCAGCAGGACTGGATCAACGAGGCTGACCTCGACAACATCCGCAATACCGGCTTCAACACGGTGCGGGTACCCCTGTGGTGGGGCCAGTTTTACCCGCTCGGCAACGTTTCGAACGGCAGCTTCCGCTCCGACGCCTTCAACCGCCTGGACTGGCTGGTGAACGCCTGCGCGGCCCGGGGTTTGTACGTCATCCTCGACATGCACGGGGCTGTCGGCGGGCAGAGCAACTCGGACAGCACCGGGCAGCAGAACTCGAACGGGTACTGGTCGAACGGCGACAACCAGGGCAATACCGCTTACCTGTGGTGGCAGATCGCGAACCACTACCGGGGCAACGGCACCGTGGCCGGCTATGACCTGCTCAACGAGCCTTTCGGCGCGCCCTCGAACGACGCGGTGATCTCCGCCTACAAGAGCCTCTACAACACCGTGCGCTCCGCCGACCCCGACCACATGATCTTCCTCGAAGCGACCTGGGGCTACTGGAACTGGTCCATGCTGCCCGACCCGGCCTCGCAAGGCTGGACCAACGTCGTCTACTCGACCCACGAGTACCAGTACAACGCGAGCCAGACCGCCGTCGAGCAGGGTGCGGCCAACCAGGTCAACGACTTCAACAACCACGCCAACTACAACGTCCCGGGCTACATCGGGGAGTTCAACGACTTCGGCTACGGCGCGGGCACCTGGCAATCCTCGGTCAACGCCTACACCAACGCCGGGCTCAGCTGGACGATGTGGTCGTACAAGAACATCCACGGCAGCCTGCCCGACGCCTGGGGGCTCTACGACCCGAACTTTTACCCGGCCAAGCCGAACGTCAGCACGGACGCGCAGAGCACCATCGCCGGGGACTGGGCACAGTGGACCACCGCGAATGCGTTCGGCTTCAATGCCTCGCTCGGCTTCACGCAAGGGGGCAGTTCGGTTTCAGGCCTGAGCGGCGCGCACGTGCTCGTCCCGCAGAACGCCACCGGCCTGGCACTGGACGACTGGCAGTCCGGAACCGGGGCCGGCAACCAAATCGACATCTGGCCGAGGAACGGCTCGGGGGCGCAGTCCTGGGTGTTCAACGGCAATGGTGTATCGCCCGCGGGCAGCTACAACATCGCCGTCTCCTATGGGGCGTATTGCGCGACGGCTTCCGGCACGAACGACGGCTCGCTCGTCAACCTCCAGCCTTGCAACGGGTCGGCGGCGCAGGCCTGGGCGGCGGTGCCTTCAGGCGCGGGCTACGCGCTCAAGCCGGCGAGCAACCCCGGCCAGTGCCTGGACGTGCAGGGCTTCGGGACCTCCGGCGGCACATTGGTGCAGGTGTGGACCTGCGCCAACTCCTCGAACCAGCAGTGGGCGTTGCAGTAGGCGCTACTTCACCGCGTAGAAGGTGTAGGTCGCGGTGTAGGGCACGTGGGCCACGGTGCCGATGTGCGCCGCGTCGCAGCCGCCGGACGGGGCCGCCCCACCCTTGGCATCGGTCCGGGTCACCACCGTAACAGGAGCGAGTACGCCGCCTGCGGTTCCGAACGGCTGCGCGGCCAGCACCAAGGTCGCGACGTTTGCTGACGGGTCGGCAGCGGGAATGGTCTGGCGCACCGTCCCGAAGACGCCGCTGCCGTCGGCCCATTGCCACACCGGGCCGATGCCGTGCGTGGCCACCTGCTCGTGCGAGGCCGCGTCCTTGTAGAGCACCGCGTCCGGCCCGAGCGGGGCGAACTTCAGGCTTCCCGCCTGACACCGGTAAAGCTGCGCGCCGCGCCCGAACGCCTGGTGGACCTGGCGGAGGTTCGCCGTGGCCGATGCGACAGGGTCCTGGGCAAGGGCGGAGAGCGGGAGAGCGAGGAGCAGAGCGAGGGTTCGCATGCGGGGTAGGACGCCGGTTCGCCGCCGAACGCTGCCGGCGGCCGGCTTTTCTTGACCGCGCGCCCCCCTCTGCCCTAAGCTCAAAGTTTGCGGGCGTAGGTCCCGCACAGGTAAAGGAACAGGACAGAATGGCAAATCATGTTTCCGCGCTCAAGCGCGTTCGGCAAACCAAGCGCAAGACCGGCGTCAACCGGGCCAACCGGAGCCGCATCCGCGGCAGCCTGCGCTTGATGCGCGAAGCTTTGCTCAAGGGCGACGCCAAGGCGGCCGCGGAGCAGTACCGCGCCGTCACCTCGGCGCTCGACAAGAGCGTGCAAAAGGGCATCCTGCACAAGAACACGGCCTCGCGCTACAAGAGCCGCTTAAATGCCCGTGTGAAGGCGCTG
>CAXUHL010000004.1:19049-37292 GCA_964250745.1 uncultured Acidobacteriaceae bacterium
GTGGAATGCGGCATCGCGGTTTTCGCACTCGGAAGTCTTCTCCAGGCGGGACTCATCCTGTTTTTCCTCCTTCGGTTCACCTGGGTGCTTGCCTGCTGTCTGCTCACCGAATACCGGCAAGGGAGTTCCTTGCCGCTTCGAGCTGATTCCCGCGATTCGACGCATCCCCGGAACCGGGCGCGGGCGGTCTGACCGGACCGGCAGGCAACGCGGCTTTGGCCGCTTGCGTCGCCGCTTGCGCCCTCGGTCCCGCCGCTCTCACGGCCGCAGCCTTCGCCGATCCGATCTTGTTCAGGAAAGAACGGAAGTGCGCTCCGCGCGAGGGGTTGAATAAAATGTCATCCGCAGAGCCACGCGCTCTTCCAGCACCACATGCTGGAGATGCAGGCCTTCGCGCGGGTGCTGGCGAAACGGTGGACAAGCAGAGTGAGACTGTCGACGAGCTTCTAATCCTCGACGAGCGCCAAGGCGAACGCATGGAAGCTCTCATCATGACCGCCGAGCTGCATCACCGGCGTATTCGCGGGCTTGAAGAGAAGAGCTAGGTGCGCTCAGCGGTTCCACACCCCAGGTCATCCTGGCGAGAGAAGCGGGGAAGAATCTGCTTCTCTCCGTTCCCAAGACGGATCAGGTTCTTTGCCCCATTCAGAATGACCCTCGTCCCAAGTGCCCGGGGAAGAAGCGGGGTGCGTGTTTACTCGACCTGGAACACGTCCTCGCCCTTGCCCTCGAGCATTGCAGCCCGCGTCGCCACCTCCCGTGCCAGGTTGAAGAACTCCCCGGCGAAGGCGGCGTTCTCTCCCTGCGCGGCAACAGGCGCGCCGGAGTCCCCGCCCTCGCGGATGGCCGGCGCCAGCTCCACCGAGCCCAGAAAAGGCACCTTGAACTGTTCCGCCGTCCGCGCCGCGCCGCCTTTCGAAAAGATGTCGATCTCCGTGTGGCAGTGCGGGCAGGTGAAGTGGCTCATGTTCTCGATGATGCCCAGAATTTCCACGTTGACCTGGCCGAACATCTCGATCGCCTTACGCGCGTCCTGAAGCGCCACGTCGGACGGCGTCGACACGATCACCGCGCCCGTCAGCGGCACGGTCTGGACCAGCGAAATCACGATGTCGCCCGTCCCCGGCGGCAGGTCGACCAGGAGGAAGTCGAGGGGGCCCCACTCCACCTGCTGCAGGAACTGCCGGATGATCTGGTGCAGCATGGGTCCGCGCATCACCATCGGCTTGTCGCCCGGCGCGATCAGACCGACCGAGATGAGCTTGACCCCGTGCGCCAGGTTGGGCTCGATCTGGTTGTCCGCAAGCACCTTGGGCTGGCCCGTGCTGCCGAACATCAGCGGCAGGTTCGGGCCGTAAATGTCCGCGTCGATCAGCCCCACTTTGGCTCCCATCGCGGCGAGCGCGATCGCCAGGTTGGCGGCGACGGTGCTTTTGCCTACCCCGCCCTTGCCGGAGCCGATCGCGATGATGTGCCGGATGCCGGGCAGCGCGACCGGGCCGGTAACTGAAGCGTTTCCATGTGCCATTTGCGTGTGTTCCCTTTCGGACCGTTAAGGCTGGAGCGAAACCTTGCCGGCGGCGCGCCTGCGGGCCAGCTCGGCCTGGCGCTGCTCGCGGCGGCGGCCCGCGTCCTCGTAACGGCGTCCGTCTTCTCCATCGTATGCTTCGAGCGGCGGGATGGTTTGGGGCACGCCCGCGGATGTGACCGCCACAAAGGTCAGGTAGGCCGAAGCGACGTGCCGCATAGACCCGGCAAGCGGGTTCTCGGCCCACACCTTGACGCCTACCTCCATGGAGGTGCGATAGCCTCGGTTCACGCGCGATTTGAGAATCAGCAGCTCACCCACGTGAACCGGCGCGATGAAGTCGATGTGGTCCATGGACGCGGTGACAACGTGGGACCGGGAGTGCCGGTAGGCGGCCATGGCGGCGACCAGGTCGATGAAGTGCATCAAGCGCCCGCCCAGGAGGTTGCCGAGCGTGTTGGCGTCGTTGGGCAGCACGAGCTCGGTCATCTCGGACTCGGAATGGGAAGGGGTTTGCGCGGCGGCGCGCGGATCGGTCATGCGGGGTCGCTTCCAGTCTGGCGAAAATCGAGATTTGCCGTTCGCTACAATGGGCTGATTCAGTTTCAGCGCTCGCAAGTCTTTGTACAAGAGCGGTGTTTCCTCCTGTCCGGGATCGAATCTACAAATCATTGCAAAGGAGGGCACCCGCGCATGGATAAAACGGCGATGCTGGGTCAGATACTCGAAGCCAATCCGAAGGATGCATTCGCGCGCTACGGCCTGGCCATGGAGTACGCGGGCCGCGACGACTTCGCGCGGGCCCTGCCGGAGTTTGCCGCACTGCTGCGCGACAATCCCGCCTACACGCCTGGATACTTCATGGCGGCGCAGACCCTGGCACGCGCCGGGCAGCCCGCTGAGGCGAGGGAGCACCTGCGCCGGGGCATCGCCTGTGCCCGCAACGAAGGCAACGCCCATGCCGAGCGCGAAATGCAGGCGATGCTCGACGAACTGGAACTGGACAGCTAGCCTCGAAAAGCAGCGATCCACTCACACGCCGTGGCGGCAGGTCCCCGCGGAGGCCCGAAAGGCACAGCTTCTCAATGAAGATCGCATTGTTCCCCCTCGACATGGTGCTGTTTCCCGGCGTACCGCTCCCGCTGCATATTTTCGAGGAGCGCTACAAGGAGATGGCCATGGAGTGCCTGGGCGGGGAGCTGCAGTTCGGGGTGGTCCGCGCGCAGCGTGAGGGCCTGGCTATCGCCGGCTGCTCGGCGGCGATTGCGCGCGTGCTCAAGCGCTACCCGGACGGCCGCATGGACCTTTTGTGCGAGGGCAAGCGTCGCTTCGAGATCGAGCAGCTGGACAACTCACGGTCGTTTCTCCAGGCGGAGGTCGACTTCTTCGACGACGAGCCGGTGGACACCACGCGCGACGACCGCGCCGCCTGTGTCGCCTTGCACATGGAAGTACTGGCGCTGGCTGGGATCGGCCGCGAAAGCTACTCGCTCGACCTGGACGAGCCGCTTTCCTTTCAGCTCGCCTGGGAACTGCCTGCCGACCTCGGCTTCAAGCAGGCGCTCTTGGTCAGCCGCTCGGACCGCGAGCGGACCGAAATGCTGCGCGAGTTTTACGAGGACATCCTGCCCAAGCTGCGGATGGGCTCCGGCGCGCGCGCGAACGGCACCTCGCGCAACGGGCACGGGCCGGTCATGTAAACGGGGCCAATCCGGCTTCTCGTCCCCGCGGGCTGCCCGCGCGTGTGGTCGCGTATCTTAAAAGCAGAGCCGCTGCCCGTTCTTTCGCGCGAAGCGGTCCAGTACGATCCACTCCGGCGCACCCGCCCTTCCCGTTCAGGAGCTTTGTCCGCATGGCCTCTCTTTCCTCCCCGACTGCCGCCGCTGCCCTTCCGAAAACGCTCGGTGAACTCCGCAGCCACCCCACCTACGGTGAGGCCCGTCTGCGCGGCCGCTCCGTCAAGGACGAAATGCGGGAAAATCTTCTGGCGCGCCTTCGGGAGCGGCGCGGGTCGGACCTGCCGCTGTTTCCCGGCATCGTGGGCTATGACGATACGGTGGTGCCGCAGATCGTGAACGCGGTTCTTTCGCGGCACAACTTCATCCTGCTCGGCCTGCGCGGGCAGGCAAAGAGCCGCATCCTGCGCGCGCTTACCCAGCTGCTCGACGAGTGGGCCCCGTACATCGCCGGGTCCGAGATCCGCGACAACCCGTGGAAGCCGCTCGCGAAGCACTCGCGCGACCTGATCGCCGCGCACGGCGATCACACGCCCATCGCCTGGATGAGCCGCGACGACCGCTACGTGGAAAAGCTCGCGACCCCGGACGTGACCGTGGCCGACCTGGTCGGCGACCTGGACCCGATCAAGGCGGCGCGCGGCGGGCAGGACCTTTCCAACGAACTGACCATGCACTATGGCCTGCTGCCCCGCGCCAACCGCGGCATCTTCGCCATCAACGAGGTCCCGGACCTCGCCGGCAAGATTCAGGTCGCGCTGTTCAACATCATGCAGGAGGGGGACGTGCAGATTAAAGGCTATCCCGTGCGCCTGCAGCTCGACGTGGCCATCGTCTTCAGCGCGAACCCCGAAGACTATACGGCGCGCGGCAAGATCGTGACCCCGCTCAAGGACCGGATCGGCTCCGAAATCCGCACCCACTACCCGGAAACCCTCGCCGAAGGCATTGCGATCACCGAGCAGGAAGCCTGGGCGGAACGCGGCGGGAACGGGATCGAGATTCCCCGCTACCTGCGCGAGATCGTCGAGCAGGTAGCCTTCACCGCGCGTGGCGACAAGCGGGTGGACAAGCGGTCCGGCGTGTCGCAGCGGCTGCCCATCTCGACGATGGAACTGGTGCTCTCAAACGCGGAGCGGCGCGCCATCCTGCACGGGGAGGATCAGGTGCTGCCGCGTATCAGTGACCTGTACACCGCAATGCCCGGCATCACCGGCAAGATCGAACTGGAGTACGAGGGCGAGATGCGCGGCGCGGATACGGTCGTCCGGGAGCTGATTCGCGGCGCGATCGCGTCGGTGTACGACGGCTACTTCGCCGAGATGAACACCCAGCAAATTGAGCAGTGGTTCAATCTGGGCGGCTCGCTCAAGATCGACGATACCGAGCCCTCGGCCGCGATCGCGGGGGAGTTGAAGCAGATTCAGGGGTTGTTCGAGAAGCTGCAGCCGCTTGGGATCAAGACCGCAGATTCGTCGGAACGCATGGTTGCCGCGGCGGAGTTTCTGCTGGAGGGCATGGTCGCGCACCGGCGTCTGAGCCGGAGCGAGGAGCGCGGGTTTGCGGCCGGGGAGAAGCGCCGCAACGACCGGGAGCGTGCCGCGGGCAATGACGAGCAGGCCTACGAGGCATGGCAAAACCGCAAGTCGAAGCGGGGCGGCTTGAACTGAGGATCGCGTTTGAAAAAAGCCCCGCTCTTGAGCGGGGCTTTTCCTTTGCCGGGCTTTACACGAAGCCCAGGTTCGAGGTGGAAAAGTTGGACAAGCCGGGGAACATCGCGGGCAGCGCCGACGCCGGAACGCCGAACCATGCCGCCAGGGTCGCCATGTACTGCGACAGCGCGATACCGGGCACGAACCGGCCCGAGCCGTCGAGGTCGTCCGGCCCGTTCAGCTGCAGGTTGGGGAAGTTGCCGTAAATCCGGCCGCCCCGGACCGGGCCGCCGACGACGAAGTGGTGGCCGCCCCAGGCATGGTCGGAGCCGTTCGCGGTGTTCATGGTGAGGGTTCGCGAAAAGTCGGACGCCGTGAACAGCGCGACGTTGTTGTACAGCCCGAGCTCCTGCATCACCTGCGTGAACGTGCCCACCGCGCCGTCGATGGAGCTGTACAGCCCGGGTTGGTAGACGTCTTGCGCCGCGTGGGTGTCGAAGCCGCCCGCGTCGATGAGGAAGATCTGCCTGCGCGCGCCGATGGCGCTGTGCAGCTGCATCATCGTCGCTACGGTGTAGAGCTGGCCGGAGATGGGATTCGACGGGTTGAAGGCCGTGCGAAAACCCTTGGCTCCGGACAGGACGCCGTTGTAGAAGCTGTTGTACTTGTAGGCTTGCTTGTAGATCTGCTCGTCGGCCTGGATCAGGTTGACGTTGTTGTTGAAGTTGAGCAGTTGCTGCGCCGCGGCGGCGCGCGGGTAGCAGGCCAGGCCGTCGGCGCACCAGAAGTTGGCCCCTTGCGCGCCCGCGCCCGCCGAGAATGGGGTAGAGGTCCTGCCGCGCCCGAAGTTCGAGGCCACGCCGAGCAGGGTCACCATCGGCAGGTCCGTGGTGTTGTAGGCGGGGGTGAGCAGGTCCGCAGTCAGGCCGGACCAGCTTTGATTTTGACTAGGAGCATAGCCGCCGCTTTCCCACGCATCCTGTTGCGAATCGTGGCCGTAAAGCAGCGTCGGCAGCTGGGCGGTGGCGGTTTTCACTTGCGCCGGGGTAGTGGGCTGCACCAGCGGTCCGACGTTCGCTATAACCGCGGCCTGGCCGGAGTTGAAGGTTTGCTGGAGGTTTTTGAAGGCCGGGTTGAGGCCGTAGCCGGTGCTGCCCAGCGGCAGCATCTGGTTTTGCCCCACCGCAAAGCCGCCGCGCGCCTGGCTGTACGCGCTGTACTGCGAGCCGCCCAGCGGAACGATCATATTGTTGCTGTCGTTGCCGCCCCGCAGGAACAAGCACACGATCGCCTTGTAGTCCGAGCTGCCGCTCGATTGAGCGAAAGCCGACATGGAGCGAAGTGGGGACTGGCCCGCCATTTGCGCGAGCGCCGCCCAGGACGCCGTTTTCAGGAAGCTTCTGCGTTGCATGGAACTCTCCGGGTTGTAAGATTCGCGCTCTACAGCATGACCTTGTACTGCGGGGAAGTTACGATCAGATAGACGGCCATGCGCACCATCGTCGCCGTGTCCTGGTGCTGGATGGCGGTCACGATCGCCTGCTGCATGTCCTGGGTCATGGTCCCGTGGAGCAGCAGCGCGCTGAGCGTGTTGACGAACTGCGTGGGACCTTGTTGCACGGCGGCCTGGTACCACATACTCGATGGACCGAGGTCGAAGGTAAATTCGTTAATCCCCGATGCGGGAACGCTGAAATTGTTATGTAGTACATCTTCCAGGTGGAGAACCGCCCATGCCAGGGTCTCGACGTTTTCGTTTTCGAACTCAGGGCCGTATAACCCATTGCTCAGCTGGTAATCCGGCGAGTAATAGCTGAAGACACTCGGGGCAGCGTGCGGAGTTTCGTCCAGATTGGACAGCCAAAGATCGATTCGGCTCTCGTAGATGTTGACATAGGGGAAAACAGCGGCCGACTTACCCCCGAGAGCGCGCATGATCGATGCCCACCATAGGATCGGATCCCGCAGCTTTCCACCGTTTACATCCGAAGCCGTCAGGGAGTCCGCGGCACGCGCTTCCGGGTCGAGCAGGAGCGCCTTGATCACGGCTTTCATGTCGCCGCGGACACCCGCGCCGTTGTTGATGAAAACCCCGGCGATGCGGGAGATGTACGCCGGCGATGGATTGCTGCGCACCAGGCTCTGGATCAGACGGCGGCAGACAAAGGGCGGCAGCGAGGGATCGTTGAAGATGTTCTGGAGCGCCGCATCGAAGTCCTGCTGGGCCGACTGCCCGGCCAGCAAAACGGTGCCGCGCAGAAGCGTCTTCGCGACCGTGCTGTGCTTGCCGGGGAAAGGGATCATCGGGCAGTTCTGGCCCGGAGGGTCCGGGTACCAGTATCCGTAGGGGGTCGGCGGAACACCGCACACATCGTTCGTGGCGAAGGTCCAGCCCGTGTAGGCAAGGGCGAAGCTCTGCACCACGTCCTGCGTGTAGTTCGGTATCGGGTTGCCGTTAGCGTCGAGCTTGGGCGTCCCGTCCTGGTTGAGCGCGGTCGCTCCGATCGAAAACAGCTGCATCAGCTCGCGGGCGAAGTTCTCGTTGGCGCGCTGCCCCGGACCGGGCGCGAAGCTGTTCCCCATGTTCAGGTACCAGCCCATCGCCGAGGAAAGGGCGACGTCGTGCATCAGCGTGTACCAGTTGCCGAAGGCGTCGCGCGAAAGAGTGTTCAAGAAGTACGGCATGTAGCGGGGGTCGACGGAGGGCACGGAGACGACGAAGAGCTTGCTCAGCTCGAAAGCCACTCTCTGCCGAAGCTGATCCTGCCCGAAAAGGATGTCGTTCCACCAGTAATACTCGTTGGGGCACTCGAAGGAGCCGCAATCGCCGGGACTTACCGGGGCCCGGTTCGCCGCCGGCATTTGATAAGCCGGCGCCGCGAGCTGTTGATCAATATATGCACTCAACCCTATATTTTCTACATTGAACATATCGTTGGCCGTCGGGCCGAACGAGGCTTGGTTCAAGAGGCGTCCGGCGGACTGGAGCGACGTAGCGGTCTGTGAGTTCCAACCAGTGTTGACGATGGGGCTGCCGAGCCCGAATGCCTGCATTGCCGGGATCGCAAGCGCGCCTGCCAGCAGTGTGCGTGCCAGCCCGATGCCCCGGCACATGAATGTGTTGCCAAGAAAAGTCATCTACCCCGCTCCTTCGCTTCCAGTACATTACTTGAGATTTTCGATGTGGCAAGAGGCAATTTCCTATCAATTCGCATCCGCGACATCTTTACCCTACTTCGAAGATATTACCCGTGCTTCCTGCAACTATGACATTCCCCGTAAGGGGGATTTTGAGGCGTAGTAACGGTACCGATTAGTCAGTTGTCGCCGCTCCTTTACAAACCGGAGCCTCGGCCCTGGCCCTTTCGGGGGACGCGCGCGCCTCTGCAAGCCGCTGCGCGGTCAAGCCCAACGCGGCCCGGGCGGTTGCGCCGCCCTCATCGAAGGCGGACAATCAAAGCATGAAGCGCGTCCGCTACAGCAAATACGACGGCGACCTGGCTGCCGAGCTCGACATGGAGAATTTGCTCGAAGCCCTGCAGGACTACCTGCTCGATTCCGGCTTCCGCAATCCCATGACACAGTTCCAGGACCTGGACCAGACCATGGACGACCTCAAGGAAGCCTTGCGCCGCGCCATGGAGTCCGGCGAGCTGTTCGACCAGGCGACCCAGGAGAAAATCGAGCAGATGCAGGCCGAGGGCAAGTTCGACCAGTTCCTCGATCAGCTGATGGACCGCATGGAGCAGGAAAATTACATTCGCACACCCGGCGAGCCGAACGGCGAGACGGGCCAGGGCCAGGCCGGGCAGGGCGACTCGAACGCCCGCTTCGAGGTAACGGACAAGAGCCTCGATTTTCTCGGCTTCAAGACACTGTCAAACCTGCTCGGCTCGCTCGGCAAGGCCAGCGCCGGCCGCCACGACACCCCGCACTACTCCACCGGGGTCGAGAACAGCGGCGGGTCCAAGCAGTATGAGTTCGGCGACACGCTGAACCTGGACACGACCGCCACGCTCGGCTCGGCGATCGCGCGCCAGGGCACCGGCTCGCCGCTCGAGCTCGAATACGCCGACCTTCACGTGCATCAGTCCGAGTACCAAAGCTCCTGCGCGACCGTGGTCATGCTCGACTGCTCACACTCCATGATCCTGTACGGCGAGGATCGGTTCACCCCGGCCAAGCGCGTCGCCATGGCGATGTCGCACCTGATCCGGACGCAGTACCCGGCCGACTCGCTGTCGCTGGTGCTCTTCCACGATTCGGCCGAGGAGCTGCCCATCTCGCAACTGCCGCGCGTCAAGGTCGGACCGCACTACACCAATACGCGCGAAGGGCTCCGCGTTTCGCGTCGCATCCTGGAGCGTCAGCGCAAGGACATGAAGCAGATCGTGATGATCACCGACGGCAAGCCCTCCGCCCTGACGCTGCCCGACGGACGCATTTACAAGAACGCCTTCGGCCTGGACCCGCTGGTAGTGAGCGAAACCCTCGAAGAGGTGAACCGCTGCAAGCGGTCCAACGTGATGATCAACACCTTCATGCTCGCGTCGGACTATGGGCTGATGCAGTTCGTCCAGAAAGTCACGCAGATGTGCCGGGGCAAGGCCTACTTCACCACCCCCGACACACTCGGCGAGTACCTGCTGATGGACTACATGCAGCGCAAGATGAAAACGGTGCACTGAAGACTCAGCTCACGGGAAAGTCCGCGCCAAGGCTCGCTTGGCGCCATGCGTCGAAGTTGGCCCGCAAAGCGTCCAGCCGTTCGCCCGCGAGTCTGTAGGCGTCGCGCCCAAGCAGCAAGCGGAGCGGAGGCGCGTCCGCTTTCACTGCTTCGACGATCGCCGCGGCAGCCCGCGCCGGGTCGCCCGCCTGCTTGCCGGAGCTTGCCCGCGTGGCCGCGCGGCGCTTCCCCGCCGTTTCCGAGTAATCATCAATCAGCGTTTTCGATTCGGCGAGGGACCGCCCCGCCCAGTCGGTGCGGAAGCCGCCCGGCTCCACGATGGTCACCTGGATGCCCAGCGGCTTGACTTCGAGCGCGAGCGACTCGGAAAGCGCCTCAACCGCGAACTTGGTCGCGTGATAGTAGCCCGTCGCCGCGAAGGCGACGAGGCCGCCGATCGAGGAAATGTTTACGATATGGCCGCTGCGCCGGGCGCGCATCCCGGGCAATACCCGCCGGGTCACGGCGAGAAGCCCGAATACATTGGTCTCGAACAACGCGCGGACCTCCGCATCATCGCCTTCCTCGATGGCGGCCAGGTACCCGTAGCCGGCGTTGTTGACGAGCACATCGATGTGCCCGAAACGGGCTTCCGCTGCCGCCACGGATGCCTCGACGGATGGAGCATCGGTCAGGTCGAGCCTGAGCGGCAGCGCGAGGTCGCCGTACTTGTCGCTAAGCGGCTCCAGCTGCGCGGTGTCGCGGGCCGTCATGGCCACGCGTTCGCCGCGCCCGAGCAGATGTTCGGCCAGGGCGCGCCCCAAACCGGTCGAGCAGCCTGTAATGAACCAAACCGCCGTCTTCTTGTCGTTCGTCATCGTCCTCTCCTCTGTTTGTAAAAAACCTCAGCCGTGCTTAGGAAGCCGCCTTCCCGCCGAAGCGGGACCACATTCCCGTGCTGTCCTGCCCGCTTCGGCCCGTGTTCTGCACCTCGACCATCCAGCCCGGATACTCGGGCGCGAGTGCGCTCACCGCATCCAGCCGCGCCACTTCGTCCGCGGTCAACTCCAGGCTCGCCGCAGCCAGATTGTCCTCCAGTTGGTCGAGCCGCTTCGCCCCGACGATGACCGATGTGACCGCGGGCTTGGTCAACAGCCAGGCGAGCGCGATCCGGGCAGGGCTGCAGCCGTGCGCTTCGGCGATCGGCGCGATACAGTCGAGCACGTTCCAAACACGCTCCTTGTCCACGATGGGAAAGTCGAAGCCGGTGCGGCGGGCATCCGCCGGTTCCTGCTCTGTCCGGCTGTATTTGCCGGAAAGCAAGCCGCCGGCCAGGGGGCTCCACACAAGCAGCCCGAGCTTCGCGTCTTCGATCAGCGGGACGAGCTCGCGTTCCAGGTCGCGCCCGGCCAGCGAGTAGTACGCCTGCAGCGTTTCGAAACGCGAGAAGTTTCGGTGCTCGGCGATGCCCAGCGCCTTGGCCAGCTTCCATGCCTGCCAGTTCGAACAGCCGATATAGCGTACCTTGCCCTGCTGCACCAGCGTGTCGAGCGCCCGCAGCGTTTCCTCGACCGGCGTCACCGCGTCGCTCGCGTGGATTTGGTACAGGTCGATATGGTCCACCTGCAAGCGACGGAGGCTCGCTTCCACGCTGTCGAGGATATGTCCTCGGGACCCGCCGAGGTCGTTGCGACCCGGGCCCGTGCGCATGAAGACCTTGGTCGCGATCACCGCCTGGCTGCGCGGCACCGCGAGATTGCGCAGTGCTTGGCCGAGCATCGTTTCGCTTTCGCCGTTCGTGTACACGTCGGCCGTGTCGAAGAAGTTGATCCCAGACTCCAGAGCGGCCCCGACCAGGGCGTCGGCACCGCTCTGTCCAACGCCGCTGATGGTCCGGTACACGCCCTGCGGCGCGCCGAAGGTCATCGTGCCCAGGCAAAGCGTCGAAACCTCCAGCCCTGTGTTGCCGAGAAATTTGTACATCATGCGTAATTTCCTTCCGCCTTGCGGCTTTCGTTGAGTGACAGCGTTGCGCTCGGCCCGATGCCGCGGAAAACGGCTCGAACGAGGTTTTCGGCATCCTCGCCGGTAAAGGGAGCATGGCCGGCCAGCAGCCGGTACACCAGCGGGGCGAAGATCATGTCCAGGATGAGCTCGCAATCCAGTGCGCCGTCGATCTCGCCCTGTTCCACGCCGCGCCGCCAGATGCACCGAACGGCTTCCCTGCGCGGGTGGAGAAAGCGCTCACGGTACAGGGAAGCAAAGGCCGCATCGGCTTGGCACTCCGCCAGAAACTGCTTGAGAATGCGGCCCCGGGGGCTTTCATACAGCTCAATCAGACCCAGAAGCTGCGCGAGGAAGTCCCGCTCCGCCGACCCTGAATCGCGCGCTTCCACGGCACGCCCCATGTGCCTGAGGTACGCATCGAGCGCGAGGTGCGCTTTCGTCGGCCACCACCGGTAGATCGTAGCCTTGCCGACGCCCGCGCGTTCCGCGACGGCTTCGATCGTCAACTCGCGCAGCGATCGTTCCTGGAGCAGATCGAGCGCCGCATCCAGAATGGATTGCTCGGAGGTTGCGCTTCGGGGACGGCCTTGTGTGCTCTTCAACTGCTTCTTTTGCGTGTCCACTTTCTAAATACTATACGTTTCGTTTCGTAATGTGAAGAGATAGGAAGCACCGTTAGCTGGTGGCGAGCAGATCCTGAAAGGCTGAACCGCGGAAAGCGGTCTCTGAGCAGGATCGACACCTTCGTGCCCACGAGCGACGACGGGCTGACGCGGTTCGTTCAGAAAGGCAGGCAGGCTTATCCGGGAGGGGGGCGCAGCACTACCCCAGGGCACCTTCCGCGAGTACTTCGTAATGGGGCTCCATGCAGCGCAACATGGAAACCCGTTCGCCGAGAGGCCGCTCTCGCGGTCTGCTCGTTCCTGTTTCGACAATCGCCGGCTTGAGCTTTGGCCTTCGAAACCGGCAGCTTTGAACCTTCCATTGCGCAGGGCTCTTCAGCTCATTTGCCCGAGCTGCCGTTGCCAGCGCTCTCGTGCCTCGGAACCTCCTCGCCGACCGACCTCCTGAAGTACGGCGTCGCGGTAGGCAGGGTGCAGTGTAAGAGGTTCCAATCGAGTCCAGGGATACCGGTCCAAGAGCTCGATGGCGGACGTGAAGGAATCCGCATCCCTCGCCGCCCCGTTCGCTTCAGGGGAGCAACCCTCAACATCATCGAAAGCGGCCTCAGAGGTGGAAACCAGGAAGCTTGTGTCTCGCCTGGTACGGAGGACGATGGAACCGCCTTCTGCCCCGAGTTCAAGGATGATTGCGGGTGCGTGGTCAGGTGCTCGATCGGGCGATAATCCCTCTCGCATGGAAGCGCTTCCGGCCCCCAACGGCGCAGGCGGGCTGGAAAGTGACTCGTCCTCCTCGTCCTCTCCATAAGGCTGATCCGTACCTTCCTCGGCGACCGGACCGGCATACGCCTCCTTCCCAATCGCCCGCTCGATCAGCGAGACTAGGGCGCGTTGCCGGTCCGCTATAAAGGCATGGAAGTTGTCCGATCGCAGGAGAGCGGGGTCGATGAGGTGAGTTCGCAGGGACGCATCCAGCTTTTCTGTTGCGTCTGTGGCCCCCTTCCCACTCTGCTCCAATCGCAGCAGGTAGTCGGAAGGAGCGGAGCCTCCGATTTTCCTGTTGGTCTTGGAACTCAAAGGCGTTTTGTTGATGATTGAGTCGTATTCCTCTGGCTTGATGTGCTGACCCTCGCACCACTTCCTGGGAAAGATGTGATGGATATCCACGGCTTGCTCGAAGAAAACAGCGTAGCTGTATTCCTGGCCCGAGCGGAAATCCTTAGCTCCCTGGCTCATCAGCAAGGCATTAACGCCTTTGTAAGCAGCCGACACACGCAGGCGCATCGTTTTCAGCCGATCGGAACGGAAGACCGTTTCGCGGATGGTGGCTGGTTCCGCTCCACCATCCAGCCAAGCCGTCACTTCGAGGAAGTCGCGCGCGCTGCGGCTTTCAACAGCTGAACCGTAAAGCTCCCCGAAGACGCCGTTCCAGTACCAGCGAACCAACTTTTCCCAGACTGCATGATCCTCCAGTGCATCGTTTCTCTCTGCGAGAATGGCTGCAAGCGGGATCAACTGCGATTGATAGGGAAGATCGAAGGGCCGATAGATATGAAGGCGATGTAGAAATTTGGCAGTCGCCTGAAGACCCGACTCGACCTGCGCCTCGTACTTCTTGTAAGCCGTGAGAGGGAGGTTGAGCAGAGCTTCCCGGGTTCCGGTGACTGGTGGAAGATCTCTTCCCGTTCGGCCGCTCGCTTCGAGCTCGCGCCTGCGTTCTCGTGTGTAGAACAAAGAGACGACCTGAAGAAAATCGGTGCTCGAAACATTCGCGAGAACACCTTTTGCGGAATCGGCGAGCCTCAGCACATTTTCAAATCGCTTCTTCCTGGCGCTCCAGTCCCTTCGCAACTCGTGGCCGTCTGCCGCGTACATTGCGGTCACCAGTTCGAAGGCGTCCAGCGGCTTGCCGCCGGTATTTACCTTCTCGAAGACTGTGCAAACGGCTTCTTTGGATGTGGAAACATCGAGCGCGATGACGGGCACCTGATAGTCCTGGAACCGCCGCAGAATCTCCTCCATAAAGAGGCGAAACACCTCGCACTCGGAAGGATCGTACTTGTAAAATGCCTGATATCCACTCATCCATCCAAACCAGTCGAATACCTTGGAAAGAGGGAACATCCTTGCTTCGAATTCTTTTTCGTCCGTCGACAAATCCAGAACTATGTCCCGACCGATATTCCCGCGAAGGATGCGGTCTTCAGGCAAGCCCACAACTGCCTCCTCCCGGTCCGCAGTAAGGTCCATTGCCTTCCGCATGTCGATGTAAAACCACCGAAGCACTTCCCTATTCCTGGCGGTGATCGTCTTAACCGCCTGCTTTCGCAGCGTGACCTGATACAGGGATGTCATCCTTTGCTGCCCATCGAGAAGAAGAGCTCGCGGCTTGGTTGTGAGTGCCTGAGAACGGGCTCCTTCCACCGGACGCGGCTTGAAGTCCACCGTGCCGCCGGTATCCAAAGTCATGAGCGCGCCGATTGGAAACGAGCGAGAGATCGACGCGATGAGACTCTTGATCCGATCTTCGTCCCACACCCAGCTCCGCTGGAAGTCGGGAAGCTGCAACTCCCCGCTGTCACACCGTTTCAGCAGTTCGCACAAGTTGACGGGATTCGTTTTGAAATTCGACATCGACAGGAAAGACTCCGGGATAGGCGTAGTCGTAACTTGTCGCGGCGCTGCGTTCTTCAGAGCCGGGCCGCCGAGGCCCGCTCCAGCCTGGTCCGCAAATCCCCCGCAAGGGACGCAACCGTCTGCAGCTTCGCCGTCAGGGGCGCAGACACGAGCGGCTCGGCCAGGGCGAGCTGCGAGTGGAGCAGAAGGCCGGTGACCGTGTCGCGGAGCTCGCACTCGATCTGGGTGGCGGCGGCGCGCATGGCCAGCTCGCGCTCCGTTTCACGCCGTTGCAGGGCGGCGCGGACCTCCCGGATGAGCCGGTGCGTGCCGGAAACGGCGAAGTTGATCTGAAGCGGAATAGCCAGGCCGGCCTGCTTCCACAGCATCTCCGCGCCTTCCGGGCTGGCCTCGGCCACCGGCTCGTCCACGACCACGACGGAGTACTCGCGCCGACGCAGGGCGGCCAGGCCCTCGCGGCGGCTCGGGGCTACCTCGACCGGCAGGCCAAGCTGCTTGGACAGGCTCGCGGCGCAGTGCTCCGCCCCCGAAATGCCTGTGATGATCAGTGCGGTTTGCATCCTGAGCTCCTTTGAAAGCCGTCCCGAGCCGCCCTCACGGCCGCGGCATCCCGCCGGCCAGCGCGCCTTCCCGGCCCTGCGCCATGTACATCGCGATCATCGCCTCGCCGATGCCGTACTCCTTGAGCTTGCGGTAGAGCGTGGTCTTGCCGATGCCGAGCAGCGCGGCCGCTTTCACCTTGTCCCCATTCAGGCGGCTGATCGCATCGAGGATCGCATTCTTCTCCACCTCCGCCAGTGAGGAAACATCCGCCGCGACCGCCGCGGCTTCAAGCTGCTCCCGCAGGGGCACGTTCAGCTTGCGCTGCTGGTGGTGGAACTCGATCAGCCCGGTCGGCATGTCGCCCAACTGCACCAGTGTGCCGGAGGTCATGGAGCAGGCGCGCTCCAGAGCGTTCTCGAGCTCGCGGACATTTCCCGGCCAGTCGTACTGGTCGATGATGCGCAGGGTTTCGTCGCTGAGCACGTACTGCTTGCGATCCTCCTTGCCGATGCGCTCCATGAAGTGCGCGACCAGAAGGGGAATATCCTCGCGGCGCTCCCGCAAGGGCGGCAGGCGCAGGCTCACGACGTTGAGCCGGTAGTACAGATCCTTACGGAAGCGGCCCTGCTCGACCATCAGCTTCAGGTCGCGATTGGTCGCGGCCAGCACGCGGGCCCGCATCGGCACGCGCTGGCTCGCGCCCACCGGGCGCACCTCGCGCTCCTGGAGCGCCCGCAGCAGCTTGGCCTGTAAATCAAGCGGCAGCTCGCCGATCTCATCGAGAAAGATCGTCCCGTCTCCAGCCGCGACCAGCAAGCCCTCCTTGTCGCGGTTCGCGCCAGTAAACGCACCCTTGACATAGCCGAATAGTTCGCTCTCGACCAGCGTCGGCGCAAGCGAGCCGCAGTCGACCGGGAGAAAGGGCTTGTTCGCCTTTACGCCGTTGTTGTGGATCGCGCGCGCCACCAGCTCCTTGCCCGTGCCGCTTTCGCCCAGGATCATGACTGGGTGCGTGCTTTGCGCGACCTTGGACATGATGCGATAGATCCGGTCCATCTCCGGGCTTTGGCCCACGATCGCTCCGAGCGATCCCTGCGCGCGCATACGTTCGCGCAGGCGTCTGCTTTCCGTGTCGAGCTGCCGCCGCTCCGCCGTGCGCTCCAGCATCGCGGCCAGCTCGTCCATCGCGAAGGGTTTGGTCAGGTAGTCGGTCGCGCCGGTGCGCATCGCTTCGACGGCGGAGGTTACCGTCGCGTAGGCGGTCATCACAATAATCGAGGTTTCCGGGCGCACTGCCTTCATCTCGTCGAGCAGGTCGATCGCCTCCCCAGCCTGCGCTTTCACGTCGAGCAGAAGCACGTCGGTGCTGTTGCCGCGCAAATACGCGCGGGCTGCGTCGACATTGTCGACAGAGTGCGGCTGAAAGCCCCGCGCGTTCGCGATCTCGCAGACGGCGGAGCGGACAGCGGCGTCTTCATCCAGGATCAAAAGGTGCATCTTCGCCGGTGCGTGCGTGGCCATAGGGTTCGGGGTACTGCGCATGTGTTGGGCTGATTCTAGGGTGTCCCGGCAATTTGCTCTAGTTACGGAAGTGCAAAGACGTTACTGTCGTTTCCCGAGACAGGGTACGCGAAGTTCGAAGGTGGTCCCCCGTCGCTTGCGGCTTGCCACGCGCACCTTGCCGCCCGCAGCCTCGACCAACTCGCGCACGATCGCAAGGCCCAGCCCGCAAGCCTCGGCGACGGTCCCCGTTTTGGTGCTCCAACCCGGTTCGAAAATCTGCCCCAGCGCGAAGGCCGGGATGCCCGGGCCATCGTCCGAAACATGGATCAGCACCGCCGGGCTGGTAAGCGAGAGCGCCTTTCGCACCGTGACGCGGACCGTCCCGCCGTCCGGCATCGCCTCGCTCGCGTTCTTGACCAGGTTGGTAAGCACGCGGCTCAGCTCTTCCTGCCCGAGGCGCATGGGCGGCAGGCCGCTTTCCGCCGAAGCGTAAACGACCGTTTTGGGCTTGCCGGCCAGCTCGAGAACGGGAAGGCAGGCGAGCACCGCATCGCCGGCGGAACTCGCGGGCTGGTTCTGCTTCACTTCCGCGGCCGGCTGCTTAGCCCCGGCAAGCGACTCGAACTTGCGGATCAGCCCGCCGAGCGCGTCTTCCGCGGCGAGTAGATCGGCAGGCAGGTGCGCGTCCTTGGCCTGGAGAACGCCCGGGCTGCTCAGAAGGCTCGCGATCAGGTGCACCGTGGTGAGCGCGTTGCGGGCGTCGTGCGCCAGTGCTTCCGCTGGGGCAAGCGCCTTGCTCGGGCGCGGCTGCACTTCGACCAAAACGGGGCGCGTCAGGCTCGTGGCGAAGGGTGCCGCTGGGCCAGCGCCGGCGAGCGGGGCTGGAAAGGGCAGGATGCGGGGGCCGGCGGTCGAAGGCGTGTGGCGCATGGCGTTTCCTCGGGGAAGCCGGGCTTTGCCGCCCCGCTCGCTTTCCCCTGTTTGCACGGGAAACACCAAAGCCCTAGCTCCTATAAGTGCAATCGGATGAATGGTTTACGAAATTTCACCCGCGAGTAAAAAACAAGCGCCCAGTCCCGAAATGGAACGGCTGCACCTAGCAACATGGACCTAAGTCATTCATTCCATTGCGTTACCCGGACCAGTTCCAAAACGGGACAGCCATTCCCATTCCCACCCCTACAATGGAGCGATGACCCCTGCTGCTCCGCTCTTTTCCCGGCAAAACGGCCGCCTGCCGGACCAGCTTCGCCCGTTGAAGCTGACGCCCGATTTCGTGGGGACCGCCGAAGGCTCGGTTCTGATCGAGTTGGGGCAAACCCGCGTGCTGTGCAATGCCTCCGTCGAGGCC
>CAXUHL010000005.1:0-16219 GCA_964250745.1 uncultured Acidobacteriaceae bacterium
AGAGCTCTGCAAGCGAACTGGATACGCGAGGAAATCGGAGAAGCGGCGAGCATGCGAACCGGACGCCCCGTTTCAGACGCGTACTCCCATCGAATTGGAAGCTTCTGACGGGAGGAAAACAGGAGGAGCACCGCCGGTTGGGTAGCAGGTTCAAGAGAGAAAAGATTATATCCGGCTCGCAAGCTCAGGACTTCTCGATCCAAAGAATGGATGCTTCCTTCTTGCAGTACGCGATCGATGGAGAGTCGGTCGCAGGGAAACGGGTCAGGTTGTAGACAACACCTGGCGCGCACTTGCCCGTTGCCCAGCGAAGCAATCATAAAATCTTCAGTTAAGCCGTGGAGCATCGCGGGAGCCACATAGCCTGTTGGAACGATTTTCAAATCCAGACCGCAATGGTCCGTGCGAAACAGGGTCATTTGCAGATCTCCGGCAAGCTCCGGCAGGTAAACAGCGTCGGCCTTCATGCTGCGCAGCTCATGATTGACGAGTTCCGTGAGCAGCGAAGCCGCAGCCAAATCCTTGAAGGATGGAAAGAGCTCATTGGATGCATCCGGTTCGGCGGCGAGTGTCATGTGGGCGGCCCGATAAAAGCCGTGCAGGCTTGGTATGGCTTGAACGCGCGCGCGCGCCGGCTCTTCGAGTAAATCGAGCATAGGTCCCCGCTGTAAAGAGCATCCGGCTTCATTCGGATGCTCTTTACGGATTAGGTTACAAAATCACGATCAACGCGATAATCGTCACGATGATAGGGGCATTTCCGTGAAGCGAAGGTTCGACTTGCTGGGACAGAGGGGCGGGGCTCCACTTCGAGGGCTTAGTCATTGATTGGTCCTTCGTGTTTAGGGTGGGTGTTACTGGGAGCGAGAGTAGCGGGGGGGGGTGAGGCGTCAAGGGAAAAATTAGAAAAGATGTGAACCGCATATTTTGAGATGGCGAGCATAAAGCGCGCATTATGGCGTGAACGGTTGACATCGGAATGAGCCGTTCAGGCCAGGAAGTTCCAGGCGCCGATCGGCGAGCTGCCGAATTACATAAAGCTGTAAGGCGGTTTCGACCTCGTTCGCCCACGCCCGGGCCGCACCTTGGTAACGTCTTTACCTGACTTTTGGCAACCTCCGTGCATAAGGAAATAGGCAGATGCTGCCTAGTTCTCATCCCGCGCCAATGGAACGCCGGCCCAGGCCGGGGTTTCTCCCCGAGCGAGCTGCGCTCGATGCGCATCTCGCGCTCGATGCCGCGACGGCTCCACTGCGAGCCGAGCTTGCCGCGAGCCGGGCGGCGCAGGGGGCGGCGGCGCTCGAGATGGAAAGACTGCGGGGGCGTTTGGCGGCGAGCCAAACGGCGCTCGCGAGCCTTGCGCATGAGATTAGAAATCCCTTAGCTAGCATGGAGCTGTTCGCTGGCCTTCTGGAGCAGGAGCCGGCTCGCGCGGGGCAGTGGCTCGGGCAGCTGCGCGCGGGGCTGCGGAGCCTGGGCGCGACTGTCGACAACGTCCTCGCGTTCGGGCGCGGGGAGCAAGCGCTCCGGCTCGAACCCGCAATCCTGAGCGAGGCGGTTCTGGCTGCGGCGGAGTTCGCCAAGCCTCTGATCGCGCAGGGCGGGCTCGACCTCCATGTCGTGGGTTCGGCGTTGCGGAACGAGGTGCAGGCCGACCCCGAAGCGCTGCGGCGCTTGATCCTCAACCTCGTGGCCAACGCAGTGCGCCATACCCCGTCGCCGGGCAAGATCGCCATTCTCATCGAGCGGGCGCGTGCCTCTCATCTCCGTCTCACCGTTCGCGACACCGGCGCGGGCATCGCGCCCGAGCACCTCCCGCACATCTTTACGCCGGGATGGAGCGCGAGCGGCCGGAGCACGGGCCTTGGGCTCGCGATCGCTCAGCGCATCGCCGCGCAACATGGAACGGTCCTCCACGTGCAAAGCACTCTCGGTGAGGGCACTGTCTTCTCGATGGAGCTCAAGACACTGGAGTTTGAAACGCTATGACCCGCTCCGTGCTTCTGGTCGACGACGAACCCGGCATCCGCGCCGCACTGACGGCCCACTTCGCGCGCGAAGGCTGGGACGCATCGACGGCGAGCGGGCTGCGCGAAGCCGAGTACCGGCTCGCCCAGGCCGAATTCGACCTCGTGGTGAGCGATGTGCGCCTGCCGGACGGCTCCGGCGCGAGCCTGGTTGCCGCTTCGCAGGGGACCCCGGTCGTGCTGCTCACCGCGCACGGGGCCGTTCCGGAAGCGGTCGAGGCGATCCGAAACGGCGCGCGCGACTACCTCCTGAAGCCGATCGCCTGGCCCGCGTTGTGGGCGGCCGTCGAGCGCGCCGTGGCAACACCGGCTCTCACCGAACTCTCATCCGGCTCCGACAAGAATGAGCCCGCCACCGCCGATCCGCTTGGCCTGCGCGAACTGGAGCGCCGGCACTTCGAACGCACGCTCGCGCTCGCGGAAGGCAACCGCACTCGCGCCGCCGCGATGCTCGGGATCAGCGTGCGCACCATTCGCAACAAGATTCGCGAATACGGACTACCGCCCCGCAGTTACGCAAAAAGGAGCTACGCATGAGCGCCCCCTTGCTTGAACCGAACTTCGAACGCTTTCTCGCGCTCACCTCGCAGCGCGAGCAGGTCGTCTCGGCCAATATCGCCAATGTCGACACGCCCGGCTATCACGCCAAGGACGTTTCGTTCGCGCAAATGCTTCAGCGCGCGGGCGAGGCGGATGCGCCGATCCAAATCCGCGACGAGAAGGGCCTGCTCGACCGGCCAGACGGCAACAACGTCGACCTGGACCGCGAAAGCCTGTTGCTGGCGAAAGCGCAGCTCCAGTTCGGCCTGGGCGTGCAGCTGGTCAAGGGCGAATTCCACGATCTTCTTTCCGCCATCAACGGAGGCAACTAGCCATGGGTCCATTCGACGCACTCGCGATCTCCGGGTCCGCGCTTTCGGCCGAGCGCCAACGGTCGGAGGTCATCGCCACCAACATGGCGAACGCCCAAACCACGCACACCGACGCGGGCGGCCCGTTCCGGCGCAAGGAGGTCGTGTTCTCGGCCCAGCATGCTTCGGCTTTCCAGCTGCAGTTCGCCGCAGCCGGCAACGTGCCGCACTTCCGGGATCGCGGCGCCGGAACAGTTCGGCTCTCGCGCGTGATGGACGACCCGTCCAAGCCGGTGATGCGCTACGAGCCGGGCCATCCGGACGCGGACAAAGACGGCTACGTCGCTTACCCGGCGATCAACCCGGTGCAGGAGATGGTGGACCTGCTCGGGTCGGTCCGGGCCTACCAACTCAACGCGAGCGCGGTGAGCGCGTCGAAGCAGATCATCCAGCAGTCGATAGACATTTTGAAGAGCTAAAGGAAACCCATGGTCGCCCCCGTCGCAAGCGCAGTCACTTCCATCTTCGGGCCCGTCGCGCCGTCCTCCCTGCCGGGCGGATCGGACGCGGGCTTCACGAACGTGCTCAAATCCGCCTTTAACCAGGTCAGCGGTCTGCAGGAGGACTCCGGCAAGCTGGTCAACAACCTGCTCGCCGGGGGCAACGTGGACATCAGCAAGGTCACGATCGCGTCCGAAAAGGCCGACGTCGCCTTCCAGCTCATGATGCAGGTCCGCAACAAGGTCGTCGCCGCCTACCAGGACATCGAGAAAGCCCAGTTCTAGCGCATGCCGAAGCTCCTCCAACAACTCGGGGCCTTTTGGGCCGGCCGCAACGGGCAGCAGCGCGGCTTTCTCGTCGCCGGCGCGGTGGTGACGGTGGCGCTGCTGGCCCTGTTCGCGCACCTGATCGCGGCGCCGGACCTGAAGCCGCTGATGACCGGCATGGACCCGTCCGACGCGCAAACGCTCGCGGCCGCGCTGACAGCCAAGGGCATCCCGAACGCGGTGAGCCCGGACGGCCATGGGGTGAGCGTCGCCGCAGACAAGCTCGACCAGGCGCGTCTGGAAGCGGCTTCGAGCGCAGGCCCGCACTCCGGGCGGCTCGGCTTCGAAATCTTCGACAAGGTTTCCTGGGGCGAAACGGAGTTCGACGAGAAGGTGAACTACCAGCGCGCGCTCGAGGGCGAGATCGAACGTACCATCGCGACGCTCGGTTCGGTGAAGAGCGCCCGGGTTCACCTCGTGATGGCGACCGATTCGGTGTTTCTCGACGGCGGCCGCAATGCCAAGGCTTCGGTCGCTCTCAAGCTCAAGGGGCCGGCGCTTTCGCACGAAGAGATCGCGGCGATTCAGCGGCTGGTCGCGGGCGCGGTCGACGGGCTCAAGCCTTCGGACGTCGCGGTGATCGACGCGGACTCCGGGTCTTCGCTCGGCCATTCTTCGGAAGCAGGCGGCGACGGCGAGGCCGAGAAGCGGCTCGAACAGCGGCTCATCGCGACACTTACCCCGGTAGTCGGAGCCGACCACATACGGGCCAGCGTCAACATCGACTACGAGGAAGGCACCACCGAGCGCAACGAGGAAAAGTACGACCCCAACGTCTCGGTCCCTCTGACCGTGCAGCGGTCCGACGACCAGACCGGCGCGGGCGCGGGCGCGAGCGGCGTCCCCGGGACGACCAGCAACGTGCCCCAGGCTAAGGGCGGCCTGCCCAACGTGCCCAACGTCCCCGGCGACGGCGCGGAAAGCGCGAAGACCGAGAACTCCACCTTCGGCGTGAACAAGACCGTTACGCGTTCGCTCGAACCGGCCGGCCGCGTCCGCCGGCTCACCGCCGCTCTGCTGGTCGACGACAACATCATTCGGAAGCAACTGCCCAAAGGTAAGTTTCAGGATGTGCGCATGCACCGCTCTCCCGAGGAGTTGAAGCAGCTCCAGGATCTGGCGGCTTCCGCCATCGGCTTGGACACCGCGCGGGGCGATGTGCTCACCATTGAGGACATGAGCTTCCAGCAGGCCGCCGCGGTCGAGATCCCGTCGCCCTCGGCCGCCGACAAGCTGCGCAAAGGGCTCAGCGACTACTCGGTCGCGGTCCGGTACGGTTCGCTGCTGGCACTCTTTCTGCTCGCGTATTTCCTGATGGTGCGCCCGCTGCACAAACGTGCGTTCGCTCTCGCCGCCGCCACGGCCCTGCCTGAGCCTGAGCCGGTGCCGCAGATCGCCGAAGCGCCCGCGCCGCCGCAGCTGCCGCCGGTGCACCCGGGCGAGGAGGCCCTGCTGTCCGGCGCGCTCAAGGAGCACCTCCAGCAGTTCGTCAAGGCGGAGCCGCAAAACTCGACCCGGGCCGTGCAGGCCTGGCTGAGGGGGGATTCCTAATCTATGAGCACCGGATTAGCCCAACAACAGGCCCAGCTCACCGGCGCGCGCAAAGCGGCGATCCTGCTTGCGGTGCTCGGCGAGGAGGCCGCCGCGACCATCCTTCGCGCCCTGCCCGAGGACGATCTCCAGCGCGTGACCCAGGAGATCGCCCGGCTCGGCGCGGTGCCGAAAGAGGTTTCCATCAAGGTGATGGAGGAGTACCAGCAGCTCGCGGTCGCGCAGGAGTTCATCGCGCAGGGCGGGCAGGATGCCGCGCAGCGCATGCTGGTCAAGGCCTTCGGCGAGAACGGCGCGCGCGAGATGGTGCAGCGTCTGATCCGCGCGAACGAGCTGAACGCCAACCGCGTCGACTCGCTGCAGCGCATCGACTCCAAGCAGCTCGCGCGTTTTCTCGAAGGCGAGCACCCGCAGACGGTCGCTCTGATTCTGGGCCACCTCGAAGCCAAGCAGGCCTCCGCGCTGCTGATGCATCTGCCGCCGCCGGTGCGGGCGGAGTCGGTGAAGCGGCTGGCGCAACTGCGGCAGTTTTCGCCGGAGATGGCCGAGAAAGTGTCCAAGGTGCTCAACCGCCGGCTCCGCGCCGTCGGCGAGCAGACCAAGCGCACCTATTCCGGCTTCCAGTCCGTCGCCGACCTGATGAACAACATCGACGCGACCACCTCGCGCGAAATCCTGGAGCTGATCGAGAAGGAAGAAGCCAAGCTGGCCGCCTCGATCCGCGACCTGATGTTTACTTTCGAGGATTTCCTCAGCGTGCCCGAGATTCAGATAAGGGAAGTGACCGGAGCGGTCGATAAGAAAGTATTGACACTCGCGCTGAAGGGCGCGAGCGAGGAGCTGAGGAGCCACTTCTTCCAGACCATGAGCTCGCGCGCGATCGAGATGATGAAGGAAGACGCCGAGTCGCTGGGGCCGGTCCGATCCAAGGACGTGGCCAAGGCGCAGCTGGACGTGGTCGCGCTCGCGCGCACCCTGGAATCCGAGGGCAAGATCGCCCTCAAGAGTGATGGAGCCGATGAATATGTCGTTTAGCCGCCCGGCGGGCACCTTGCCCCGCATCCCGATCGCCCCCGTGACCGCGTTCCAGTACCGCGACACCACGCCCGGTCCCATGCCGCAGCTTTCCCGCCTGCGCGCCCCCGTGCCCGAGGCCGAGCCGCCCCGCCCGCGCGCGGAGGTGGAGATGACCCGCGCCGAGCTGCAGCAGGCGCTCGCCAACGCCCGCGCGGAAGGCAATGCGTCCGCCGAGGCGCGCCTGCGGGACGAAACCGCCGCCGCGACCGCGCAGGAGACCGCCCGCATCACCGCCGCGCTCGACTGCTTCGACCGCGAGCGCAAGGGCTACTTCGCCCGCATCGAGTCCGAGGTGGTCCGCCTGTCGCTGTCGATCGCCGCCAAGATCCTGCACCGAGAAGCGCAGGTGGACCCCATGCTCGTCGCCGCGCTGGTGCAGATCGCGGTCAACCAGCTCAAGGAAAACACCGCCGTCTCCATCAAGGTCCACCCCGGCAGTGCCGGGCGCTGGCGTACGCACTTTGAGTCCGCGCCGCAGTGGGCCGCCGTTTCCGTCGTCGAGGACCCGGAGCTGCAGCCGGGCGACTGCATGCTCGAAACCGCGCTCGGATCGGCGAACTTTTCGCTCGCGGCGCAACTCAAGGAGGTCGAGCAGGGCTTCTTCGACATCCTCGCCCAAACGCCCCGGACGTAAGCGATGCCGCTCGCGTCGTTCTTCCACCACCTCGAGCAGGGCTCGACCCTGCGCTGGACCGGCCGCGTCCTCCAGGTCACCGGCAACCTCATCGAATCCGAGGGTCCGTTCTGCTCGGTGGGCGAAGCCTGCGAGGTCCGCAGCTCGACCGAGGACCGCTGCTACCCCGGCGAGATCGTCGGCTTTCGCGGATCCACCATGCTGTCGCGGCCGCGTGACCGCCCGCACGGCAGTCGCTATGGCGACCGGGTCGGCGCCGCCGGCGCGCACCCCTCCATCCGGGTCGGCGCGGGCATGCTCGGCCGGGTGCTCGACGCGACCGGCGCGCCCATGGACGGCGGCCCGGAGTTCCGTGCCGAGCGTACCGTGCCCGTCGACGGCTCCGCCCCGGCCCCGCTCGACCGCGTCCCTATCCGAGCGGCGTTGGGCTGCGGCGTGCGCGCGCTCGACGCCTTCGTCCCCTGCGGGCGCGGTCAGCGGCTGGGGATATTCGGCGGATCGGGCGTGGGGAAGAGCACTTTGCTGGGCATGATGGCCTCCGGCACCGAAGCCGACCTGACCGTGATGGCCCTGGTGGGCGAGCGCGGCAGGGAGGTCGGCGAGTTCCTCGAAGTGCTGGGCGAGGAAGGCCGCCGCCGCTCGGTTCTCGTCGTTTCCACCTCCGACCAGTCGCCGCTGTTGCGCCTGCGCGCCGCCATGAGCGCTACGGCCATCGCGGAACACTTCGCCGCGCGGGGCAAGCACGTTCTGCTGGTGGTCGACTCGCTCACCCGCTTCGCAATGGCCCAGCGCGAGATCGGCCTGGCCGCCGGCGAGCCGCCGACCGCCAAGGGCTACACGCCGTCCGTGCTCAACATGCTGGCCCGCCTGGTCGAGCGCGCCGGCAACTTCCACGACGGATCCATCACGGCCTTCTACACCGTGCTGATGGAAGGCGACGACCAGCAAGACCCGGTCGCCGACACCGTGCGCTCGCTGCTCGACGGGCACATCATCCTGGACCGCGCGCTGGCCCTGCGGAACCACTTCCCGCCGGTCGCGATCCTGGACTCCCTGAGCCGCCTCATGCCCGCGATCTGCGCCCCGGAGCACCTCGAAAAGACGGGCGCGCTGCGCCGTCTGCTCGCCGCCTACGCGCGCTCCGAGGACCTGCTCCGCATCGGCGCGTACCAGCGCGGGGCCGACCCCACGCTCGACCGCGCGGTGGAAGTGCTTCCGGAGCTCAACGCCTTTCTCCAGCAGCGTACCGGCGATCGCTCCACGCATCCTGAAACCCTCGCCCGCCTGTTGAAGCTGCTCAGCTGAAGCCGTTCTCCTGACGAGGTTGGTGTTCGCTGCGACGTAAACGCGGCTTTTCTGTCAGGAAAAGCCGCATGGAGGTCCACTCTGCGCTTCACGTTTTCAGGAGAGCGGCTCTGATGGCCGAGCCCTTCCCCCTGTCTGCCGTCCTGCGCCTGCGCGAGCTCGCCGCGGAGCGGGAAGAACAGGCGCTCGCGCGCATCCACGCGGAGCTGGCGGCCCTGCGCGCGGCGCTCGAACAGACCGAGGCCGACCTTCGCGAAGCCGCCATGCTTCGCGAGCGGGCGTTTGCGGCCGCGGCGCTGCCCGCCATGCACCTCCAGGGTCTCTACAACGCGAGCGACGCACTCCGTTCGCGCCGGGACGCGTTTCGGGAGCAGATCGCCGCGGCCGGGCAGCGCCGGGACGCGCAGATCGCGCGCTACCGCGAGACTTACCGGCAGCGGGAAACTCTCATCGCGCTGCGCAACAAGGCCGAAGCCGCTCATGAGCAGACCCGGGCCAAGCGCGAGGCCAAAGCCGCAGATGAGGCTTTTCTTAACAAAATGGTGCGGGAGGCCCGCAGTGGCGGCGCGAAGTAGGCAAGCTTTGCCGGCAGCGACCCGGCAAGAGTTGCCCAGCCCGTGAGCCGGCTTGAATGCATAAACCTTTTAGAATGTATAATTTGCGAAAACAAGGAAAAGCCGGGCTGTTTGGCGGGCGACATGCACTCACCCCCGGCGTGAACACGGCTTCCGTCTCGATTCGCCCCACTCTCGCCACGCCGGCTCCCGGGCCCGCCGTCAAAGCTGTCGTTCCCGAGAGCGGCTTTACGGCCGCTCTCCAGACTTCTCTAGGCGCGGCGGGGGCGGCTCGCCCGACGACGGCACCTGCGCCCATTCCTGCGGTGAAAGGCGAGGCCCGCTCCGAGAAGAAAGCCGCCGCTGAAGCTGGGCCGCTTCCGGTGCAGGCCGACCCTTCCGTGGCACTTGCGCTCCCTGTGCAGCCCATGCCTTTGCCCCTCCCGTCCGCCGCACCTACAGGGGAGGCTGCCTTCGTTCAGGCGCAGGGTGCGGCGCAAGACACACAGAAGTCCCAGCCTGCCGGCAACGCTTCTTTCGCTCCGCCGGCTTTGACGGCCGTGAACGCCGGCGATTCCGGCCCGCAAGTCTCAGGTCCGCTCACGCAATCGGCAGCGCCGGGCGGCCCATCCAGCCAGAGCGATCCGTCCCGGGACATCGTCGGCGCTCCGACTGTGCTGTTGCAGCCGGTGCCTGCTCCCGAGGCGATCGTCGCGCCTGTTCCGGTGCTGCCGTCGCTTTCAGTTCCGGTTCCCGAAACAATGCCCGGTCAGGCTCCCGAGGCGAATACCTACCCCGCACAGCTTGCACCCACTTCAACCGTGAATTCCCAATCCGCGGCAGCGCCGCCGCACGCCGGAAGCGCGGTCCTGCCGGCGTCGCAGGTCAGCATCGCTCAACCTTTTTCAGCTCAGCCGGCCGAAGCGAAATCCGCCTCCACCCAAACCGGTGTGCGCATTCCAAAGGTGAGCGGTGCATCGCCTGCGGCTGTAAGCAGGAGCGCTTCATTGCCTCTTCAGCAAGGGCCCGCCGCTGGTGAAACTCCGGCCAGGGCGCTGGCGCAAGGTGCGGTGCCAACACCCGATGGTGCGCCAACACCGAATGCGACCCTGGCCAGCGCTTCTGATCCATCGCTCATTCAACTCTCATCGAATGCCGCCACGCCTCAGCCTGCGCCGCCCGCCGCGCCCATGCCCCCGGCATCCGGCAATGGCAGGGTGCCGCAAAAGTTTGAGGCTGCCCTCACACATAAGGCTCCCGCGGAAAATCTCACCGGCGATTCCGGAATCGGCCAGGCCGCCGCACCCGCGGACGCACCCCGGCAGGGTACGCAAGAGGCTGCCCAGCCTTTCGCGGCCGATCTCTCGTCCGGTATCGCCGCTCCGGCTCCCGCGCCGGCGCAGCATGCACTCGCGTCCGCCCCTGCGCAGGAGGCGCATGCTCCCGTCCCCGCGCTCCCGTCTGACCCTGCCGCGAACCCGATCCACGCGGCCCGCCTGCTCCAAGGTGCGGGCAGCAGCGAGATGCGCCTCGGGCTTCACTCCGCCGAGTTCGGCCCGATCTCCATCGCAACCTCGGCGTCCTCGGGCAGCTTGCAGGCTTCCATCACCCTCGACCACGGCGCGCTGGGACACGCGATCGCTGCCCACTTGCCGGCGATCGAGGAGAAGTTCGGGATGGCCGCCCGGGTTGAGGTGCGCGATGGCGGGACCAGTTTCAACCACCCCAACCAGGGAGGCAGCTCCCAGTTCGCGCAAGGCGGCAGGCCCAGCCGGGCGTATGTGCCGGCCCTTTCATCTCCCGCGATCGAATCCATTCCCGCGGCAACCCAGGCTCCGGTGCTTTCCACCGCGCGCCTGAGCGTGCTCGCCTAACCCTTCAACACGACACGAAAGGACACACACATGGCATCGCTTCCCATAGGGCCCGTCGGATTTGTCAGCCCGTTCGACACCACGGTCGCCGGCAAGGCGAAAGCACAAACGACGACCGGCGGCACGAGCGGGTCGGGTGCAACGACCGGCACGGCTACGGACCCGTTCTCGACCGGCAATCTCGGCTCGACCTTTCTGAACCTGCTCGTGCAGGAGCTCAAGAACCAGGACCCGACGCAGCCCATGGACCCGACCCAAACCGTCGGACAGCTGATCTCGCTCAACCAGCTCGACCAACTGATCAGCATCAACCAGACGCTTAAGCCCGCGACGACGGCCGCATCGGGAACCACCTCCGGCTCGACGACCTCCGGAACGGCCGGCTCCGGTTCAACGACCTCCGGTTCCACGACTGGCACGAAGCCTTCGCTTGTCCAGGCCGCGGACGCCCCTGCCCAGGTGCAAGCGAGCCAGCAAGCCGCCGTGGCCGCGCTCCAGGCAGCGCAGGCCGCCAACGGCAACCCTTCCGCCCCCCTCAACCTTAACGCCCTCACCAACCTCATCGGAGCCAGGTAAATGTCCTTTTTCTCGATTCCCCTTTCCGGCCTGAACGCGAGCCAGGCCTCTCTGCAGGCCGTCTCGAACAACCTTGCCAACGTGAACACCGATGGCTACAAGGACCAGAACGTCACCTTCAACGATATCTACGCGCAAAGCGGCATCACCAACGGCGCGAAGGACCCGATTCAGACCGGCAACGGCGTGGCGACTGCATCGACCACGACCAACTTCACCGACGGCACGGCCGCGCAGACCAACATCGCTTCCAACCTCGCGCTCAGCGGGGACGGCTTCTTCGTCGTCCGGCAGACGAGCGGGCAGGTAGCCTACAGCCGCGCCGGCGACTTCACGACCAACAATGCCGGTCAGCTAGTCGCTCCGGACGGCTCGCTCGTGCTCGGCTACCAGGCGCTCAACGGCGTCATCCAGACCTCGGCGCCGCTGGCCCCGCTCTCGATCGGCAAGGGCCTGATCAACCCCGCCACGCCTACGTCGACGTTCTCGGCCAGCGTGAACCTGAACTCGGATGCGACCGTGAACACCGCGACCGCGGCCTCGCCAGTGGGCATCTACGACTCGCTCGGCAGCTCGCACACCCTGCAGATCGCCTACACGAAGACCGGCACCAACCAGTGGAGCTACTCGGTGACGATCCCGAGCGCCGACCTGGCTACGCCGACGACGCCGGGCTCCAACACGCAGCAGATCGCTTCGGGCGGTTTGACGTTCGACTCGAACGGCAAGCTCACGGGCGTCACCGACTCGAACGGCAACGCGGTGCCCGCGCCCTACAACGTCGCGGTGAACGTGCCGGCGTACGCAGACGGTGCTTCGGCCCAGAACATCAGCTGGAACCTGTCCAACTCGGCGGGCAGCCCGCTGTTCACGCAGTCGAACCTGTTGAGCGGCACCACCAACACCGTGCAGAACGGCAGCCCCGCCGGCGCGCTCAAGGACTATACAGTCCAATCGGACGGAACCATCCAGGCCACCTTCACCGCCGGGCCGCCGCAGTCGCTCGGCCAGGTCGCCGTGGCTACGGTGCTGAACACGCAGGGCCTGGACCAGATCGGCAACAACCTCTTCCAGGTCACCCAGGGTTCGGGCCAGGCGGAGGTCGGCATCGCCGGCACGGGCGGACGCGGCGTCATCAAGGGCGGCTACGTCGAAAGCTCCAACGTGAATATCGCGAACGAGTTTTCGAAGCTGATCGTCGCGCAGCAGGCGTACCAGGCCAACGCGAAAACCGTCACCACCTTCAACCAGATCGAGCAGGCTACGATCGCCATCCTCCAGTAAGTTCCGATGGGGCTCGTCTCACTCCTGAGATGAGCCGCCGATGAGACCCGTTCAGGCAAACAGGCAGCCATTTTCAGGCTGCCTGTTCGTGTTCCTCATCCCGCTCTCATCTTCGCTACCCTTCGGTAATCAAATCTGCTCTTCGTTTGGCCCCCCACATGCACCATCCCCGGCAAACGCCCTTTTCCAAGGGGACCGGAGCAGGGACCGATGAGCACCGCCCTCCAGATCGCCGACTTCCAAGCCCCGCACGAGGTTTCCCTCGCGCCCGCCCCTCCGCGCCGCCCCGTCGAAGTGCTGCCCTGGCTGCCCTGCACGCTGGCGCTCGACATCCCGGTCGTGCGATTCACGGTGCGCTCGCTGCTCGAGCTCGCCCCGGGCGGCATTCTTGAAACCAGCGTGCACCAGAGCATGGACATTCCACTGCGGGTCAACGGGCTGCTGATGGCCTGGACCGAGTTCGAGGTGGTGGGCGAGCGGCTCGCGGCCCGGATCACGGATCTGGCATGAGCGTCTTCGCCCCCAACCTGCCGTGGACCGCCGCGGGTAAACCGAAACGCCCGTTTGCGGCGACCGGATTCGCCCGCTTGGGCGCGACTCTTTCCGCCTTGTGGGCACGCCTCACGAGCGCCCGGCAAGCCCGGAACACCACGCGCCGCCTCCAGGTCATCGAGAAGATTCACCTCGGCGATAAGCAGTTTGTCGCGCTGCTCGAGCTGGACGGGCAAACAATCCTCGCGAGCTGCGCGCCGGGAGCGCCGCTCCAGTTCGCGACCGCGCAGATGCTTTCCCCGGCGCAACCCCAGCCGCCGCAGGCAGCCTCGCAAGAACCTAAAACAACGCATACACCGGCCGGTAAACGCGCGAAAGCGAGCAAAGACCGCCCTGGCCGCTTTTCGGAGGCTGAGGCAGCAATCGAATCGCCGGAAGCGACGCCTTCTGCCGCCCGAAAGGAGACACCCGCGCCGGCGCTCGAATCGAAGCGCAAAGCTATAAGGCACGGCAGCCTCAAAGCAGCGCTAAGCGCGGAGGGCTCCGAACGGCCGGAGCAGAACAGTGCCGCTGCGCCTCAACAGGAAGCGTCTGCGCCGGAGCAAGCCGCGCAAGAAGCGCAACCTAAAGTATCCATCCCAAGGCAGAGCAGCCTCGCCGGCCTTGTCCAGCCGGCAGTCGCCCGCAAGCCCGCGACCGCTGCGACGGCAAGACGCAAGCCCGCGGTCCCGGAGCCCGCGCCGCCGTTGAGTAAACAGGATGTCACCATCGCGCCCAGCAGCCCCGAGCAGCCCCCGGCGCACGACCCGAAAGCCGACGCGACCTTCGCGGCCCTGCTGCAAATCCGCATGATGGCCACCGAGGTTTTTCAGGAGCTCGACACGGTGCCCATCCCGCCACCTCCTCCGAGGCGGCCCGGCCTCGCGCGCCGGCTCAGCATTTCCGCGTGCTTTCTCGCCTGCTGCCTCTTCGCGCACGGCACCGCTCATGCCGCGATTCTTGCACCCGCGCCCGCAGGCAACGACATTCACATCACCGGCCTCGGCGGCTCGTCCGCGCCCTGGGCCATCGTCGTCGTCCTCACCCTGCTTTCGCTGATCCCGTCGCTCTTGTTCTGCGTCACCCCGTTCGCGCGGCTGCTGATTGTCTTCCACTTTTTGCGCCAGGCGCTTGGGCTCCAAACCACGCCTTCCAACCAGACCCTCATTGGGCTCTCACTCATCCTCACCTTCTTTCTCATGCAGCCCACGGGCGAGGTCATCTACCGCGACGCAATCCTTCCCGTCCAGGCGGGCAAGCTTACCCCGCTCGACGGCGTGGCGCGCGCGGGCCAGCCGCTGCGGCACTTCATGTCCCACTATGTGCGCGCGAAAGACGCAGAGCTGTTCCTCGACATCGCCCACGAGCCCCGGCCGAAAACGGTCGAGGACATGAGCTTTCGCGTTCTTCTGCCGGCCTACATCCTGTCCGAGCTCAAGGCCGGCTTCCAGATCGGGACCGTCCTGTTTCTGCCGTTCCTGATCGTGGACATGGTGATCGCCTCCATTACCACCTCGGTCGGCATGGTGCAGCTGCCGCCCGTGGTCATTTCCACCCCGCTCAAGCTGCTGCTCTTCCTCATGGTCGACGGATGGCACCTGCTGATCGGCTCGCTGATGCGGAGCTTCAACTAGATGGGCTTGCCGGAGGCCGCGTCATGGGCGTAGACCAGGTCGTCGAGCTCGGACGGGGCATGCTCATCGAGACCATGCTGCTGCTCGCCCCCATCCTGTTGGTCGCGATCGCGGTTTCGCTCGTCGTCAATATCGTGCAGGTCCTCACCTCCCTTCAGGACCAGACGCTTTCGACCGTGCCGCGCCTGCTCGCGACCGGCGCGACGGTGTTCTTGCTGATGCCCTGGATGTGGCGGCACCTGACCAGCTACACGGTTCACCTGCTGTCGGACTTTCATCGGGTGCTCCAGTGATCTCGATCCCGTTTTTCGACATCATCGCGGGCTTCCTGTTCATCGGCGTGCGCCTCACGGGTCTCATGCTGTTCGCGCCGTTTTTCTCGAGCGACGCCATCCCGGTCCGGGTCAAGGGCGGGCTGGTGCTCGCGCTGTCGTTTCTGCTGTACCCCGTGGTGTCGCCGCGGTTTCCGCCGTTTTCGCTCGACCACTGGCCCACGCTCGTCTTCAGCGAGCTGCTGGTCGGCGCGGCCACGGGCATCGCGACCTCGCTGGTCTTCGACGCGGTGCAGATGGCCGGGCAGATCCTGAGCGTGCAGATGGGCTACTCGCTCATCTCGATCCTGGACCCCCAGACCAAGGCCGAATCGACCGTGGTCGCGACCTTTCACCAGCTGCTCGCGATGCTTATCTTTCTCCGACTCGACGTGCACCTGTGGCTCCTGCGCGGGCTCGGCGCGAGCTTCACGTACCTGCCGCCCGGCTCGGCTCACCTGAGCCCGGCGTTCGTGCGCACTTCGCTCGCGGCCGGGGCGGCGGTGTTCGCGGTGGGCCTGCAGCTGGCGGCGCCGGTGCTTTCGGCCACCTTCTTTACTGACATTGTGCTCGGCCTGCTCGCCCGCGCGTCCCCGCAGCTGCCCGTGCTGCTGCTGGGCCCGGCGGTCAAAAGCCTGCTCGGCCTGGCGATTCTGGTTGCGACGCTCAAATATTGGCCGGCGGTGTTTCGCGGGCTGTTTCTGGACGCGGTCCATACGTCGGAGCACCTGCTCAACCTGGCTCGGTAAAGCATGGCCGACGAGAGCAAAACAGAAAAAGCCAGTCCGCAGCGGCGTAGAAAAGCCCGCGAGCAGGGCACCGTCGCACGCTCCCGCGAGCTGCCCGGCGTGCTCGCGATCACGGCGGCCTGCGGGACGGTGATGCTGCTCGCGCCCTCCGCCGCCGAGCACTGGACCACCCTCTACCGCGAGCTGCTCGACTCCGCCGCGACCACCACCATCGACGTGAACGGGCCGCTCCTGTTCTGGGTCGCGACCGAAGCGCTGCGCTGGATCGCGCCGATCCTCGCGGCCGGCTTCGTCCTGGCGTTCGCCGCGATGTTCGCGCAGGGCGGCATCACCTTCGCCCCGGCCGCGCTCGCCATCAAGCCCGAGCGCATGAACCCGGCCTCGCGCCTCGGGCAGATCTTCTCGATCGCCGGGGTGCAGAACCTGCTCAAGTC
>CAXUHL010000005.1:16319-36189 GCA_964250745.1 uncultured Acidobacteriaceae bacterium
AAGCAGGAAGTGAAGGAGGAGATGAAGCAGTCCGACGGCAACCCGGCCACCAAGGCCCGGGTGCGCCGGGTGCGCAACCAGATGCGCCGTAAAAACACGTTGAAAGCGACCAAAACCGCCACCGTCGTCGTCACCAACCCCACGCACTACGCGGTCGCGCTTCGCTACGAGCCGCACATGGCCGCCCCGGTCGTCGTTTCCAAGGGACTTGATCTGCTGGCGCAGCAGATCAAGGCGCTGGCGACCGAGGACGGCATTCCCCTAATGGAGAACCGCGCGCTCGCTCAGGCCTTGTATAAGAGCGTCGAGGTCGGCGACGCGATCCCCGCTGCCCTGTACCAGGCGGTCGCGGACATCCTGGTGCTCGTTTTCCGCGCGCAGGCCGAGGTGCGCGCGCAGGAAGCGGCGCGGCGGTACCGGACCGCTTCCGGGGCGCTCATCGCCGGTGCGCCTAAGAGTAGTTCGGCCCCTGGAATGCAGGCAGGAGCTCCACCAAGCCGATGAAGACTTCGACCCCTTCCAAGCAGCCCATCCTCTCCGCCCTCCGCGCCTCCGGCGACTGGGTCGTGCCCATCGCGGCGGTCGCCATGCTGTTCGTCATGCTGGTGCCGCTGCCGGGCTTCGTGCTCGACCTGCTGCTGACCATTTCCATCACCGCCTCGGTGCTGGTGCTGCTCACCGCGATCCAGATCCTCAAGCCTGTGCAGTTCTCCGTCTTCCCCTCGCTGCTGCTGCTGCTCACTCTCATGCGGCTCTCATTGGATCTCGCGAGCACGCGCCGCATCCTGCTCCACGGGTCGGACGGGCCGTCGGCCGCGGGCCACGTCATCGAGGCATTCGGCCAGTTCGTCGTCGGCGGCAACTATATCGTCGGGTTCGTTCTATTTCTGGCTCTTACCGCGATCCAGTACCTGGTCATCAGCCACGGCGCGGTCCGGACCGCGGAGGTCACCGCGCGCTTCACCCTCGACGCGATGCCCGGCAAGCAGCTCGCCATCGACGCCGACCTGAACGCGGGCCTCATCAACGAGCAGCAGGCCCGCAAGCGCCGCGCCGCCGTGAGCCAGGAGGCCGAGTTTTGCGGAGCCATGGACGGCGCGGCCCGGTTTTCGCAGCGCGACTCGCTGGCCACCATCATGATCATGGCGATCAACATCGTCGCCGGCTTTCTGATCGGGGTCTTCCAGCAGGGCATTCCGTTCGACCAGGCGCTCAAGACGTATACGATCCTCACGGTCGGCGACGGCCTGGTCGCGATCCTGCCATCGTTGCTGGTGTCGGTCGCCGGGGGCATCGTGGTGACGCGCGCGGCCAGCAAGGACTCGCTCGGCGTAAACGTGAGCCGGCAGATCCTCGGTTCGCCGCGGCTGCTGCGGATCGCGGGCGGCGTGCTGTGCGCGCTGGGGTTGATCCCCGGCCTCCCGAAGCTCGCCTTTTTCGCGCTGGGCGGCGTGTTGTTCTTCGCCGCCTACAAGATGAAGGACGAGCCCAGCCTCCAGGAAGCCGAGGACGCGCCGGCGCAGCCCCTGCTCGGCGCGGGCGGGGCTCCGGCGGCGGGCGCGGGCGACCCCATGGACGCCGTGCTCAAGCTGGACGAGCTGATGCTGGAGGTGGGCGCGAACCTGGTCCCGATGGTGGACGCGGCGCAGGGCGGCCAGCTGCTCAACCGCATCAAGACCATGCGCAAGTCGCTCGCCCAGCAGCTCGGCTTCCTGGTTCCATCCATCCATATCACGGACAACCTGGGCCTCAAGCCCGGCGAGTACTGCATTTCGCTGCGCGGGACGGAGATCGCCCGCGCCGAGCTGCGCCGCGCCCAGCTGCTCGCCATCCACTCCGACCCGCAGCCGCCGGCCCTTCCGGGGATCGAGACGATCGAACCCGCGTTCGGCACCCCTGCCCGCTGGATCGGGCCCGAACAGCAGGCGCAGGCCATCGCGCTGGGCTACGCGGTGGTCGATGCGACCTCGGTCCTCGCCGCGCACCTCGCGGAGCTTATCCGCCGCAACGCTCATGAACTTCTCACCCGGTCCGAGACCAAGCGCCTCGTCGACCGCGTCAACGACACCCATCCGAAACTGGTCGATGAGCTGATCCCCAAACTGATGAGCCTCGGCGAGGTCCAGAAGACGCTCCAATCGCTCCTGCGCGAGCAGGTTTCAATCCGCGATTTGGGCTCCATCCTGGAAGCGCTGGTGGACACCAGCACCGCGAACAAGAACCCCATCGCGCTGGTGGAAGCGGCCCGCCACGCGATCGGGCGCTCGCTCGTGCACCCTTTGCTCGACGACACGGGCGCGCTCAAGGTGGTCACGCTCGACGCCGCGCTCGAGGAAGAGTGCATGCGCGCCGCCAACAGTAACGGGAGCGCGTCGCCCGGCGGGGCGCTGCAGGTGAGTGTGGCCCGCAAAGTGCTTGACAGTTTGCGTGCGACGTTTGGGGACACCATCGGCAGCGCGCCGCCCATCCTTTTGTGCGCTTCGCCTGGGCGGTTCTACCTGCGGCGGCTCATGGAGCCGTTTCTGCCCAAGCTGGTGGTCATCGCACCCACGGAAATCCCGCCGATGACGGCGGTGCAGTCGGTCGGCACAGTTCGTTAGAGGCATCGGTTAGCAAGCGGTGAGAAAGGCATGAGGGCATGATGGGAACACAACCAACAACGGGAACGTACCGTGCCGCGGCGGCGGGATTCGGCGAGGGTGTCGGCGAAGGCTTCGGCGAGGGCGAGGCGATCCGCAACCAGATGGTCCTGGACGAGCTGCCGCAGGTTCAGTTCATCGCCGCGCGCATCCTGGAGCGCCTGCCCGCGAACGTGCAGCTGGAAGACCTGGTGAGCGCCGGGGTGCTCGGCCTGCTCGAGGCTTACCAGCACTACGACCCGGCGCGCAACGCGCAGTTCAAGACATTCGCGCGGTTCCGCATCCGCGGCGCGATCCTGGACAGCCTGCGCAACCTGGACTGGGGCTCGCGCAACATGCGCCGCAAGGCCCGGGACATCACCGACTCGCGGGCCCGCCTGGAAGCCGTTCTGGGCCGCGCGCCCTCGAACGAGGAGATCGCCAGGGAGCTGCACATCTCGCTCGACCAGCTTGAAACCACGATGAGCCGCATCGACGGGCTGTATATCGTCGAGCAGCGCACCGCGCCTTTCGGGGAAAGCGGTGAGGTCGAGGACCTGATAGAGTCCGCCCCCGGCAACGAGCTGAACCCGTTCGACCTGTGCCTTCGCGCCGAAAACAAGGAACATCTGGCCCGCGCGATCGCCGCCCTCAACGAGCGCGAACAGCTCATCCTTTCGCTTTATTACCGGGAGGAGTTGACCATGAAGGAGGTGTCCGAGGTGGTCGGGGTCGCGCTGTCCCGCGTCTCGCAGATCCACAACGCCGCCATCGCGAAGCTGCGCGTCGCGCTCCGGTCCACCTACCTGCGCCCGCTTGCCGGCGTGCAGCCGCGCATCGCCGCAAGCGTCGGAGCCGCCTGCTGAAGCGGTTCTCCTCCTCCACTACGCCGAAGCCATAGAACTCCACGCGGCTTTTCCGTCGGGAAAAGCCGCTCAGAACACCCTTCGGGACACCACCGAGAGGAGAACCGCCTGAATGACCGCCGCCCGCCAGGAAGCCCCCGCCCAGCGCTCGATCCAGCCCTGCAACTTTCGCTCGGCCGGGCGGCTCTCCAATGAGAGCGCCCGTACCCTCAAGACGCTCCACGAAGCGCTCGCGCGCAACCTGATGAACACGCTCGACGTGTACCTGGGCACGGCGCTCGACATCAAGCTGGCCACCCTGGAGCAGGTCTCGATGGAGGACTACCGCGCCGGCCTCCAGCACTCCTCCTACGTGCTGCCGTGCGTGCTCGCGCCCGCCTCGCACACCCTGGTGCTCGAGATGGACGCCCCGCTGCTGTATTCGATCGTGGACCTGCTGCTGGGCGGTACCGGCGGCGTGACCGAGGGCACGCGCGAGCTGACCGAGATTGACGAGGAGATCGCCCACGGCCTGGCCGCGCTCATCGCCCAGCAGGTGGAGCGCGCCTGGCAGCCGATCGGCGTGTCGGTCGCGCCCGGTGCCGCGGTCCGCCCGTCCATGGTGCACAAGCTGTTTCCGCCGACGGAGAAGGTGCTCGTCGTCCGCTTTGAGATTGCGCTCGCCGGTGTTGCCGGGACCTTGCACATTGCCTTTCCCGCGTCCGTCGGCGGCCACTTGGTCCGCAACATCAAGGCCGACCCAGCCGCCGCGCGCGGTCCGGTCCGCTTCTTTCCTCGTTTGCCGCTCGAGGAGCGCATCCTCGACTGCCGGTTCACCCTTTCCGGCGGCCTGCCGGCGGTGCGGGTGCCTGTCCGGGAACTCGCCGCCCTCGCCGTCGGCCAGGTCTTCCGCCTGGGCGCGCCGGTCGACTCCACCGGACGCCTCGCGCTCGAGGGCAAGCAGTTCTTCGAGGCCGTCCCCGTCCGCAGCGGCAAGAACAAGGCCGTGGAACTGATCACCCCGCTCGAGCAAAGCGCCTGGGCGCAGGACTGACGCAGCCCTTCACGAAGAAGCGACAAAGCCCCCGTTCACGAACACTGAAAAGGAATCGTCCGCCCCATGGAACAAAAGAAAACCCAGGAAGCCCACGCGCAGTTTGCCGCCATCCTCGCCCCCCTGCTTGCGGCCGAGCTGAAGCTGCCGCTCACCCCGTCTGCTCCTTCCGCGCAGTCGGCCGCCTCCCTGGGCGAAGCCGCCGCGGTGCTCGCGCTCCGGTTCGAGGGCGCTCTCACGGGCGAGTGCCTGCTGGCCGTCGGGGCTTCCGACGCCCGCCTGCTCACCTCGGCGGCGCCCGGCACCACCGCCGAGGAGCTGCTCGCCCCCGCTCTCCAGGCGCTCGCCGAGCCGCTGGCCGCCGCGCTGTTTGCCCATTACGGGTCGGTGCGGGCGGTTTCGGCGGAGCGCGCCGAAACCGCTCCGGAGCAGGCCGTTCCGATCGCCCTGCTGACCGGGAAAGCCGGGGATGCGCCGATGACGCTGGCCCTGTACGCCGACGGCGAACTCGAGCGCGGGTTGGCCCGCCTGGCCAGGGTCCGCGCCGCGGCCGAGGCTTCCGGCTACACCGGCGGCAATCTCGGCCTGGTCATGGACGTCGAGCTCGACGTCGCACACCGCTTCGGCGAGCGCCGGCTTTCGCTCCGCGAGGTGATGGGCCTGACCAGCGGCTCGGTCGTCGAGCTGGACCGCGAGGTGGACGAGCCGGTCGAGCTGATCCTCGACGGCAAGGTGATCGCGCGCGGCGAAGCCGTCATCGTCGATGGGAACTACGGCGTGCGCATTACCGAGGTTCTCCATCCCGTGGGTGTTTAGTTTCCCTTCGTCGCTTTCGACATATAAGGATTCGCGTATGCCGCTTCCCCTCCGACCCGCCGCGCTGCGCCGCCGTTTGCTCGCGGCCGCCCAGCGCCGCTTCCGCTTCCAGCTGCACCGCTGCGCGGGCGACCCGTCCTGCCGCCGGTTTGCCGTGGCGCACCGGCACCTCCGGCAGGACGGCATCTTTCTTGAAGACCGCTGGATGTGCAGCCCCGGCTGCCTCCGCATCGCGCTCGCCAGGAGCTTCGCCGAAGCGCCGCCGGCCGGCCTCCACGCGATGCCGCGCCTGCCGCGCATGCCCTTTCGCCTCATCCTCCTGCAAAACGGAACCCTGAACCAGGGCCAGCTCACGCAAGCGCTCACGCGAGCCGAGCGGACGGGCGTACCCCTGGGGCAAACGCTGCTCGACCTCGGCTTCGTGACCCCGGCGACCCTGGCCGCCGCGCTGGCCGCCGAGAACGGCTGCGCTTTCTACGGGCTGCCGCCTGCTTCGCTGCCACCCGAGGTCGAGCTGCCGGCCGCGCTCGCGACGGCGGCCGGGGCGGTGACGGTCCACGCGACGCCGGCCCGGGTCCTGATCGGGTTCGTGCAGCGGATCGACCGCGATCTGCTGCGGTCCGTCGAAACCATAACCGGCCTGCGGGCTGAACCCTGCTTCATCACGGGGGAGCACCACGCACGGCAGCTGACTTTGTCGGGAGGCGAGCCGGGGTCCGCCCAAGCCGGCGAGGTTGCCGACGCGGGGGCCTCGGCGGCCGCGCTCGTGACCCAGAAAGCCATCGGCATGGGCGCGGACCGGCTGCTTTTCGCGCGGGCGCACGACCACTATTGGGTTCGCATGCAAGGTGCGTCCGGCCGCTGCGATCAGTGCTTCCGCATCGAGGCCGCGCGCGCCATTCCCGAATTGGAACGCGCCGCCATCCCGGCAAAGAAAAAGTTGCGCGCGCTCTAGAATCGCGGCGCGAAAGTGCCGATATAGGGGTGGACGCGCATGCACCTGCTCACTCCCAACCCGGCCCGTTCGCGAGATCCGCGCCCACCGCTTCCCGGCATGGCGGCGGAACTCTTCCCGCATGTGCCCACACTGCTCGCGACCCGCCTCCAGCTCGAGCTGCTTCTCGGCAACCGTCCCTCGTCCGGCTCGGTGGACCTTCGCGAGGCGGCCGGTATCCTGCTCAACGATCTCGGGGCCACGCTCGAGATTTTTCGTCTCGCCGGGGAACAAGCTTCCTGCGCGATGCTGTGCGGGGAAAGCGGCTGCGACCGGCGCGCTCACGACGAGCGACGAGGGCATGCCTGCGGCCAGGCCGCGTCCGTGGCCGCGCGCCTCGAGGATTGCCTGGCGAGCCTCGGCGTCGATGCCTGGCTCGAAGCGGTCAGCACGGACGCGGTCGAGCGCACGGCCGCACTCGGCGGCTCCGGCGTCCTGACCCGCTTCTGGGAGCACGCCCGCTCGATCGCCTACGCCTGCTGGCTGCTGGCCGGGGAGCACGAGGAGATCTGCCCCGAAGAGGCGTACCTGGCCGGGCTCCTGCACGAGGCGGCGCGTCTGCCCGACCTGCTCGGCTGGACCCCCACCCAGTTCGGCGCGGCGGGACCGCGCTGGACGCCGCCCGCTTTGGCCAGGCTCGCCGCGCATTTCCGCCTGCCCGCGTATCTGGCCTGCCTGCTCACGACCTCCGGCACCGCCACGCGCTGGAAGCCGCTTCTCGAAGCCGCCCACGCCTGCGTGCTCGCCGGGGAGCTCGCTCCTCCGCCGGCGGCTTGAGTGCCTGCTTCTCGTTTCCCGCCCAGGTGGTCTGGATCCTCCTGAGAGGTGTATGAGACTTAGTTCTTTCGCCTTTTACCGAATCTCAAACATAGGGTCATCCTGACGAGCGAAGCGAGGAAGGACCTGCTTTTCACGCTGGCGCCAGAACAAGGCAGGTCTCTCACTCCGCTGAGCACGACCCTGATTGCGCCCGCAATTCAAAAATTGAAAGCGGCCTCACGCCTCTTCATGGCTGCGCCTGGATCGACGCGTCAAGCAGTCGCGGCTGCCTTCTTGCAGCGCGACCGAGCCGCCCCCCAACTCTCACCCAACTCTCACCTGACCGCCCAAACCCGGCAAAACTTGCCGCCTTTTTTGGCCCTCCCCGTGCATACCCTTTTGGCGAGGATCAACGATGAACAGCGGAATCTACGCCGCCTGCGCCGGGCTGATCGCGCGCACCGACTCAGTCGACGCGATCGCCAACAATCTTGCAAATGCGTCCACCGCGGGCTTTCGCGCCCGGGAGGGCTCTTTCTCCTCCGTGCTCGCCGAATCCGGCCGGCACCCGCTCGGGTCCGTCTTGAACCAGGTCACCAACAACTACGGCGTCCTCGGCGCGACCCGCCTCGACCCGACCCAAGGCTCGCTCGCGACCACCGGCAACCAGCTCGACGCCGCGATCCAAGGGCCGGGTTACTTCGCCGTCCAAACCGCGAACGGAACCCAGTACACCCGCAACGGCTCCTTTCGCGTTTCCGCGCAGGGCCAGCTCGTGACGCAGACCGGCGAGGCCGTTCTCGGCCAGACCGGCGTGCTCCGGGTCGCTCCGGGCGCGGTGTCCATCAGCCCCGACGGTACGATTTCCTCAAACGGCGCGGTTGCCGGACGCCTCCGCGTCATCGAGTTCGCTCCCGGAGCCGAGCCGGTCAGCGCCGGCACCAACTTTTACAGCGTCCCGGATGCGCAGGTCCGCCCCGCTACAGCGTCCACTGTCCACCAGGGCGCGCTTGAAAGCTCCAATGTCAACCCCGTCGGCAGTGTCGTGGCACTCATCGATGCCCAGCGCGCCGCCGAGTCGATGCGCCATGCTCTCACCCTGTTCGACACCGAGCTGAACAAAACCGCCGCGCAGGACCTCCCGCGCGTGACGTTCTAGGACTTCTAAGGACCCTCTCATGATCCGAGCCCTGTATACCGCCGCCAGCGGCATGACCGCCCAGCAGATGAATCTGGACGCCATCGCCAACAATCTCGCGAACTCCTCGACCGCCGGCTTCCAACAGCGCCGAGTCCAGTTCTCCGACCTGCTTTACCAGAGCCAGATCTCCCCCGGCGCCGCGGCCTCGCAGCAGACCACCGTCGCCAGCGGCCTCCAGGTCGGGCTGGGCGTGCGCCCTATCGCGACCGAGATCCTGCAAACGCAGGGCAATCTGTCGCAAACCGGCAACCAGCTCGACCTCGCCATCCAGGGCCACGGCTTTTTCCAGATCCTTCTCCCGAACGGCCAAACCGGCTATACCCGCTCGGGATCCTTTCAGCTCGATGCGCAGGGCAACGTGGTGACGAACAATGGCGACCCGCTCCAGCCGGCCGTGACCGTGCCGCCGGACGCGACCGCGATCACCGTGGGCGCGGACGGCACCGTAACGGTGACCCAGCCCGGCCAAACCACGGCCCAGCAGGTCGGGCAGATTCAGCTCGCTCTGTTTGTCGACCCCGGCGGCCTCGATTCGGCGGGGAACAATATCTACCTCCAGACCACGGCTTCGGGGGATCCGATCATCGGCACGCCCGGAGGCACCGAGGGCATCGGCTCCCTCCAGCAGGGCACCCTCGAGCAGGCCAACGTCAGCGTCGTCGACCAGTTCGTGCAGATGATCGTCGCCCAGCGCTCCTACGAATCGAACTCCCGCGTCGTCAAGGCCGCCGACGAGATGCTGCAGCAGATCAACCAGCTTTCGCAGTAACCAGCAGACGCATCGAGAGCACTGCCCCTGGAGAATGCCATGCACCCTTTTGCCCTCGCCGGCCTGTTGATCCTCCCCTCCGCGGCGCTTTCCACCGCGCCGCAGAGCGTGATTCATCTCGAAGACGCCACGCGCGCCGTTCTGGCCGCGCACCCGGAGCTCGCCGGGGCCTCCATCGAGCTGCCCACGTCTATCCCCACCCGAGACCCGGCCCCAGCCCTTCAAGCGGGGCCCATTGAGCGCTGGGGTGCCGCGTCCGGCAGCCTGGCCCATGTCCGGCTCCGCTGCGATTCGGACACGACTTGCCGGCCTTTTTACGCAACCGTGCATCTCGCTCCGGGCACGCCGGCCCCGGCTCTCGTAAAAGCTGAATCGATCCTGCGCCCCGGCACACACGCCTCCATGCTCATCGACAGCGGGCGCATCCACCTCCGCATCCCCGTCACATGTCTGGGCAGCGGCGCGCCCGGCGCTCAGATCCGTGTTGCCGGGCCGAAGAACGCGCGGTACTACCAGGCCACGGTTGTCGACGAAACAACTGTCCGGGGGACGCTCTAGTGCGCCGCGCGGCTCTCGCGTTCGTGCTGGCGGCCGCGACGGCCCACGCCGACGTGACGACCCTGCCGAAGAAGCTCTTGCCGAAAAAGCCCGACCCTGCCCAGCTGCGCGCCGACTACATCGACCGGCTCGAACAGGCGAACACGTCCGCGCCCTACACTGCCTCGACCGGCAGCCTGTGGTCTCCCTCGGCGACCCTGGCCGACCTTTCCTCCGACTACAAGGCCCATACGCTCAACGACACCGTCATCGTCCGCGTTTCGGTCCAGACCACCGCCGCCCAAAGCGGCAACGTGAACTCGCAGCGCCAGTTCAACACCACCTCCGGGATCTCCGGCATCGCCGGCGGCATCGCCACCCATGGGGTCAACCCGCTGCTCACCGCTCAAAGCGCCACCAACCTGAAAGGGCAAGGCCAAACCTCGTCGAACACGACCTTCGCCACCAGCCTCACCGGCCAGGTCATCGCCGTGCTGCCGAACGGCAACCTCGTCATCGAGGCCGAGCGCCAGATCTTCATGAACAACCAGCACGAAAATGTCGTCGTCCGCGGGGTGGCGCGCCCCGGCGATATTTCCCCCGCCAACGTCGTCAACTCCGCCGCGCTTTCGAGCCTGGAGATCGAGGTTCGGGGCAAGGGCATCATCTCGGACTCGACGCGCTCACCCAACCCGCTCACCCGCGCCGTTCTTTGGCTCTTCGGACTGTAAGCCATGCTGAAAACCGCTCGTTTCCTCGCCATTCTTTTCCTGCTCTGCGCCGTCGGCGCGCAGGCAGCCCCGCCCAACCGCACGGTGCTTTTGCGTGACATCACCGATGTCGAAGGGGTGCGCGACAATCAGCTCGTCGGTTACGGCCTGATCACCGGGCTGCGCGGCACGGGCGACCGTCAGCAGACGTTTTTCACCGTCCAAACGCTCGCCAACGTGCTGCAGCGCATGGGCGTCCAGATCAACCCCGGCCAGGTCGTTGTCAAGAACGTCGCCGCGGTCTTCGTGACCGCGACCCTGCCCGCCTTTTCGAGCCCCGGCATGAAGATCGACATCACCGTTTCCTCGGTCGGCGATGCCAAGAGCCTGGAGGGCGGCGTTCTTCTGCTCACCCCCCTGCACGGCCCCGACGGACGCGTCTATGCGGAGGCGCAGGGCCCGTTGCTGCTCGGCGGCTACACCGAAGGTGTGGCCGGCAATCTGCGCGCGGTCAACCTGCCGACCACCGCGCGCGTCCCGAACGGCGCGATCGTCGAGCGCGGCGCGGCGGTTGACCTCGCCCAATTCCGCACGGTTTCCCTGATCCTGCGCAACGACGATTTCACGGCCGCGCGCGACGCCGCGGATGCCATCAACCAGAACATCGGCCGACCCGTGGCGACCGCGGTGGACTCCCGGCGCATTCTGCTCGACGTCGCCGGTGCCGGCGAGCCTTCGGTGCCGCTGCTGATCTCGCGCGTCCAGAACTTGCCCATTGCCTTCCACGAACCCGCTCGCGTCGTCGTCAACGAGCGTACCGGCACCATCGTCTTCGGCGGCGATGTGAAGCTGTCGCCGGTGTCACTCCTGCACGGCTCGCTCACCATCGAGGTCGCGACGACATACGCGGTCTCGCAGCCCGGAGCGTTCAGCAATGGCACGACCCAGGTCGTCCCTGAAACCACTCTGGCCGTCAAGGATCCGCCCGCCCAATCCATCCGGCTCGACAATGGCGCGAATGTCGACGAGCTGATCCGCGGCCTCCATGCCATCGGGGCTACTTCGCACGACATCGTCGCCATTCTGCAAGCCATTAAGGCCGCCGGCGGCCTTCAAGCCGAACTCGAGGTGATTTAGCCATGGACATCCAAGCCGCCCCCGCGCTTTCAAGCGACCTGAGCCTGCGCGAAGCCCAAGGCAACGGCAGCTCCGGCGAGGCCGGAAAGATCCAAAAAGCCGGCCGCGATTTTGAGTCCATCCTGCTCGGTTCCTGGCTGCAGGGGGCGGAGGACAGCTTCGCGTCCGTGCCCGGAACCTCGGACGACGAGGACAGCGGCAGCGAACAGCTCAAGGGGATCGCCGTCCAGCAGCTCGCCGCTTCGCTCGCGGGCTCTGGAGGGATCGGCCTGGGCAAGCTCATCACGGAGCATCTGTCCGCGGCGGCCTCCACACATGCCGGTGCCGGGCCGCCCAGGACACCGTAAGGAGGGCTGTTTTTCCGCGCCGGACGGCCAAACTCGCGAAAAAACAAAAAAACTTTCGTCATGCCCTGAACGGAAATGGGAAAAGTGCCGATATGGGACTTGTTCTTCCTGAAAGGAGTCATGATGCCCATCGATCTCACGGGAGTCACGGCCGTTGCCGGCCTCGATGCAGCTTCCGGGCCCGCCGCGAAACCGGCGCTCCGCCCGGCTCCACCGTCCGTTCCTCAGGACACCACTTCCATCTCGCCGCAGGCCAAGACCCTGTCGGTGCCCGCGCTTACCTCGCAGGCTCTCGCCTCAGCGAGTGCCCGGGCAGCCAGGGTGCAAGCCCTGCACCTCGCCGTAGCCAATGCGGCGTATTCCATCGACCCCTCGCTCGTCGCCGAAGCCATTCTTTCATCGAGCGTGTAACCCGAACCGGCGCACAGGCAAACATGCGATTCCAGATGCAGTCCACCGAACCCGCACCCGAAGAACGAGCGTGCCTTGACGGCTTTCGCGCCTTGAGCGACGGCCTGCGGCGCGCAATCCTCGCCGTCGGCGCGAACGACTCCGCCTCCCTGGCCGAACTTGTCGGCTCGCAGACAGCGGGCGCGGCGGCTCTCCAGGCTTCGCTGTCACGCTTCGAGCAGGCGGGCGCGCCGTCGAAAGCGGCCAAGACGCGCGTGCTCCGGTCCGCGAAGGAGCTCGCGGCTTTGAACGAGGAATATGCAGCCTTGATCGCGCATTCCGCGGATTCGCTGCGTCTGTTGGCCGCGCTCCATGGGCCCGCGCGCGCGGGCAGGGAGGCAAACTCGTGGCAGGCCTGAGAACGATTCTTCGAGGAGGTTCCGCATGGGCGGACTGAATACGGCGCTTTTCGTCGCCACCGGCGCGCTCTCGGCCAACGAGGCGGCCATCGAGACGGTCAACAACAACATCGCGAACGCCGCCACACCCGGCTACAGCCGCGAGATCGTCAACTTGTCCGCGAATGCCTCGCTCACCACGGGCAATGCTTCTGTCGGCACGGGCGTCAACGTCGACAGCATCACGGGCGTACGCGATCAGCTGCTCGACCTCCGCATCCAGCAGCAAACCTCCGCGCAGTCTTCCGCTGCGGCGCAGGGCACGGTGCTCGCTTCGGTTGAAGTGAACTTTTCCTCCGCGACCGGCAATATCGGAACGAGCCTTTCGACTTTTTTCGCGAACATCTCCGCATTGTCCGCGAACCCGACAAGTGCCGCGGCCCGCCAAACCGCGATCGGCAGCGCACAAACCCTTGTCGACCAGTTCCATGCGACCTCCAATGGACTCACCTCGGCCCAATCCGGGCTGAACACGCAGATCGCGGGCGACGTGACGAAAATCAACGCGCTGGCCCAGCGTATCGCGTCGTTGAACAAGCAGATCGGCAGCGCGAACGGCGGCAATGGGCCTGCCGTCCTGCTCGATCAGCGCACGGAAGCCGAGCGCCGGCTGGCCACCCTCACGGACGTTTCCATTACGCGCACGCCGGAAGGCGACACCGTGACGACCGCCGGCGGTTCGACGCCGCTCGTCGTCGCCGACCGCAGCCTGCCTCTTTCCACGAAGGCTGGTGCGAATGGGCTCACGCAGGTCGTCGACTCGCTCGGAAACACGATAACCGCCAAGTTGACGGGAGGCGATCTCGGCGGGGCGCTTCAGGCGCGGGATGTCACCGTTCCCAACCTGCTGACGCAGCTCGATGCGCTTGCAGGCAATTTCACGGGAGCTGTCAACGCCGCCCAATCCACCGGCTACGACCTTGCGGGCAATCCGGGATCGGCGCTGTTCTCAGGCACAAGCGCCGCGAACCTGATCCTGACCTCATCGGACGGGTCTGCGATCGCGGCCAGCAGTACAGGTTCGGCCGGCAGCAATGGCAACGTAGCCAACCTCACGGCGGTCCAAAACAAGCCCTCGGGCGCGGGCGGTCTTTCCGTGACCGACGCCTACGCTGCCCTGGTCAACACGGTCGGCAACGCATCCTCGGCGGCGAAGACCCAGGCCGATGCGCTGAACGGCAGCCTGAGCCAGCTCAAAACGCAGCAAAGCTCGGTTTCCGGCGTTTCCATTGATGAAGAATCCGCCAACCTGATCCGATTTCAGCAGGCTTACCAGGCATCCGCGGAGGTGGTTTCCACGATCCGCTCCCTTTTCTCTTACACACTTGGAATTCTTTCCAGCGGAGGCTGACTGACATGCGCGTATCTACCAATTTCGACTCCGGAATCCTTCTCGGCATCCAGCAAAGCGCGGCGGCTTACCAGACGGCGCTGCAGCAGGTGTCCTCTGGCCAGCGCGTCAGCTTGCCCAGCGATGACCCAACCGCATCCGCCCTCCTGGTGCGAACGCTAGGTGCGAGCGCGAGCGGCGACCAGTACACCAAGAATGCGGCCTCCGCCCTTGGCCAGGCGCAGACCGCCGACTCGGTGCTGACCTCCGTCGTGTCCCTGCTCACGCAGGCGGTCACGCTCGGCACGCAGGGCGCGAACGGCACCAACAACGCCGTCAATCGCCAAACCCTTGCCGTCCAGGTGCAGGGTATTTTGTCGAGCGTCGTGGCAGCTGCCAACACGAAATACCAGGGCAACCCGGTCTTTGCCGGCACTGCGCAAGCTTCGTCCGCATTCGTCGCGAATGCGTCGGGCGGCTACACCTACCAGGGCGACTCCAGCACGAACAGCGTGGAAATTGGCGAGAACCTGCAGGTTCAGGTCAACATTCCCGGCGACAAAGTGTTCGCCAATCCCAGCGGCAACGTCCTCGCTTCCCTCGGCCAGCTCGCGACCGCGCTCCAAAGCGGAACCGCAAGCGCCATCGGAACCGCGACCGCGAACGTCAGCACCGCGCTCGACTTCGTAACGGCGCAGCACAGTATCTACGGCAACTCCGTCAACCAGATCACCGCGCAGGAGTCGTTTCTATCGCAGGAAAAAGTCACGCTCACCGCCCAGGCCAACAACCTGGTCGGGATTGATACCGCGACCGCTGCCGTCAATCTAACCCAAGCGGCAACACACAACGCCGCGGTCCTTGCCGCCGCGGCCAAGGCGCTGCCCACCTCGCTGCTCGATTACCTGAAGTGAGCGATTGAGCAAACCCGCGCCCCGGCGTACCCTAAAGCGATACGAGGGTGATGCATGGCTACGGCAGTAGAAGTTCCCGCGGTTCCCGACTTGCACGTGCCCGGCCGCTTCGGCGTCTACGGCGGCCGGTACGTACCGGAAACCCTGATGGCCGCGCTTGAAGAGATCGAGGCCGCTTACGCCGAGGCGCAGGCCGACCCCGCCTTCTCGGCGGAGCTCGATCACCTTCTGGCGACCTATGCCGGACGCCCCACCCCTCTGTACTACGCCCGCCGCATGAGCGAGCAGCTCGGGGGAGCGAGGATCCTTCTCAAGCGCGAGGACCTGCTCCACACGGGCGCGCACAAGATCAACAACTGCATCGGGCAAGGCCTGCTCGCCCGGCGCATGGGTAAGAAGCGCATCATCGCCGAAACAGGGGCCGGCCAGCATGGTGTGGCTACCGCGACCGTGTGCGCCCTGTTCGGCATGGAATGCGTGATCTACATGGGCGAGGAGGACATGCGTCGCCAGGAGCTCAACGTGTACCGCATGCGCCTGCTCGGGGCGGAGGTGCGCGGCGTGGCCTCCGGCCAAAAGACGCTCAAGGACGCCATCAACGAAGCGATGCGCGACTGGGTCACCAACGTGCGCACGACCCACTACCTCCTGGGCAGCGTTCTCGGCGCGCACCCGTACCCGACCATGGTCCGCGACTTTCACCGTGTGATCGGCAAGGAGGCCCGCCGGCAAATGCTCGAAACCGAGGGCCGGCTTCCCGATGCGGTCATCGCCTGTGTCGGCGGTGGCTCCAACGCGATCGGCGCGTTTTTCGAGTTCCTGCCCGACGAGAATGTCCGTCTGATCGGTGTGGAAGCGGGCGGACGCGGCTCCGGTCTCGGCGACCATGCGGCGCGGTTTCTTTCGGGCGGCGGAGGCGGCGTACCGGGTGTACTCCAGGGTACGTATTCGTACGTCCTCCAGGATCAAGCCGGCCAAGTCGTGCCGACCCACTCCGTTTCGGCGGGCCTCGACTATCCCTCGATCGGGCCCGAGCACGCCGCTCTCCACGACGCGGGCCGCGCCGAGTACACGAGCTGCTCGGACGCGGATGCGCTCAAGGCCACGGTCGCCCTGTCGCGCACCGAGGGCATCATCCCCGCGCTCGAAAGCGCGCACGCGCTCGCCGAAGCGATGCGCATGGCTCCGCGCATGAGTTCCCGCGACCTCCTGCTCGTCAATCTGTCCGGCCGCGGCGACAAGGATCTCGGCATTCTGACCCGCGAGCTCAAGCTGGAAGGGGCCTGAGCGGCATGCCTCTGCGTTTCCCGCGAAAGCCCGGCATCGTCGCTTACCTCACGATCGGCGACCCCGATCTCCCCACCAGCCGGGCAATTGCGCTGGCGGCTCTGGACGCAGGCGCCGACGTGCTTGAGCTCGGTGTACCTTTCTCCGACCCTCTCGCGGACGGGCCGGTCATTCAGCGGGCAAGCGAGCGCGCCCTCGCGCGAGGCACGACCCTGGCGCAGGTGCTCGCGCTGGCGGCGGACCTGCGACAGGAGCGACCCGATGCGGGCCTGGTCATCTTTTCCTACCTCAATCCCGTCGTCCGCTACGGGATCGAGCGCTTCTGCGCCGACTCGGCGGGAGCGGGCGTCGATGGGGTTCTGCTGACGGACATGATCGTCGAGGAAGCCGGCGATTATCTCCGCTATGCCGCCGAGTACGGTCTGGCACCCATCTTTCTCGCCGCCCCGACCAGCCCGGACGCACGTCTCGAGCGCATCGCCGAGGTTTCCCGCGGCTTCATTTACGCGATTTCACGCGTAGGTATCACGGGCGCGCAGAGCTCCATCAGCGCCGATGCCGCCGAGCTCACAGCGCGCCTCCGCCGCTTCACCGATCTCCCGATCGCCGTCGGCTTCGGCATCTCCAGGCCGGAGCACGTCGAGGAGGTCGGGCGATTCGCCGACGCGGCCGTGATCGGGTCCGCTCTGGTGTCCATCATCGAGGGCAGCAGCCGGGAGATCGCCCCGCGCGCGGTCGCACGATTTATCGAGGGCCTGCGTCCCGCGCCGGCCCAGCTCACGGCAATCCGCTAACCCCCCGAAGCGTCGGCGGCCCGCTTGCATCGCGCGGGTTTTCCTCGCGAAATCGACGTTTCGGGCGCGTCGTCGGTCTACACTGACTCGAACCGCGGCCGTCCAACGGCACTCGCAAACCCACCAGGAGTTCTCCCATGGATATCGCCCAGTGGCGTCTCCGCATCGATGAACTCGACCGGCAGCTCGTCGAGCTGATCTCCGAGCGCGCCCGTGCGGCCCAAGCGATCGGTCGCCTCAAGAAGGCTTCGACCCTGCCTGTTTACGAGCCCAATCGCGAGGCCATCATTTTCGCAAATGTCCGCGCGGCCAACAAGGGGCCGCTGCCGGACATCGAGCTGACCCATATCTACGAGCGGCTCATCGACGTGATGCGCGCGCTCCAGGCCGACGAGTTGGCGAGCGAACTCGCCAAAGCTCCCGTGGGCCGCCAGACAGGAAAGGAATCCCAGTGATCGTCGCCATGCAGGAAAGCGCCACCCCCGCCCAGATCGAGCACATCGTCGAGCGCCTGGTCGAGGACGGCTTCAAGGTACACCGGACCACCGGGGCCACGCAGACCATCCTTGCCGGAGTGGGGCGCCCCGACGCGTTCGACGTCGCCGAGTACCAGGTGCTGCCCGGCGTTTCCGACGCATACCGCATCTCCTCGCCGTACAAACTGGCCGGGCGCAATTTCGCTCCGGAGGGCACGGTCGTGCGCTTTCCCAACGGCGTAACCGTGGGCGGGCCGGAGTTGGTTGTGATGGCGGGCCCGTGCGCGGTCGAGAGCCGCGAGCAGATCTTCGCTTCGGCCGCCATCGTCAAAGCCGCCGGGGCGCGCTTCCTGCGCGGCGGCGCGTACAAGCCCCGGTCCTCGCCCTATGCTTTCCAGGGCATGGGGACCGATGGACTGAGGCTGCTTCGCGAAGCCGGGGACGCGACGGGCCTGCTCATCATCACGGAGGTCATGGAGATCGCGCAGATCGAACCGATGCTCGGCTACATCGACTGCTTCCAGGTCGGGGCGCGCAATATGCAGAACTTCAATCTCCTGCGCGAGCTGGGGCAGACGCGCAAGCCCGTCCTGCTGAAGCGCGGCCCCGCGGCCACGGTCGAGGAGCTGCTGCTGGCGAGCGAGTACGTGCTGTCCGGCGGCAACTACGACGTCATGCTGTGCGAGCGCGGCATCAAGACCTTCGAAACCTACACCCGCAACACGATGGACGTGTCCGCGATTCCCGTCGTGAAGAAGCTTTCCCACCTCCCGATGCTGGGCGATCCGTCGCACGGATGCGGACGGCGCGATCTGGTTCCCGCGATGGCACGCGCGGCCGTTGCCGCCGGAGCGGACGGCCTCCTCGTCGAAGTCCACCCGAACCCGGAGCGCGCCATCTCCGACGCGGCGCAGACCCTCTACCCGGAGCAGCTGGAAGCGCTGATGGACCAGCTGCGCGCGATGGCTCCCGCCCTGGGCCGGACCCTTACGCGTTGACACTGCCCTTATCGGCAGTTCGCGCGTTCCCGTTCACGGTACCTCGGTAATGCCGCCGGCGAGAAAATAGGCAAACCCGCGCGCTCCGGAGAGCTATCGTAGGGTGCAGAACCCACGACGGAAGGACTCGTCATGCACACGGAACTGAACAAGCGCGTGGTCGAAACCCTGGGCACCGGGATTCGGCGTATCGCGATCTTCGGCACGGGCCTCATCGGTGCCTCCATCGGCCTTGCGCTGCGGCAAGCGGGCTTCGGGGGTGCGCTTTTGGGATGGGATCCTGACCCTGCTGCCCTGGCGCAGGCGCGCGCGCTCGGCGCGATCGACCCGGCCCTTGCAGGGGAAGCCAACGAAGACCCGTTCGTGTGCGCCCTGGCCGCCGATCTCATCCTGCTGTGCGGCCCGGTGCTCACCATCGCGGAGTGGCTCGAACAGCTCGCGCCGGTGCTTGCCCCCTCGCAGCTGGTGACCGATGCCGGCAGCGTCAAGGGGTTTCTCCTGGAGCGAGCCGCCCATCTGTTCAACGGGGAAAAGCAAGCCGCGTGGCTCCCCGGACACCCCATGGCGGGCAAGGAGCACGCCGGAGCCGCCCATGCAGAAGCCGGGCTGTTCCGGGGCGCGACGTGGCTGTTTACCGGCGCCTCCACCGACAAGCCGACGACCCTGCCGGACCACCCCTATGCAGCCGAGTGGATCGGCTGGGTGGAAAAGTTCGGAGCCCACCCGCTGACCCTGGCCCCGGACGAGCACGACCGGCTGTGCGCCTCGGCGAGCCACCTGCCGCAGTTTCTGGCGTCCGCGTTGGCTGCGATGTTCGAGGACCAGTTTCGGGAAGAGCCGTCCTTCCGCGCCATCGGCGGACGCGCCCTGCGCGAGATGACGCGGCTCGGCGCGAGTCCGTACTCGATGTGGCGCGACATCGCGATGACCAATGAGCCGGCGATCGCTGCCGCCCTGCTTCGCCTCGAACAGGAGCTGGCCCACCTGCGCGAAAACCTGCGCACCCCTGGGCTTCGCGAGGTCTTTCGCGATGCCAACCGGTTCCGCGCGGCCCTCGACGCCCCCGCCCCGAAGGAGGAGCTGCCCCTGGCGGCACAGACCGTCTGAGACAATAGCCATCTCCCATGACCCTGACCCGATTCCTGCGCGCGCTGCCGAAAGCCGAGCTCCACCTGCACCTGGAAGGCACGGTCACGCCGGAAACCCTGGTCGAGCTGGCCGGGCGGCAGGCCGACCCGCTGACCCTCGACCAAGCGCGGGCGCTCTACCGCTACACCGACTTTTCCGGCTTTCTGCTGGCGTTCAAGGCCATTACCGAGCGGCTCCAGACGGCGGAGGATTATGAGCTGGTGACCCTGCGCATGCTCGGGGCACTGCACGCGCAGGGCGTGGTGCATGCGGAGGTGTATGTCTCGGTGGGAGTCGTGTACTACTGG
>CAXUHL010000006.1:0-17571 GCA_964250745.1 uncultured Acidobacteriaceae bacterium
GCAGCAACCAGCCCAGCGTCGCCGTCCTCGCCCAGGGTAAAAACCGCGTTGACCTCGGCCGCGCCAGTTTCGTCTACGACCAGTCCCGCTTTCTCCTGGCCGCCGTAGACCTGCCCGTCATCGGCCGCGTGGTCGAAGCGACCGAAGCCGCTCCCTGCCTCGCCCTCCTGCTCAAGCTCGACATGCCCATGGTCCGCGAACTCCTTCAGCGCGAGCAGTCGCAACTTCCGCCGGTTCCGTCCGGCACACCCGCCATGGCCACCGGCGAGCTCACCCCCGCCCTGCTCGATGCCTTCCGCCGCCTGCTCGACCTCCTCGACACCCCGCGAGACTTGCCCGTTCTTGAAGGCCTCATCCGGCGCGAGATCGTCTACCGCCTCCTTCGCTCCACCGCCGGCGCGCGCCTCCGCTCCATCGCCACCGCCGGCGACCAAAGCCACCGCACCGCCGGGGCTATCGCCTGGATCAAGGAAAACTACAGCAAGCCCCTCCGCGTCGAGCACCTCGCCGCGCTCGCCGGCATGGGCACCTCCACCCTTCACCACCACTTCCGCGCCCTCACCGCCATGAGCCCCCTTCAGTACCAGAAGCAGCTCCGCCTCCAGGCCGCGCGCGGCCGCATGCTCGTCGATGGCCTCGACGCCGCGGGCGCCGCCTTCGATGTCGGCTACGAAAGCCCCACCCAGTTCAGCCGCGAATACAGCCGCTTCTTCGGCCGCCCGCCCATGCGCGACGTTGAGGCCCTCCGCACCGCCGGCGCAACCGCTCCCTCCCTCCAGGCCTGATCTGCTGGATCTCTGCTTTGAGCATCGGGTCCGGAGGCGTCCTGACGGTCTGTACGAAGACTCCCTTTACCCAACTCAAAGATGGGCTCGTCCCTGACGAGCGCAGCGAGAAAGGATCTGCCTCTACCCGGCGCGGAAGCGAAAGACACGTCCTTGAGCGCAGGCACTGCCGCTTCAGCTCAGGAAGAGCCCAATCGGCACTCTTCCTACAAGCTCCCGCGCAGAAACGCGAGCGTACGCGCATCCGCATCCTTGAGCGCCGCCCCCGAGAACCCATGCCCCTGGTCCGGGTAGAACCGGCTTTCGCAGTGCAGCTTCAGCAATCCGCACAGCCTCACCAGCTGCTCCCCATTCACGACCGGGATGTTCGTGTCCATCCGCCCGTGCAGTATCAAGAGCGGCGGCATCGCGACCACGTGGTTCAGGAACACATCCGGCAAGCTCCCGTACCACTCCGCGATCGCCTCAACCGGCGCGCCCTGCGACCCCGCGGCCAGCGCGACCGAAGCGCCCAGCGAGAACCCCACAAGCTCCACCTTTGCCCCCCGGTCGCCCTGCCGCACAAGGCCGGTCAGGTCGGCCACCGCCCGCGCCCAACTGCGGTAGTTTCCGTCCGACGGCACCCGCGACCGCGCCGCGTCGAAGAGGTGCGGCACCAGCACCCGGAAGCCGCCCTTCCGCAGCCCTTCCGCCCGTTCCCGCACGAACTCCGTCCCAGGCCCGCTCGTCCCGGCAAGCAAAATCACCGTCGCCGCCGGCTTTTCCGCGCCGAAAACGTCGCAAGCGATGCTCCGCGACCCGCTCTCGAAGCGCATCCGCGTCGCCCCCGCGCCAAACGCCGTCGCGGCCCAAGCCGGCACAAGCCCGGCCAACACCCACACGCAAGCGGTCCTCAAAACCCGCGAACGCAGGCGCATCGAGCCCGGTGCCTCGCGGCGGCTGGCTCGCGAACGGCGAAGCGGCAGCACTTGCGACATAGAACTCGCCTTTCTCCCACGCACCTCCGCGTCCGCCGCGCCGCATTCGCTTGACTGGTTTAACGAGCGGCTCAGGCCGCCGTCGGCCGGCTCAGGCATAGGAACCCTTCCTCGTTGGACACCGTCACACGGCACGGCATGTACGTCTCCAGACGCACCGTCGCGTCCTCCCCCAAGTCGATGCGCGCCACAGGAGCCGCGGAAACCTCCTCGCATATGATCGTGCACCGCCGGTAATCCCCTCGATCCTGCCAGTCGATGCTCAACTTGCCGCCCTCGCGGTGCCCCTCCGCCGTCGCCCGGTTCTCGCGAAAATTGCTGACGATGCACGCGGAAACGCGCGGATTGCTCATCGTGCTGTCGACGATCTCGCTCAACTCGACCTGCGTCATGGGAGCTCCTTTACATCGGCGGAATACTAGCAGAATGCCGCAAACCCTGACTACTGCGTATAGGCGAACTTTGCCGAGCGAGTCGTTATCCTACTTCAGGACGGGACGCCCACGATTCTTATTGCCTCCCCTTACCGGCCGGTGCTACTGTTCGCCTCACTTTCTACATGGAGTCCTCGAACCCATGCAAACGAGCTACAACGGCATCCCCGTACCCGCGAACGGCAGCCCCATCACCTACGAAAACGGCAAGTATCTCGTGCCCGATTGCCCCATCGTTCCTTTCATCGAAGGCGACGGCACCGGCCGCGATATCTGGCGGGCCTCCCGGCGGGTCTTCGACGCCGCCGTCGAGAAAGCCTACGGCGATAAGCGCTCCGTCGCCTGGTATGAAGTGCTGGCCGGCGAAAAAGCCTACCGCCGGTCCCGGGACTGGCTCCCGGAAGACACCGTCCAGGCCACCCTCGACTTTCGCGTGTCCATCAAGGGCCCGCTCACCACGCCCGTCGGCGGCGGCATCCGCTCGCTCAACGTCGCACTGCGCCAGCTCATGGACCTCTATCAGTGCGTGCGCCCGGTCAAGTACTACGCCGGGGTTCCCAGCCCGGTCAAGCATCCCGAGCAGCTCGATATCGTGCTGTTTCGTGAAAACACCGAGGACATCTACGCCGGCATCGAGTTTCGCGAAGGCACGCCCGAGGCCGCCCGCTTCATAGCCTTCGTCAACGACGAAATGCTCAAGGGCGTGAAAAAAAAGATTCGTCTCGATTCCGGCGTCGGCGTCAAGCCCATCTCGGTCACCGGCTCGAAGCGCCTCGTTCGCGCGGCCATCCGGTATGCCATCGAGAACGGCCGCAAGGTCGTCACCCTCGTGCACAAGGGCAACATCCAGAAGTTCACCGAGGGTGCCTTCCGCGAGTGGGGTTACGAGGTCGCCACGGAGGAGTTCCGTGCCGAAACCGTGACCGAACGCGAAAGCTGGATCCTCGGTAATCTGGAGCAGCACCCGGGGCTGTCCGCGAAGGAAAACGCCGCCCTCATCGAGCCCGGCATCGAGTTCGCCCCGCCCGCCTTCGGCGAAGAGGTCGTGCGTGAGGTCGAGTCCGTCCTGGCCGGCATCGGCGGTTCGCACGGGAATGGGCAATGGAAGACGAAGATCCTGGTCAACGACCGCATCGCCGACTCCATCTTCCAGCAGATCATCATTCGCCCGTCCGACTACAGCGTGCTCGCCACCACCAACCTGAACGGCGACTATATCTCCGACGCCGCCGCGGCCCAGGTCGGCGGCCTCGGTATCGCCCCCGGCGGCAATATCGGCGACGGCTATGCCGTCTTCGAAGCCACCCACGGCACCGCCCCCAAGTACGCCGACAAGGACGTCATCAATCCCGGCTCGGTCATCCTGTCCGGCGTCATGCTCTTCGACTTCATCGGCTGGCCCGAAGCCGCCCGCCTCATCGAGTCCTCCATGCAGAAAACCATCGCCGATAAGTTCGTCACCTACGATTTCGAACGCCAGATGCAAGGCGCCACCAAGGTCAAAACCAGCGAGTTCGCCTCCAGGATGATCGAACGCATGGGAACATGACTGCCACTTAGGCGCGAACTCTGTTCCCCCAAGGGAGAGCAACCGGGTCTACCTGCTTGCCGTTTCCGCTTGAGCCGAGCACTTTCTTGCCGAGCGCAGCGCATCGACGCGGGCTCAACCTGCCGTTCGGGTGGGAGCGCATTCGCCTGCTCCGGAAGCTGGTTGCGGCAGGAACACACAACCTGTCGCAAGCTCAGAATCTAAATGTACTTCAGGCAACTCCGCTTAAGGGTCATCCTTCGCGGAGCGAAGGACCTGCTTTCCCCCGACTTACAGCAAGCTCAAAAGCAGCCTCATCAACCAGCAATCTCGGGGAAGCCCCGGATGAGATCCGCCGTGAAGCGAAGCGAAATTTCCCTGGCAACAGAACGCACGGAGTGACCGAAAACCGCTGTACCGGCCCTTCTATCCCCAGCGTGCCACCGCCGAGCGACTCCGGTACCTGCGCGTAAGTGGACGGCCGCTCCGCCTGACTCTGGCCGAGCGGCAAACGATGCTGGAGTTGGATCGAGGGGAATCCGCTTCAGCATCGGGCTGCTGTGGACTCTGCTGTGGCCACTGAGCCGCAGCTGATTTTCTTTCCACGCCCGCGAGCGCGACGCCAAGCGCACCTGCGATCGGCGGAAAACATGCTTCGCCGCGATCCGCTCCATCGCACTGCAGTACTTCATCTGCGCGAAAAAACACCGCGCCGCCACGTCTGCGACCCGGCTGAGCGGGCCAGCGCGCGCGCGTCCTGAAGGCGACGGTAAGTCTTGGCCGTGCCCGGCGCGATAAGCGCACCGGCTCCATTGTTTCTCTGGCCCAAGTGAAGAGCTGGCTACGCCCGGCATTGCGGTCCGATCATAAGGTCGCGATGAATAGGCCCGGCATCTGTGGGACGGCGTGCGCGCGCATCGAGATTTGCGGGGGCGACTTCGGTGTATCTGCCATACGATCGCCCGATCTGAACCCGGAAGTGCCCGGCAAGCTTGCCGATCAGGTAGCGACCCGGTCCAGAAAGCCTCATCCAAGCTGAAAGTCCTGCGCCGTCAGGCCCGTGCCCGCAGAACGGCAGCGCTTAGAACCGTCATTGCTCGATTGCTGCCCGGCATTGGCCCCGCAAACGCTCAAGCCTGGTTCCGTCACCGGCTCGACTCATCCAGCGAAGGTGAACAGGCTTAAGCCGTCCCGCCGGGGCCCACGGCACGCCCCAACCACTCCTGCCCCTCCGAGCCCACCGGCTTCGCCCACCGAAGCCGCCCACGCGGCGCTCAAATGTGCATGATCTCCGCTTCCTTCTTCTTGCTCAGCTCGTCCAGCTGCTTGATCTGCTCGTCCGTCAGCTTCTGCACCTCGTCGAGCGCGCGCTTTTCTTCGTCCGCCGAGATCTTCTTCTCCTTGCTCGCCGTCTTGATCTGCTCGTTGCCTTCGCGCCGCACGTTCCTGACCGACGTCTTGTGCTCTTCGAGCACCCTGTTCAGCTGCTTGACCACGTCGCGCCGCCGCTCCTCCGTCATCGGCGGGATGTTGACGCGAATGTAGCGCCCGTCGTTCGATGGATTGAAGCCGTGCTCCGGGGACCGCAGCGCCTTCTCGATCTCCGCGATCGTGCTCGTGTCCCGCGGCTGAATCACCAGCTGATTCGCGGCCGGCGCGGTCAGCTGCGCCATCCCGGTCAGCGGCGTCGGCGACCCGTAGTAATCGACGCGGACGTTGTCCAGCATCTGCACGTTGGCCCGTCCCGTCCGTATCGACTGGAGGCTGTGCTGAAAATCGGCGACCGCCTTTTCCAGCAGCCGCTTCACGTGCTGGTGGGTGTCCTTGAGTGCCGGCGTCGCGGCCAAAGTGGAAGGGGGCATGCCTGCGTGTCCTTTTTTGAGAGAGAGTCAGCTTTTCTCACTCATTGTACTTGGCCGTTTTCTGGCCACCCGGCGCGCCCCCGTCTCCCCCGGAAGTTGCAATTTGCGGCTTTTCTTACAAGCACCCCTGAACAAAAGTGCGGTTTGTGCCGATAAGGGGTGCAAGCCTGGAACCATGCCGAAACGACTGCACCTCCGCGCCGTCCCCCTCAGCCTGTGCTTTGTCGCCGCGCTGCTCGTGGTGCATGTAGCGGTGCTCGGCCTGTGCGCGCACCCTCTCGTCGCTTCCAACATCGTGCAATCGCTCGCCGCCGTCTTCGCCACTGCTTTTTGCCTTCGCCGGGCCAGGAGCAAGCCGGAACGGCCCCGGCAATCCATGTGGCTCCAGGTCGCCTCCGCCTTTGGCATTTGGGCCCTCGCGCAGGCCATTTTCACCTTTCTCATGATCCGCGACGGCCAGGCCCCGCCTTTTCCTTCCTCGGCGGATTACTTGTGGCTCTTTTTCGATTTCCCCATTCTCACCCTTACCGTCACGCGCAGGATAGGCAACCGTTGGGAAGCTGTCGACTGGCTCGACTTCGCCCAGGCCTGCACCTTCTTCTGCCTGCTCGATGTCCTCGCTTACTCCCACGCCGCCATGCTTTCCGTGGGCCTCGTCTACGATGTGCAGTCGGCGGCCATGCTTTTCACCGCCGCGCTCCGCTACTCCGCCACGCCTTTGGGCCCGGACCGGCGCTTCTTCCGCAACTTGACCGTTTACCTCGGCCTTTACGGCGGTCTCACCTGCCTGGGCTACCTGCTTGATTCTCGCGGTTTTTCCCTCAACCCCTGGGTCGGGCTGTGCTGGGATCTCCCTTTTCTGGCCTTCTGCGCCGTCTCCGCGCTGGGCCCGCAAGAACGCTCGCTCGCTGTCCGCAAACTCCCGCGATGGGACATCCCCAAGCATCTCCAGGGCTTGAGCGCCCTCGGGCTGACCGTGCTTTCAACTGCGTCCGGCGGCATTCTCGCAAGCCGGCACCCCTTGGCCGGCGGCCTGATCCTTGCGCTCGGCTTCGTCATCTTCGCTGACCGCACCACCGCACGCGAATTCCAGCTCTTCCCCGCGCACGACTCGCTCCAGCGCTCCGCTTTGCACGACCCGCTGACCGGTCTGGCCAACCGCGCCCGCATACGGCAGGAAACCAGCTTGCGCCTTAGCGCCGACCCGGTCAAGGCAGCCCGCGTCACCCTGATCTTCCTCGACCTCGACCGTTTCAAAACCATCAACGACGGCCTGGGCCATGCCTTCGGCGATCAGCTGCTCATCGCCATCGCCCATATTCTTCACGCTGCCGCGCGCGAGACCGGGGACCTGGTCGCACGCCTGGGCGGCGACGAGTTCGTGGTGCTCGCCGACTGCGGGACCGAAAGCGAAGCTTACGGCCGCGCCCACTCCTACCTGCACCAACTCCGGAAGCCGATCTCTCTGGAAGGCCGCGTCCTGCACCTCACCGCCAGCGCGGGCGTCGTCCTCGCTCAGCCCGGCGCCTGCCCCGACGATCTCCTGCGCAGCGCGGACTGTGCCATGTACGTCGCCAAGAATCGCGGCAAGAATCAGGTCAAACTCTTTGAAGGCTCCATGATTCAGCGCGCCACCGACGAGCTGTGGCTTGAAACCGACCTGCGCGAAGCCATCTACTCCGGCGGAATCTCCATTGACTACCAACCCATCTTCTCGCTCGCCGGCAGTGCGATCGTCGGCTTCGAGGCGCTCGCACGCTGGCGCCACCCCACCCGCGGCATGATCTCTCCCGGCTTGTTCATCCCGGTCGCCGAAGACACCGGCCTGGTCCTCGAACTGGGCAAACAGGTTCTGCGCGAAGCCTGCCGCCAAATGGAAGCCTGGAACCGCATGTACCGCCGCAACTTTTACGTGAGCGTCAACGTCTCGGCCCGGCAATTCGCCGATGTCAGCCTTCTCGCGCACGTACGCTCGATCCTCAACGAGACCCAGCTGCCCCCGGACCGCCTGAAACTCGAAATCACGGAATCCGTGCTCATCAGCGGCGTGCAAACGGTTGAAGCGGTTCTCACCGCCGCTCGTCACCTGGGCGTCGAGATCTCCCTCGACGATTTCGGCACCGGCTACTCTTCTCTCTCCTACCTGCTGCGCTTCCCCTTCGACGTGGTCAAGATCGACCGCAGCTTCGTCCAGTCTCTTGATCGCGACCCGCAGCGCGCCGGCCTGGCCGAAATGATCGTGCAGTTGGCAGCCCGCCTCGGCAAAAAGGTGGTCGCGGAAGGAGTCGAAACCGTGGAGGAACGTCAACTGCTGGAGCGCATGCAGTGCGATCTGCTCCAGGGCTACCTTTTTTCAAAACCCCTCGGGCCCGCTGCGGTGGAAGCACTCCTTCAACGTCATGCCGAGCCATCCGCCTGGCCTCACGAGGAAGAATCGAAGATCTGGCGGCCCACAAAAAGCAGACCGGACGCACCCTCCGTGCAGCGCCAGGGTCCGGTGTCTTGGGAACGGCCCAGACCTGCTGCCTCGATCCCCGCGTAGCGCCCCAGCTGCCGGGAAGTCGAGACCTAAGGCAGATCTGATTAAGTTGCCGCCCCCTCCCGCCTTGAGCGGTAAGCTGGCGGCGTGGGGTGCGGGATGAAGCAGCAGACCTCGGCGATGGCGGCAGGCTTTGAGCGGTATGCGAAGCAGACGCGGCGGGCGGAGTTTCTGGCCGAGATGGACGGGGTGGTGCCGTGGGCCGAGCTGGTCGCGCTGATTGAGCCGCACTACCCGAAGCCGGGCAACGGGCGTCCGCCATTGGGTTTGGAGCGCATGCTCAGGATTTACTTCCTGCAGCTCTGCTTCAACCTATCGGACCCGGCAGTGAGGACGCGCTCTACGACTCGCTCGCCATGCGCTCGTTCGTCGCCGTCGGTCTGGGCCGGGAGCCCGCGCCGGATCAGACCACGGCGTGCAAGCTCCGCCACTTGTTGGAGCGGCATGGGCTCGGCGAGCGCGTCTTCGCCGAGGTGAACCGCTACCTGGCTGCGCGGGGCTCGAAGCTGGGCACGGGCACCATCGTGGATGCGACGATTCTGCATGCGCCGAGCTCGACCAAGAACAGGACCGGGGCGCGCGACCCCGACATGCACCAGACCTGCAAGGGCAACCAGTGGTATTTCTGCATGAAGGCCCGTATCCGGGTCGACGCTGAAACGAAGCTGATCCACTCGGTCACCGCGATCGCGGCCAACGTGGCCGACAGCCGCATGCTGCCCGCGCTGCTGCACGGTGCGGAAACGGCTGTGTGGGGCGAATAGGCCTACCAGGGCCACACGGAACGATCCGGGCCCGCGCCCCCGAAGGCCGAGGATCGTGTGAACCGGCCGTTGGCGCACCAAGCTGCGCACCTACCCCGAGCAGCGCGAGCGGAACCGGGTCCAGTCCAAGACCCGCTCGCGCGTGGAGCATGTCTTCGCGATCCTCAACCTCCGGTTCGACTTCACCAAGGTGCGCTACCGAGGCCTGAGTAAGAACACCCATCGGCTGTTCACAAGCTGCGCGCTGGTGAACCTGCTGGTCGCCCGCGAACACCTCGTGCGGAGCTGCGCCCAGGCTCGCGCCTGAAGAACCGGTTTGCCTCTCCAAGTCGAGCCGCACAGCCGAACAACGGAATCAAGCGTGAAACCAGCCGCTCTACCCGCCACCGCCGAGCGATTCCTGCTTCCACCGACTTCATGTCTACCCTGTTCGGAGACTCTCTAAATCAAACAACCTGCGCCGCGCCTGCCTGCTCGTGAGCGTTATAACTCGAGCGCACCAGCGGTCCGCTCTCCACATGCCGGAACCCCATCCGGAGCGCCTCGTCCTTCATGGAGGCAAACTCCTCCGGCGCGTAATACCGTGTCATCGGCAGATGATCCCGCGACGGCCGCAGATACTGGCCTACCGTCAGGACATCCACCCCTGCCGAGGCCAGGTCCCTGAACACCTGCAGCAGCTCGTGCGTTTCCTCGCCGAGCCCGACCATTACGCCCGACTTGGTCACCATCGCCGGGGCAAGCTCCTTCGCGTAGCGCAGCAGCCGCAGCGTCCGTTCGTAGCGAGCCCCGGACCGCACCGCCCGGTACAAACGCGGCACCGTCTCCGTATTGTGATTCAGGATCTCCGGCCGGGCCTCGACGACCGTGCGGATTGCCTCCTCGCTGCCCTGGAAATCGGGGATTAAGACCTCGACCTGGCAGCCTTGACCCTGCTCCCGAATCAGACGAATGACCTCGGCGAACATCCGGGCCCCACCCACGATGTCGTCGTCCCGGTTGACGCTGGTAATGACCGCGAACTTAAGCCCGAGCTGGCCGACCGCCACGGCGACCCGCCTCGGCTCGTCCAAATCGATCGGCTCAGGACGCCCCTTCGGCACCGCGCAAAACCCGCATCGGCGCGTGCACAGGTTGCCGAGCATCATGAACGTTGCCGTGCGATGACTCCAGCACTCCCCAATATTCGGGCAGTGCGCTGACTCGCATACGGTATGGAGGTTCAGCGACCGCGCCAATTGCTTCAGGTCGTGGTAGTTCTCGCCGGCAGGCGCGCGCGCCTTCAACCAGGCAGGCTTGGGCGAAGGTTTGCGCACAGACAGATCGATCTGGACTAGAGAAGCCGTTTCCATCGCGCCGAGGGCTGCCATCAGCTAAAGTCTACCTCGCGCGGAAGATCTCTCTCTGGTTCCTTTCAGAACGTAGACCGCCGGCCGCAGAGCACTCCTACAACCGGCTCCGGCCCCTGCCCAGCAGCAAATAAAGAATGACGACCAGCAGCACGAGGCTCAACCCGCCACCGCCGTAATAGCCCACACCGGGCCCCATGTAATACCCGCCGCCGCCGAAGAGCAAAAGAAGAATGACCAGAATCAAGATGAGTGGCATGGGCGGCAGTTTAGCACAGGCATCGCAATCGGTTCCGCTGCACCATAACGGCGCGGACGGCAGATACCGGCGCACCCCCCCTCGACCGCCGCCGCGAATCCGTTCAGGGTGTCGCGCAAAAATCGAGTTACTTCCGATATGCCTTCGTTCCCGTTTCGGGAATGCACCCCGCACTCTTTTACCGCGGCGCAGTACTTTTCCATCCTTGAACCCCGCGGCCTCGAGTAACGTAGCGCCATGCGTCTCGCTCAGGCTCTCGTGCTCGCTTCCCTCTTGCTGCCCTTCGCTGCCCTCGCGGCGGCGAAAGCAAAGGATACCGACCCCAGCAAACCCAAGCCCGCCAAGCCTCCCCGCGTCCACTCGGTCGCGCTTGGGGCGTTCAAGCGCGTTCCCTATTCCAAGCTCGGCGACCCCGCCGGCGCACTCGCCTCCGATACCGAGCTCAAGGTCCGTCCGCTCGTGGTCGACGGCCGCGTCAAGGACTGGACCGCGGGCGAAGCGCACGATGTCACCGATCGCTCCTTCGCTGTCCGGCGCGCCCTCCGCATCAACGACGCGCTGCCATCAGACAAGGCCGACCATTGGGTTTGGCAGCGCGGACCCTGGCTCCTCGTCGACCGGGTCGCCGGCCACACCACGCCCATCAAGCTCCCCGACTACGACCCTTCCGTCTCCGACGTCAGCTGGTTCCGCGACTACGCCGCCTACTGCGGCCTTACTTCCACCGCCAAACAGCTATACGCGGTCGTCGCGCAAGTTGCCGCCCGCAAGCCGCTCGTCGTCAGCAAACTCGGCCCCTGGGACGCAACCGCGCCACGCACCGCCGCTGCCTGCGGCCCCTCGCGATGGCAGCGCGAACCGCTCCGGATCACCTTCCAGCCCTCCGGCGCGCAGCCCGCCTCCTTCGACCTTGTCGGCTCGTCCGCCGTCCTGGTCGAGGAAGGCGACGCGGAGGAAGCCTCCGCCGCCCCGGACAAGTCACGCTGAAGCCGTACCATAAAAGGATGGAATCTTTCGAGCAGCTCCTTGCCGACGCTGAACGCGCCCACGGCCACCTTTGCGCGGGTCAGATCCTCGGCGTGCGCATGGCCATGCTCGCCTGCACGCGCCTGGGGATTGAAGAACCGCGCGGCCGTGACCGGAAGCGCCTGGTGACTTTCGTCGAAATCGACCGCTGCGCGACCGATGCCATCGGGGTCGTCACGGGCTGCCGGCTCGGCAAACGCGCCCTCAAATTTCGCGACTGGGGCAAAATGGCCGCCACGTTTATCGACCTGTCCGACGGACGCGCCCTTCGCGTTTCCGCCACCGAAAGCTCCAAGCAACGCGCACGCGAACTCCATCCGGAGATCGAGAACAAAAACCGGCAACAGATGCTCGCCTACCGCGAACTCCCCGATGCCGACCTTTTCACCGAGCAATGGGTTTCAGTCTCGCTCGAACCGAAGGAGTTCCCAGGTTACAAGGGAGACCGTGTTGCCTGCGAGGCTTGCGGCGAGGGTATCTCGTACGAACGATGGATCGAGCGTGACGGCAGCAAGCTTTGTCTTGGTTGCGCGAACCCTGAAGCCCGCTACTACCAACCCGCCGGCAGCTCTTCAGCTCCTGAAGCGGCACCGGTCGAGCCCCCACGCTGCGAGTGCCCCTGAGCCCTATACCCTTCCGGGTTCACCGACGCGTTCTCGCGCCGCCACGGAAGGCAGTGCGAACGCCACCCCTACGAAAAGCGTCGTCGCAAGCAAGTCGTTCCTGTAGAACGGTAGACCCGCCGCGTAGCACGCGTTCAACCCCATCCACGTGTGCGGATACCAGGAGCCGGGCGACGCCCAGACCGCGAAGTTACTCGCGAGGAAGAATGTGGTCGAGCTCAACACGCACGCGCCGATGACCTTTTTCCAGTCCGGCCCGCCGCGCAACATGGCCCACCCCAGAACCAGCGCCAGGCCATACCAAAGCCAGGTCACCAGGTAAGCCTGAGCGTGAAACGCATACCCGTACACGACCCGCGTCAGATACCAATCTGAAGTAGCCAGAACCCCAATCGGGATGACGAACGAGCGCGGGCTCTCCCGAGCCCCCCAAAGCAGCAGCGCCCCGCCGACAGCAGTGAAGCTCCACCATGGGTGCGGCAGAACGTGGCTCAAAACAGCCGCGAGCAAAAGCAGCAAGGATGTCAAGGAAGAAGCCTCCGGTCCCATTCTCGCACCGATTGCCGCACGCGCGATGTCAAGCGGTAGACCCATCCGTGATCGCCGGGTTCCGTTCGCCTTGCTGCGTGCGCTGCAACCGGCGCGCAAAAATCCTGAGCGTCGCGGCTACCGGCACGGCAATCAATGCGCCGACGACTCCCGCAATCTCCCCTCCGGCCAGCACCGCGAAGATCTGCAGCAGCGGATTGATCTCGAGCGACTTGCCCATGATCCTCGGCGCACTGATGTAGTCCTGCGCCAAACGCCAGGCTCCAAGAAAAATCACCAGCCAAAGGACGTGACTGAAGCCTGCCAGCACCGCGATAATCACGATCGAGACAGCCGCAACCGCCGGCCCCACCACGGGAATGAACTCGAGAAACCCGGCAATCGGGCTCAGAATGAACGCGTAAGGAACCTGAAGGATGCTGAGCACGACTGTGAAAGCGACCAGGGTCAGCACGGCCAGGATAATCTGCGCGCGAATGTAGCTCCCGAGCATGACATTCACGTCCCCGAGAAGCCCGGCAATGGTCTGCTTCTCGAACGGCGAGCGTCCCATCGCGACCGTGCCTTGCGCGATCTCGGCCCCCTGCTTCAAGAAGAAGAGGCTGAGGATCGGGATCAAAATCAGCCACCAGACATGCTGAATCGGCGAAGCCAGCTTGGACCCGATAATCTTGCTGTAGCCGAGGATGTCGCCGCGGTGGTTGACCAGAAACTCCTGCGCCTGCGCCACCACCGCCGGGCGCAGGTTGTGGGCGCGTCCAAAGTTTTGCACCAACTCACCGGACGCGACCCGGTCCAGCAGCGAAGGCAAACTTACTGTCAGCTGCTTGCTTTCCTCCCCGATAGGCGGCCCTACCAGGAAACCCAGTCCAATTAGCACGCCCAGCAGCGCCGTGTAGACGACCAGGATCGCTTTGCCACGCCCACGTAGAGGCCGCACCAGCTTTGCAACCAGCGGCTCGAGGAAATACGCAAACAGAATCGCGAACAAAAAGAGGGTCAGTGTTTCGCGCGCGGCCTTGAAAAACAGCAGCAAAACCGCGTAGCCCAGGATGGTCGTCAGGACGCGAGCCGTCCCCACATCCCACAGTTGGTCGAGAAATGTCGGGGGCCGCTTGGCGGCCCCGCTCCGGCTCGCGGTTCCACCAACCGGCACATCCGGTTCTACAAACCGCTCATCCTGGACCGGAACCGGAGCCGCGCTTGCCACGCCTAGGCTTTCGCATCCTGAATCGCGCCGCTTACCGCATGCGCCGCCTGCCCGGCCGTGTCCTTCACGCGCCCGGCCGCTTCATCCAGCAAGCCCTCGCCCTGCGTCGAACGGTCCCCCGTCAGTTTGCCGAAGCCCTGCTCCAGCTTGCCGCCCAGCACGCCGCCGGTCCCGGTCACGCGCTGCTTCGCACCCCACATATCGGCCCGCCCGCTGAACTCATCCAGCCCGTCCGCCGCCTGCATCGATGCCGCCCGGTCGTTCAAGATCACATACGCGGCCACACCCAGCGAGGCCGCGCCCAAAACCCAAAGAAACTTACCCATGACGATTCAATCTCCGTTCACACACAGATGCCAACCCCTTCGGCGGAGATGGCCTGCCTACCGTTGCAGCCGCCCGTTCATCCATTCACCCAGCAACTCACCCCGTGGGCCCACCGCAACCCAGCCGCTCAGCACATCGGCCCGGTCTCCCCCGAGCGGCCCCAGCGCCTCGGATGCGAAGCGCAAATCCCGGAAGCGCACGCCGGCCGCGCTCGCGGGCAGGTCCGTGGCACCGGGTGGTGCCGTCGATCCGAGATCCTCCACCAAAGGCCAGCTCGACCAATCGCCGTAGACCCTGCCCAGAAAACTCCGCTTCGCCGCGGCCACCGCCGGGGTCGCTTCCGGCTTTTCGAGGAAACGCTCCTCCCCTACCGCGCCTGGGCTCGTCCGCACCGTCACCGTCCGGTACCGCGCCCCAAGATCGGCCAGGCCATGCCAGGCGAACGGGTCCACGATCGAAGGCTCCGCAGCCACCCTCCGCGCCGCAGGGCCCGTCGAGGCCACCAGTCGCTCCGCCTTGCCATGCTCCACGGCCCGCACGCCCCACAGCACACCCACGAGCGTCAGTGCCGCAAGCGCCGTCCCTCGACCGCGCAGCTCCCCAGGCCTCCGCCGCCGCATTTCGCCCTCGACCAGCCCCAGAATCCCGGGCAGCCCCAACCCCAGCAGCAGGCACGCAAAGATCAGCGGGTCGAAGATGAACACAAACGAGCCCGCATACCAGTGCGGGTCCCACGGGTAAAACGGCCGCAGCCCATAGCTGTTGGTCCAGTCCAGCAGCAGGTGGCTGCCATCCGCGAGCAGTGCCAGCACCCATACCCAAACCCACCGTACCGGCTGTGCAGGCCGCGGCAGCAGCCGCGCCAGCAGCCACACCAGGCCCGTCACCAGCAACGCCATCCCCGGCGCGCCCACAAGCGTATGCGTGACGCCGCGATGGTGCGCGAACCCCATCACCGGCCCGCCCAGCCCCCCCACCACGTCGATGTCCGGGGCTTACGCCGCCAGCGTAATCGCGAGCGTCGCGTACGCCGTCTTGCGATTCAACCCCGCCCGCGCCAGGCAGGCCCCCGTCAAAAAGTGCGTCACCGGCTCCACTGCTCCAGAATGCACCGCCGAAGCCCGCCGTGCTCGATAAATCCGCCGAAGCTGCACACTCCCGTTCCAATTTGGGAAATATGGGCCGCCTTTCCCGAATTGGTCCCGCGGGCCGCGATGTGTCCGCTTTTCCCTCCACCCTCCACCCTCGACCCTTTACCCTTGGCCTTATGCCAGTCGACGCAAGGGCCCGTCTCGACCAACTCCGCGACGAGCTTCGCCACCATGAATACCTGTATTACGTCCTCGACGCCCCCGAGATCGACGACCTCGCCTATGACGCCCTCATGCGCGAGCTCCAGGACATTGAAACGGCGCATCCCGCCTGGGTCACCCCCGACTCTCCTTCGCAGCGCGTCGGCGGCAAGGTATCCGAGGGCTTCGGCAAGGTCCCGCACTCCCGCCCCATGCTTTCGCTCGACAACGTCAACTCCGAAGAAGAGCTGCGCGAGTGGGACGCCCGCGTCCGCCAGCTCGCCGGGCCCGGTGCGGAGCTCCGCTACACCTGCGAGTACAAGCTGGACGGCCTTTCCATGGCGCTGCGCTACGCTTCCGAGCAAACCGAGGCAAGCCTTCGAGAGGGTCATCCTGAGCGAAGCGAAGGATCTGGTTTTCCCCTTTCGAGCCCCCGCCTGCTCCGCGGCCTCACCCGCGGCGACGGCTCGGTCGGCGAGGACGTCACTGCCAACGTCCGCACCATCCGCTCGGTCCCGCTCGTCATCCCCCCTGCTCGCCTCGCCGCCTCCCGCCTGCCCGCGGCCTTTGAGGTCCGCGGCGAGGTCGTCATGCCCATTACGGGCTTTCTCCTGCTCAACGAAGAGCGCGAGGCCGCCGGACAAGCCCCCGCCGCCAACCCCCGCAACGCCGCCGCCGGCACCATCCGCACCCTGGAGCCCAACGTCGTCGCCCAGCGACGGCTCGACTTCTACGCCTACTTCGCCCTATCTCCCGAAGGCGACCCACTCTTCCCCAGCCAAACCGAAGCGCTCGATGCCCTCACCGCCGCCGGCTTCCGCGTCAACCCGCACCGCGAGGCCATCCGCGACCTCGACCGGCTCGTCGCCTTCATCCGGGAAGCGGAAACCAACCGAGCCAGCCTCGGCTACGAAATCGACGGCGTCGTCGTCAAGGTCGACTCCGCGGCCGTCCAGCGCCGCCTCGGCTACACCGGCAAGGCCCCCCGCTGGGCAGTGGCCTATAAGTTCGCCGCCCGCTTCGGCGTCACGGTGGTCGAGGACATCAAGGTCCAGGTGGGCCGCACCGGCAAGCTCACCCCGGTCGCGGTGCTCGCGCCCGTCTCGATCGGCGGCATCACCGTCACCCGCGCCACCCTCCACAACGCCGACCAGATCGCCTCGCTCGGCTTGCTCATCGGCGACACCGTCCGTGTGGAGCGCGGCGGCGACGTCATCCCCAAGGTCGTCTCCGTTCTCCCCGACAAGCCCCGCGGCACCCGCCTCTTCGCCTTTCCCAATCGCTGCCCTGTCTGCGGTGCCGAGGTCAAGCGCTCCGAGGGCGAAGCCGACCACCGCTGCGTCAATGCCACCTGCCCGGCCCGGGTCGCGGGCTCGCTGCTTCACTTCGCCTCGCGCGGCGTCATGAACATCGAAGGCCTCGGCGAAGCCCTGGTCGCCCAGCTGCTCGAGCACAAGCTCGTCCACTCCGTGGCCGACATCTACACGCTGACCGAGGCGCAGCTGCTCGGGCTCGAACGCATCGGCAAGAAAACCGCCGACGCCCTGCTCGCGGAGATCGCGAAATCCCGCTCCGCCCCGCTCCACCGCGTGCTTTTCGGCCTGGGCATCCGCTTCGTCGGCGAGCGCACCGCCGAGCTGCTGGCCGAGCACTTCGGCTCGCTCGATGCCCTCATGACCGCCACGCAGGAGCAGCTCCAGGAGGTCGACGAGGTCGGCCCGCGTGTCGCCGCCAGCATCCGCGAGTTCTTTTCCGAAGCCTCGAACCGCGCCCTCGTCGAGGACCTCGCCAAGGCCGGCCTCACCCTAACCGCAACCATGCGCGCCCGCACCGCGGAGCTCGTGGGGCTTACCTTCGTGCTCACCGGAACCCTGCCTACCCTCACCCGCGAGGAAGCCAAGGAGAAAATCGAAGCCGCCGGCGGCAAGGTATCGAGCGCCGTCAGCAAGAAAACCAGCTATCTCGTAGCCGGAGAGGAGGCCGGCTCGAAGCTCGAAAAGGCCCGACAGCTCGGCGTCCCCGTGCTCGACGAGGCGGGCCTGCTTGC
>CAXUHL010000006.1:17671-31845 GCA_964250745.1 uncultured Acidobacteriaceae bacterium
TGACTCACTGCCGCGGCGCGAAATACCCCGTCCTCGACCTGACCTGATAGCGCCTGTCCGTGCAAAACAGATAGATCGTCCGGAACGCGCCGTTCGCCGCGAAATCCGCCGGTTTGTAACTCAGCGCGTACTGCGACCGCAGTTCCTGCTGGATCTGCCCGAAGCTGTTCGGCATGTCTTCGATCTTCTGCGGATAGTACGCCCGCCCGCCGGTCGCGTTCGCGATCTTCTCGAGCGTGTCGTCCCCGCGGTCGCGGCTCGGGCTCACGTTCGTGCTGATCGCGTACACCGTCGTCTCCGCCCGCTGGCACTCCTTGATCGCATCTTCCAGGTACGCGTGGCTTTGGTTGTCGTCCCCGTCCGAAATCACCACCATCGCCTTGCGCGCCGGCTCATGGTGCAGGGTCGCGTCCAGCATCTTCTCGTGGCAGCCCTGGTACAGCGCGTCGAACAGCGCCGTCCCGCCACCCGAGTGCAGCTTATTGATCCCCACCGTCAGCGCGTCCAGGTTGTTGGTCCAGTCCTGCCGGAAATCCGGCTGGAGATCGAACCCTTCCACGAATGCCTTGTCGCTCTTGGGCCGCAGAATCTGCAGCAGAAACTCGGTCGCCGCCTGCTGCTCGAAGGTAAACCTGGTCCGGATCGACGTGCTCGTGTCGATCGCCAGCCCAACCCGCAGCGGCAGGTTCGTGTTCTGCTCGAACCGGTACACCTGCGCCGGCGACTTCCCGTCATCCAGCAGCGCGAAATCCGCCTGGTGGAGGTCGTTCACGAAGTGCCCGTGCCGGTCCGTGACCGTAAATGTCAGGTCCACTTCGTTCACTTGCGTCTGGATCGTGAACCCCGGCTGCTGCCCGTTCTGCTGTGCCGGGGCCTGTCCCGCGGCGGGCGCGGCCGGAGCTGTCGAAGCCGCGGGCGGGGTCGGGGTCTGCACCGGGGAAGGAGACGGAGCGGGTGCCTGCGTCAGGCCGGAGGTGGCAAGGAAGAGAGTGGAGAGCAGGATCGGCAGCTTCATCGCGGTGCTCCGATTCTACCCGGCCTCCTCAGTGCGCATGGCCATGATGGTGCCCATGGTGCGCATGTTCATGCACGTCGAATGCTTCGGCGGCCATCACGCACCCATGCTCCGTCGCGCACACCGCGTTCTCAAACTGCACCGTCGTGTGCACGATCCGGAACCGCTCGCGCAGCCGCACCTTCACCGCCTGCAGGATGGCATCGCTTTTCGAGGGTGGAATGTCCGCGATGCGAATGTGCGTCGCCAGCGCGTGGGTCTGCGAGCCCAGAGACCAAATGTGCAGGTCGTGTACGTCCTCGACCCCTTCGATCGCGGCCAGCGTCGCCCGCACCTCGGCCAGCGACACATTGCCCGGCGTCCCTTCGAGCAGAATGTTCAACGTCTCTCGAACGATCGCGACCGACGACCACAGAATCAGGGCGGCAATCGCCAGCGACAGCGCCGGGTCGATCCAGACCAGGCCCGTCAGCCGGATCAGCAGCCCGCCGGCAATCACCGCGGCCGTCGACAGCGTGTCCCCCAACATATGGACGAACACCGATCGCAGATTGACGTCGCCGGAACTGGTGCGCCACAGCAGCGCGGCGATGCAGCCGTTCATCACCACCCCGAGCGCCGCGACCGCCATCATGGAGCCCGCGGCGACCGGCTCCGGATGGCGCAACCGCACCAGCGCCTCGCCCCCGATCCAAAGCGCGACCGCCACCAGCGCCAGCGCATTGAACAACGCGGCCAGCACCCCCGCCCGCTGATAGCCGAACGTCTTCGCGTCGTTCGCCGGCCGCCCGCCCAGCCACACCGCGATGAACGAAAGCAGCAGCGCCGCAGCGTCGGACACATTGTGGCCCGCCTCCGACAGCAGCGCCAGCGAATGCGCCCGGAGCCCGATCAGAAAGCAAACCGCGACATACCCTACGGTCGCGAACAGCGAAACCTGGAGCGCGACCTTGGTCCCGCGCGTGCTCCCCACCGGATGGGCGTGCGTGTGCATGGCTCCAGTCTAGGCGAAGCCGCGGCGCGCTCGCTTACCCCACCGGCGCCGACCACCGCCGCCGCGACACGGCACGGCGCACCGGGACCGAATTCGCCGTGTCCCTCAGCCCGATCCAGTTCTCCGCGACCACGATCGAGTTCTCCGGCTGCCGCGTGTCGTACCGCACCGAGCACGGAAACCCCACGCGTATATCGGCGATGTCGATCAAATCCTTGAGGTTGGTGATGTCCTGGGAGCACTCATACGCCACCCCGGCAATCTCGTACTTGTACAGGATCAGCTGCATGCCCCCGGGCCGGTTGCTTTCGAACGGGTCCAGGTCCGACACATCGAGAACCGTCCCGTCGATGATCCGCCCGCCCAGCACCAGGTCCTGCCGGCGCGTGCGCTCCAAAAGCCGCTCCTTGTCTTCCTCGCTGACCCGGCTGCGCGTGGACCGGTACCATGCCAGCCCGCCCAGGCAGGCGGCCGCCGCGGCCAGAGTGGTCCATATCTGCGGGTCGCGCAGGGAAAAAGCGCCCATCGCCGTCGAGCTCCTTGCCGCGCGGCCATGCTCCGCGCCGGGTAGGCCCAGCATACCGCAGGGTCCGCGTCCGCAAGCCCCTCGCCGCCGAACCCTGGTCTATACTCAAAAGATTCCCTATGGCCCAGATTTCCTCCCGCAGCCCGCGCGACCTTTCCCTGAGCCACAACCGCCGCATCCGCAGCACCACCGTGGTGTGCGTGCGCCGGGAAGGCCGGGTGGTCATGGCGGCCGACGGGCAGGTCACCCTGGGCGACGCGATCCTGAAGCACTCGGCCCGGAAGATCCGCCGCCTGTATCAGGAAAAAGTCCTGGCCGGCTTCGCCGGCTCCACCGCCGACGCCTTCTCCCTCTTCAGCCGGTTCGAGGGCAAGCTGGAGCAGTACGCAGGCAACATCGGCCGCGCCGCCGTCGAGCTCGCCAAAGACTGGCGCACCGACAAAATGCTGCGCTCGCTTGAGGCACTCCTGATCGTCACCGACCCGCACCAGAGCTTCATCATCTCCGGCACGGGCGACGTGATCGAACCGGACGAGGGCATCGTGGCCATCGGCTCCGGCGGCTCCTATGCCCTGGCCGCCGCGCGCGCCCTCTACGAGAACACGGAGCTGTCCGCGCGCGAGATCGCGGAAAAATCTCTCCGCATCGCCGGCAAGATCTGTATCTACACGAACGACACGCTTATGGTCGAGGAGCTCGCGGCTCCCGACAAGGCATAGCCGGAGGAAAACCCCCACACCATGGCCATTTACCTGCCCGGCACCGCCGACGACCAGGCGCTCGCGCTGGAAGACCTGACCCCGCGCGAGATCGTCGCCGAGCTCGACAAATACGTGGTGGGCCAGCGCGCCGCCAAGCGCGCCGTCGCCCTGGCGCTGCGCAATCGCATGCGCCGGCAAAAGCTCGCCCCGGATGTCGCCGACGAGATCATGCCGAAGAACATCATCATGATCGGGCCCACCGGCGTCGGCAAAACCGAGATCGCCCGCCGCCTGGCCAAGCTCACCAACTCGCCCTTCCTCAAGGTCGAGGCCTCGAAGTTCACCGAGGTGGGCTACGTGGGGCGCGACGTGGAGTCGATGATCCGCGACCTGGTCGAGAACGCGATCGACATGGTGCGCGACGAGAAGCTCGAAGAGGTCGAGGACAAGGCCGAGCTGAACGCCGAAGACCGCCTGCTGGAGCTGCTGCTGCCGCCGGCACCGGTGTCGGAAACGGCCGTGGTGGAAGCCGAAACGGCCGGCGAAAGCCTGAGCGCCGCCGCGGAGACCGATGCCGGAGCGCAGGCGCGCGCGCGGGAGAAGCTGCGGGAGCAGTTCCGCGAGGGCAAGCTCGACGACCGCACCGTCGAGATCGACGTGCGCGAGCGCCGCGAACCGCAGATCGAGATTGTGGCCGGCAACGCGCCCGAGGAGTTCTCCGAAAACAACCTCAAGGACATCCTCCCGCAGCTCTTCGGCCAGCGCACCAAGAAGCGCAAAATGAAGGTGTCCGAAGCCTTCGACTACCTGGTCCAGGAGGAAGAGAGCCGCCTCATCGACATGGACCAGGTGCAAAGGGTGGCCGTCGAGCGCGTCGAAAGCTCCGGCATCGTCTTCCTGGACGAGATCGACAAGATCGCCGGGCGCGAAGGCGGGCATGGCCCGGACATTTCCCGCGAGGGCGTCCAGCGCGACATCCTCCCCATCGTCGAAGGCACCACCGTCAACACCCGCTACGGCATGGTTCGGACGGACTACATCCTGTTCATCGCCGCCGGCGCGTTCCACGTCACCAAGCCCTCCGACCTGATCCCCGAGCTCCAGGGCCGCTTCCCCGTCCGCGTCGAGCTCCACTCCCTGACCGTCGACGACTTCATCCGCATCCTCACCGAGCCCAAGGCTTCGCTCACCAAGCAGCAGATCGCGCTGCTCGAAACCGAGGGCCTCAAGCTCGAGTTCACGCCGGAAGCCCTGGCCGAGATGGCCCAGTTCGCCTTCCGCGTCAACGAGCAGACGGAAAACATCGGCGCGCGCCGCCTCCACACCATCATGGAGCGCGTGCTCGACGAAATCAGCTTCCTCGCCCCGGACCTGCTCAAAGCCCCGCGCACCGAGGCCGGCGTCTTCGACCTGTCCGTCGCCGCCACCGACGGAGCCGCCACCACCCCGTTGCCCGTAGTCGACCGCGAAATCCCCACCGGCCACGAGCGCGTCGTCGTCATCGACCCGGAATACGTCCGCCAAATGGTCGCCGGCATCGTCAAGGACCAGGATTTGAGCCGGTATATCTTGTAAGTCGACCGTCGCCGACTGCAAATAGATGAGGTGAGTGAAAAGCCGCTTGACATGTCACGCCTGTCCCATCCAGTTAGGATCACCCTGAGAGGGCGTGTGACAATGTTTCACTCTCTTTATCGATCTCAAAATAGGGTCATCCTGACGAGCGAAGCGAGGAAGGACCTGCTTTTGCGGTTGGGCGGAGATTGAATCCAAACACACCCGCTCAGGCTGACTTGTCCCTCCTTGTTAACTGCCTTTCCACGCCCTCTCAGGCCCGGTTGATTTATTCCGAGCGCATCCCGAACGCGCGCGTCTTTCTCGATAGAAGGAACCTATGACTTCGATCGAGGGACTCAGCTTCGTGTTTTCCGGTGGTGAATCGCGATCGGAAACAGATCTGGAAGCGCTCGTCGAAGCCTATGCACCTTTGCTTTTCCGCGTCGCCTACTCCGTGCTTCGCAGCCGGGCCGAAGCGGAGGACACCGTCCAGGATGCGTTCGTCCGTGTTCTGGAGCACCGCTCCACGCTCCCGGCTATTCGAGACATGCGCGTCTGGCTCGTCCGGATCGCCTGGAACCTGGCCATGGATCGCAAACGCCGCATCCGTCCGGAGCAGTTGGACGATGAGTACGTCGCGGGCCTTGCCGCTTCCGGCGCATCGGCCGAAACTGCCCTTGCGGAAGCCCAGCAGATGCGGGCCGCCCTCAGCGCCATCGACAAGCTGCCAAAAGCGGAACGACAGGTGCTGCTGCTTTCCGCGCTCGACGAGCTCGAAACCGCGGAAATCTCGCAAGTAGTGAAGAAAAGCGAGTCCGCGATCCGGTCGCTGCTCTTTCGCGCGCGCGGCAGGTTGCGCGAGCGGCTGGACAAGGGAGGGATGCGATGAAAGATCGCGATGAAATCGTCGAGAAAGTGCTTGGAGGCTTGCGCGCCGGCGAGCCGCCGAGCGGGATGGAGGACCGCCTGCTTCGCGCCTTGCGGGCGCGGGTTGCCGAACGTGAGCGACGGCACCGGCCTTGGTTCGAGCCGGGTATCGCCGCGGTCACCGCCGCCCTTGCCCTGGCTTTCCTGCTCGTTCGCTACCCCGGCCGTCCGAATGGACGTCCAGCGAGAATCCCACCCTCCTCGACGTCGCAAGGGATCCCGCGGATGAGCGTTCATGAACAGTCGCGGCATCCGCGAAAGGTGCTCGTCCATGCCCGGCGCAAGCAGGCAGGACTGCTGAAGCCGCCCCTCATCGCTGCCGGCTATCCCGCCCCGCCGCTGCCGCTCACCCGGCAGGAGAAGCTGCTCCTGCAAGCGGTCCGCATTCCCGCCGCGCGCGAGTCAGCTGCCTTTCATCCCGAAGTGCAAGGGGCGCAAATCGCCAGGGAGCGCCAGGCTTTCGAACGATTCTTCCATCAAACAGAAGGAGTCAACAGTGAAAACAGGTAATTCGTTCGCTCTCCGCTTCGGGACCGGCCTCGCTCTGGCTTTCGTTCCACTCGTGCTGACCGGGCAGACGGCACCCGCGCCAACCGATCGCACGGAAGCGAAGCCCGCCGAGGACAGCTATCAAACCCTCTATCTCACCAACCTGAACGAGGCGAACGATGCCAACGACATCACGACGGACCTCAGAAACCTTCTCCCAAAAGCCCGTATCTACATGGTGCTTTCCCAAGGCGCTATCTCCATCCGAGGTTCGGCTGAGGATATCGCGCTCGCGCGCAAGCTTCTCTCCGACCTCGACCGCATCCAGAAGACGTATCGCCTCACTTATACGATTACCGAAACGGACAACGGAAAGCGCGTCGGCGTCCAGCATTTCGCATTAGTCGTGGTGTCAGGGCAGATCACGAACCTGAAACAGGGGACCAAGGTGCCGTTAGTTGTCGGCGAAATACACCCGGAAGCCGCGAAACAGGGGTCGAACGTGCAGTATCTCGATGTCGGGCTCAATATCCAGGCATCCATCAGCACCTATCTCGATGGTGTGCGGCTGCGCACCAAGATCGAGCAGTCCACCCTGGCCGAGGAGCAGTCGGGCGTCGGCGCGCAGGACCCGCTCATCCGGCAGGCCTTGTTTGAAGGCACCTCGACCTTGGTGCAGGGCAAGCCGCTGGTCCTGGGCGCGCTCGACATCCCCGGCAGCACACGCCACCAGGAGATCGAAGTCGTCTCCGAGCAGATCCGCTGAAGAGCGGCGCTAACGCAGCTCGCGCAGCACCCGCACCGCCTCCGGCAACCCGACAGCCTCCACACCGGCCCCGAGCGGGTAGCTGCTTTGCCCGGCGTTGACCAGCCACCGGCGGGCCGGCTGGAGGTCGTCGCAGGCGATATGGAAGCCCTTCTCCGGGCGGCCGGCGAGGCTTCGCTTGATCTCGATCGCCCACAGACCGTGCCTGGGGATCTCCAGCAGCAAGTCGATCTCCGCGCCGGCCGCGGTGCGGTAAAAGGTCGCCGTCGTGCGCGGCGGGGCGGCCGCCAGCAGGTTCTCGATCGCGAACCCCTCCCAGGAAGGCCCCGCGACCGGATGGCCGGCGAGGTCGTTGAAGGTGCGCAAGCCCAGCAGCGCATGCACGAGGCCGGAGTCGCGCACGTACATCTTCGGCGACTTCACGAGCCGCTTGCCCAGGTTGACATGGAACGGCGGCAGCCTCCGGACCAGAAGCAGATCGACCAGCAGGTCGATGTAGCGCTGGGCCGTCGGTGCCGTGATCTGCAGGCTCGAGGCCAGCCTCGACGCGTTCAGCAGCCCACCCTGGCTGTGGGCCAGCATCGTCCACAAGCGCTGCAAGGTCACGGCCGGAATCTTCGGCCCGAACTGCGGGACGTCGCGCTCCAGGTACGTGCGAATGAAGTCGAAGCGCCAGCGCAGGCTTTCCGCATCGTCCTCGGCCAGGCAGCTGCCGGGGAAGCCCCCGCGCACCCAAAGCTGCACCAGCTCCGCCTCGTCGCCCGGGAGCTCGGTCAGGTTCAGCGGGCCCATTTCGATGTAGGCAATGCGCCCGGCCAGGGTCTCGCCCGACTGGCGCAGCAGGTCGATCGAAGCCGAGCCGAGGATGAGAAAGCGGCCTTTCCCATGGCCGCGCCGCCTGCCCCGGTCGACCAGGCCGCGCAGCGCGCTGAAGATGTCCGGGGCCCGGTGGATCTCGTCGAGGACGACCAGCGACCGCTCGTACTGCTCCAAGAAGAGCCGGGGCTCCGCGAGCTTGGCGCGGTCCTCCTCCGACTCCATGTCGAGGTAGAGGGAGCCGGGCCGCTCGTCGGCGATGTCCAGCGCGAGCGTGGTCTTGCCGACCTGCCGGGGGCCGATGATCGCCGCAACAGCCTGGACTGCGAGGGCCTTACGTAAATCCGCCGCTGCTGCTCGCTCGATCATCCTTGCATATTAAAAGCGTGGTTTTCAATTTGCAAGGTTCAGCCCATTCGCGAATCTCGCCCGGTTTGCCTTGCAAATCTAAAGTCTTGTTTTCAATTTGCATGGTTGTTGGAATCGAGAGAGAAGCAGTACCGCCGGCAACCGCTGAACGCGCGCCCGGTAGATTTTTCCCGAACGCGCGCACCGTGGCAGAATCGCACATGCGGAACGCGCAGGCACTGCCGCCGGTTTGGTTGATGGGGCTCACCAACGCGACCTTCGGGGCGTTCGCGGGATTCGCGGTGGTGTCCATGCCGCAGATGCTCGCGGCGCAGGGGGTGCCGGGCGGGCGCATCGCGGCGACCACGGCGGCGGTGCTGTCGCCGGGGTTTTGGGTCTTCCTGCTCGCGCCGGTGCTCGATGTGCGGTGGAGTCGCCGGGCCTATGCGCTCGTGTTCGCGCTCATCGGGGCCGGGTGCCTGGGCTGGGCGGTGGCGCACCGGGCCAATCTCGCCTTGGTCGAGGGCGCGATGCTGGTGGGCTACATCGCGGTCTCGCTGGTGCAGGCGGCGGTGGGCGGATGGGTCGGCAGCCTTATCCCGAAAGAAGACGACGCGCGGCTGGGCGCGTGGTTCACGGTGGCGAACCTGGGCGCGGGCGGGACCATGATGCTGCTGGGCGGCGAGCTGATGCGCGCGCTGCCGCCGCGCGCTGCCGGGTGCGCGCTGGCCGGGGTGCTTCTGCTGCCGTCCTTGATCTACCTGCGCCTGCCCGCGCCCGCGCCGGAGCGCCGCCCGCTCACCCAAAGCTTCCGGAGGCTTTTCGGCGAACTGTGGCTCGTTCTGCGGCGGAAGGAAGTGCTGCTCGCGCTGCTTCTGTTCAGCCTGCCCTCGGCGTCCTTCACCTTGACCAACGTACTGGGCGGCATCGGGGCGGATTTTCACGCGAGCGAGCGCGCCGTGAGCCTGCTGGCCGGGGCCGGCTCGGCGGCGGCGGGGGTGTGCGGCAGCCTGCTGCTGCCGTTGCTCGCCCGGCGCTTCCCGCTGCGGCCGCTGTACCTGGGCATCGGGGTGGCGGGCGCGCTGTTCACGCTCGGCCTCCTGCTGCTGCCGCGTACGCCGGCGGCCTTCGCCGTCGCGATCGCGGGGGAGAACGCGTTCCAGGCGCTGGCGTTCGCGGCTGCGTTCGCGATCACCTTCGCGGTGATCGGCCCCGGCAACCGGCTGGCCGCGACCATCCTTTCGTTGCTGATCGCGGCGACCAACCTGCCGATCGTGTACATGGGCTTCCTCGACGGGCGGGGTTACACGCTGGGCGGCCTGCGGGGCGCGTTGTGGACCGACGCGGGGGTGAGCCTGGCGGTGTGCGCGGTGCTGGGCGGCTTGTTGCGGGCGCGCGCGGTCCGGTCAGGGTTGCGGGTGTAAGGGGCCATGCCGCCCGGCAAGGTACGCGGCTGCCGCGACGCCCAGGATGCAGGGCAGCAGCGCTTCCTGAGGGAAGGCCCGGCTGACCACGCCGCCGAGCAGCGCGCCGGTCGCGAAGCAGAGGCAAATTGCCCCGGTGGCGAGGAAAGTCTTGCGGTTCTCCTCCGGATCCTTGCCGGTGCGCCACAGCACCAGCGCATGGAGCGTGGCGCGCAGGTTGCCGGTGGTCATCGCGGAGTTGAACTTCCACCCGCGCACGGAGCCGAAGCCGGTGACCTGCACCGCGGCCACGAAAGCGATAGACGGGACGACATAGGCGTCGGGAATGCGCGGGCCGGGCAGGAAGAGCAGAACCAGAACCGCGAGCTCGACCGAAGCACTGAGCGTGCGGAGCCGCGATGGGGTAAATCGGCCGTTCCGGTTGAGCAGCAGGACCCCCAGCACGCCCGCGATGAAGGTGAGGATCGGCGGCAGATGGTGGAGCGCCTCGGCGGGGCTGCCCTTGGCCAGCGCCAGCCCCAGCAGGACGATGTTGCCGGTTTGCGCGTTCGCGAAGACGTGCCCGTGGGTCAGGTAGCAGTAGGCGTCCAGGTAGCCGCCGACCGCGGTGTACAGGAAAGCGGCCGCGTACAGGTTTCGTTCGTTCATTCGAGGCCCTGGTGGGTGCCGCGTCGAAAAGGCAGGGTTGAAAGCAGGTAGATCTGGACCTGGTGGTCATCGATGCCCGTCGTGCCTGCCGGCTGCTCCATGCGGCGGTACTGGTAGCCCACCTCGACCGCGAAGAACCGGCCGGTCCTGGTACCGAGCGCGGCATAGGTGTAGTCGGAGTAGAAAGGCGAGGGGCCGCCATGCGGGCCGAAGAGGGTGTAGACCTCGTTGAAAGCGGCGATGTAGTGCCTGGGGTCGCTGCCCCGCCCGACGGGGATGTGGAAGGTCATCCGGTAGCGGGCGCGCTCACCGAAGTTCCAATTGGCGACGCCGCGCCCCAGGGTCTCCGTGCCCAGCCAGCGTTGCTCCAACCGGAACCGGTGCGTGAGCGTGGCGGCGCGCTTGCCCTCGCCGGCGAGCCGGTGCTCGAAGATCTGCTGCTCGAGCAGCCGGTGCTCGGGAAGGCTGCCGGCGATGGGCGCGGGCCCGAACGCGCCGCCGTCGGTCGGGGCGGCAAGCAGGTAGGTGTAGGCGATGAGCGATTGCCAGTGCGGGTTCTCGACGACGGTCGCCCCGGAGCGGAACATGTACTGCTCGAACTGTCGCAGGCCGAGCGTGCGCCGGTAGGAGCCTTCGAGGTGAACGGACAGGTGGTCGGTCACGGGTTGATCGCCGAAGTAGTTGAACCAGATGCTTTGCGCGGTGCCTCCGACCGGCTTCACGTTCTGGGCGAAGCCGGGACCGGCGAGGCAGAGAAGACCGAGAACCGCGAAGGATCGAACACGGGCAAGTGTTTCGCGAACGCCTGTTCGCTCGCTGCGTTCTTCCGACAGGTTCCCTGGAGCCGTTCGGATCAAAAGTCGACCTTGGTGTGCAGGCCGAAAACCGCGGCATTGGATAAGCCGCCGCCGGAGTGCAGGTAGTATTGCGCGACCGGCTGCACCAGGATGCCGCGCGGAATGTCCAGGAGGAGGTTCAACTCGATGCCCTGCTCGGCCGTGTTGGGCGGGCGCGTTTTCTCGGTCAGGGTGATCGCGTCGCCGATCCCGGTACGCACCCAGGCAATGCCGACGGTGTTGTGCAGGCGGATCGGCAAAGGCTCGTTGAGGCGCAGCCCGAAGTCGACGACCTGATTGGTTCGGTTGCGGTCCGATGGGCTCCAGTCCGCGCCCGCCGTGACGTCCAGCCCCCGGCTGCCTTTCGGGTCGGTCCGGAACACGGCCTGGTTGAGCATCCCGTAGATGAGATAGTCGCCGCCGACGCGGCCGCTCGTCTGCGTGGTTTGGAACCTGCCCGGGTTCCACACGGCACCGAACTTGTACAGGCCGGCGAAGCCGCGGCGCGATTCGACCGTGTCCTGCGGCAGGAGGCTCCTGGCGTGCTTGCCCGGGGACCAGCCGATCTCGGAGGCGGACGAGACCGCGCCTCGAAAGTCCGGAACCAGCCCGGTGCGGTTGTGGGCAAACGGCAGGCGGTCCGCGGCGTAAACCATGGAGCGGATATAGGTATGTTCCGTGGGCGCGACGCGAAGCTCGGCGGCCGAGGTCGAAGGCGGATCGAAGGTCTCGTATGTGACGGTGAGGTTGTCGAGCGCGTACTGGAGCGGCTCAAAGATGAAGGACGGTCCGAAGACCTGGCTGCCGTAAAAATCCCCCGCCGCGAACTGGCCGATACGAAAGGCGACGCGCCCGTCCCGGAACGCCTTGTCGAGCCACCAGGAGTCCAGACGGAAGCTGTTCGCGCTGTCCAGCCCGCTCGGTCCCGCGAACTGGCCGAGGTAGGCTCCGAGACTGCCGCCGCCTTGCCACACGGCGGTGACATGCAGCTTGAGGCCGCGGGTCTCGGTCAGGCGCGCGAAATCGACGTCCACGGTGCCGCGGGCGCGCGCGAAAACGGCCGAACGCGTTTTGCGTGGGCTGCGCGCGTTCCAAAGGGTGTCGCTTTCGTACTGCAGGTCCAGGCTCACCCCGCGGCGCAGAAGCTCCGGGCGTTTGCCGCCCCACTCGCCCAGGAAGTGATGCTGGTGCTCGGGGTCGTGCTCGCTTCTGTCGGAGCCGCTGAGGGTGGTTTCCGTATCTGGCTCCGGGGCGGCGTCCGGCGCTTGCGCGTGAGACGGCAGCCAGGCCAGGCACAGCGCGGGCAGCAGCAGGCACCGCCGCCCAAGCGGGAGACGCTTCAACTGAAGAACTTCTCGAATTCCGCCTGAACCGCCTCGGGCTGCTCCTCCGGCAGCAGATGGCCGCAGTCCAGAGCCTTTCCGGTGACCGAGGACGCGGACTTCGGCCGCCAGGTGGCCAGCACGTCGAAGAGCTTGCCGACCACGCCCTTGCCGCCCCACAGGGCGAGCATCGGCGCCTGGATCTTGTGGCCGGCCTTGTCGTCGGCGCGATCGTAGTCGAGGTCGATGCCCGCCGCGGCGCGGTAGTCCGAGCAAACCCCGTGGATCGTCCCCTTGCAGCAGTAGCAGCGGATGTACTCGGCCATGGCCTCGGGCGTGACCGCGCCGGGGGTTTTGCCCTGCACATCGAGATGCTCCCGGATGTAGTAGACCGGGTCGAGCCCGATAAGGTGTTCCGGCATGGGCGTGGGTTGAATCTGCAGGAACCACCAGACGTATTTCTCGGCGAATTCCTTGTTGGTGCTGTCGTACATCGTCAAGGTCGGCGCGATGTCGAGTACGGCGACCTTCTCGATCGCTTCCGGGTGATCCAGGCACATGCGGTGCGCGACGCGGCCGCCCCGGTCATGCCCGGCCAAAAGGAAGCGCTTGAAGCCGAGGTGCGCCATCACTTCGATCTGATCGTCCCCCATGGGGCGGAAGGAGTAGTTGCTGCTGTCGGGGCCGGCCTCGGGTTTACTGGAGTCGCCGTAGCCGCGCAGGTCGGTCAGCACGACCGTGTACTTTTCCGCGAGCGCGGGCGCAATCTTGTGCCAGGTGACGTGGGTCTCGGGGTGGCCGTGGAGCAGCAGCAGCGGCGGCCCGTTGCCCTTGACCAGGGTGTGGATGACCGCTCCGGCGGTCTTGATGTCCTGGTGCTTGAAGCCGGGCAGCAGCTTGTCGCTCATCGCCGGGTCGCGCGGCGCGGGCAGCTCAGGAAGGGGGCTGCCCGCCGAGGGCCCGGCGAGCGGGCTGGGCAGCGCGCGTTTCAGCTCGGCCGGCGACTCCTGTGCCGGAGACGGCTCCGCAACCATTAAGCCCCCGGCAGCCGCGGCGATGCCGAGCGAAGAGAAGAACCTGCGATCCATGGCGTGACTCCAATGTGTCTCTGCGCCTATGGAGTCGTGAAAGTCGTCCCAAGTTGTATGCCGACCGACAGACTTGCGCCCGGAGGCTGACTACATCAGCAGCCGGGGCCCGGAGCGCTGGAGCCGCGCGTACACCTCGCGCAGCCCGTGCATGCACGGCTCGAACGACTGGCTGAGACGGGCGAACAGGGGCGCTTCCCGCTCGTACTCGAATAAATTGAACTGCGAGACCACCCAGTAGCTTTCCTGCCCGGCGCGCACCATGGCTTGGAGCCGGTGAGGACTCGCATAGTTCGGGGGGGCCATGCCGGCGGAGAACAGGAGGTAGTCGCCGATGTGCTTGCGCAGGCGGCGCTCGTCGTCGAAGGAAGCGGCGGTGCCGTGGACGGGGTCGGCGGCGCGCAGCATCGCCGCGATCTCCCGCACCGGGCGGCCCTGCTCGTCGAACAGCGGGTAGAGCTTCTCGGTCGAGGAGAACTCGGTGAGCATGTCGGCGACGTAGGCGGCGATCTCGCCTTCGCGGTCCTGCCGGGTCGGGAGCGTGTCGCGGAAGCACTCGCGCACGAGCTCGTGGAAGATGCGTCGGAGAGGGTGCGTTGGCGAGATCATGGGCGGGCCTCCTTTTGTGCGTGCGCGGAAGTGCGTGGGGAGACGGTCTCATGGAACCGGCGCGGGGGCAAGGGAGAAGGTTACTCCCGTGTGAATCGGTTGGCAGAG
>CAXUHL010000007.1:0-14206 GCA_964250745.1 uncultured Acidobacteriaceae bacterium
GGCGGCCGGACCGTCGGCGCGGGGACCATCTCCGAGATCATCGGGTAAAAAAGCAGGGCGGCCGAGCGGCCCTGCTGGGAAACTGGAACAGCTTCGGATAGGATGTGGGTATGCGCGAAATCGTGACGTTGGCGTGCGGGGAGTGCAAGGAGCGGAATTACTCGACGACGAAGAACAAGAAGACGACCACGGGCCGGCTCGAGTTCTCGAAGTTCTGCAACCGCTGCCGGAAGCACACGCCGCACAAGGAAACCAAGTGACGCTGGCCGCGTCGGGCAAGTACGCCCTCTGGGCGTAAACGGCTCTCTCGTGAACTGGGAGAGCGCAACGGGGGCGTAAGCTCAACGGTTAAACTGTCGGTCTCCAAAACCGAACTTCTCGGTTCGAATCCGAGCGCCCCCGCCATTTCTTCGACAGCAGGTCTCCGCGCGAGCCGCGGAGGGAGTTGGGCGCATGCCCGTGAAGGATCGAGATAAACCGATGAGCAAGGCGGCGGCGCTCCAGGCGGCACCGGAAAGCGGGCCGCACCGGCCGAACCCCATCGAGCGCGGCCGCGAGTTTCTGGGCGATGTTCGCGGCGAACTTCGCAAGGTCAACTCGCCTTCGCGCGCCGAGGTGCAGTCCACGACGACGGTGGTCATTTTGGCGGTGTTCGCCTTCGCGGCGTTTTTCTACATCGTCGATTCCATCCTCGGCTACCTGCTCCAGGTGCTCCTGCATTCGCTGGGTGGGTCGTAAGCAACACCGGAAACAAGTAAAGGACCGCATGGCTGACGAGCAACAAGTCGAAACGATGGAAGAGGAGCCGCTCCAGGCGGAGGGTGCGCCCTCGCTCGAGCCGCCCGCGAATGAGCGGTTCAAGTGGTACATCATCCACGCCTACTCGGGATTCGAGCGTAAGGTGCGCGAGGCGATCGAGACCCGCATCATCGCTTACGGCCTCCAGGGAAAGATCGGACGGGTGATGATCCCGCTCGAGTCCGTCACCGAATTGGTGAACGGGAAGAAGAAGACCAGCGAAAAGGTTTTCCTGCCCGGCTACGTGCTGGTCGAGATGGACCTGGACAACGACCTGTGGCACATCATCAAGAACACGCCGCGGGTGACGGGCTTTTTGGGAACGGGCGACAAGCCGGTGGCGCTGAGCGAGGAAGAGGTTTCGTCGCTCTTGAACCGGCAGGAAGCCAGCAAGGACAAGCCGCAGCTCAAGATCAAGTTCGAGAAGAACGAGTCGGTGCGGATCACCGAAGGCCCCTTCGCGAACTTCAACGGCCTGGTGGACGAGGTGAACGAAGATCGTCAGACCGTCAAGGTCATGGTGACCATCTTCGGGCGGTCCACGCCGGTCGAACTCGAGTTCGGCAAGGTTGAAAAGGTCGAAGCGTAGAGGGTAGAGGGTAGAGGGTAGAGCCCTCTCCCGGATTTCGCGGCCGTCGAAGGCCGGCCGCCAGCAGGGAAAGGGAAGCACATGCCGCCTACAAAGAAAGTCCAAACCTATGTCAAGCTGCAGGTCATCGCGGGCAAGGCCACGCCGGCCCCGCCGATCGGCCCCGCGCTCGGCCAGGCGCAGGTCAACATCATGGAGTTCTGCAAGCAGTTCAACGCGCGGACCTCGAACAAGGAAATGGAAGGCCTGGTGATCCCGGTCGTCATCACCGTGTACGTGGACCGGACGTTTACGTTCGTGACCAAGACGCCGCCCGCGGCGGTTCTGCTCAAAAAGGCGGCCGGCCTGCAGAAGGGTTCAGGGGTGCCGAACAAAACCAAGGTCGGCACGGTAAGCGAGGCGCAGGTGCGCGAGATCGCGACGCAGAAGATGCCGGATTTGAACGCGGCCTCGGTGGAAACGGCGATCAAGAGCATCAAGGGGACGGCTCGTTCGATGGGGATTGAAGTTACGGCGTAGGTCCCGCGTGCCCGGAGGCAACCATGGCTGCCAGTCCAGTACAGGTCGAAGCTGAAGAGCAAGGGGAAAAAGCCGCGCCTTTCGGGTTGATCCTGCAGGGACTTTCCTTGCCGATCACTCTCAGGCCGGCCGGTCTGCCGGACGACAGGCAGCTGGCGGCATTCTGCGAGGCGAACGAGGAGTTCGAGGTCGAGTCCGATGCCGATGGGAGCATTACGGTCATGAGCCCGGCCTTCCCTAAAACGAGTCGCTTGAACCAGGTATTGAATGCTGAGCTGGCGGTATGGGCTCGGCAAAAAGGGGGGTACGTTTTCGGTCCCGACCTAGGGATTCGCTTCCCGGACAGAACGATGCGGGGCCCGGACTGTGCCTGGCTTTCTCCCGCGAAGTGGGAACTCTTCGCCCCGGCGAAACGAAAGAGTTTTCTTCCGTTTTGCCCCGAGTTTATCGCCGAACTGCGCTCGGATGCCGATCGTGCCTCCACGGCGGAAGCGAAGCTCGAGTTCTGGATGAGCCGCGGTGCCGAGTTGGGTTGGCTTATCGATCCACTGCGAAAGCTCGCGATGGTGTATCGGCCCGGGCAGGAGCCCAGGATGCTCCTGAAGCCGGACTGGATCGAAGGTGAGGGGCCGATCGCGGGTTTTCGCCTGCGCATGGATGATTTTTGGGAGTAGTCGGACAGGGAGGGCTACGGCTCGGCATTTGCCTGTGCGGCTGGCCTACTGCATACTAAAGGCAGCGCCTCACTGCGCTGTCCACAGCACCACGGCACGGCACAGCAAGGGCCGGAAGCGGTGGGAGACAGGGAAACATGCCACAAAAAGAAACCAAGAACATGGCGGCCGCGCGCGCGCAGGTCGAACCCCGGCCGTACACGCTGACCGACGCGGTACCGCTCATTCAGAAAATCAAGTTCGCCAAGTTCGACGAGAACGTTGACATTACCCTGCGCCTCGGCGTCGACCCGCGCCACGCGGACCAGATGGTGCGCGGCACGGTGGTGCTGCCGCACGGATTGGGCAAGACCAAGCGGGTCGCGGTGATCACCTCCGGCGACCGACTGCGCGAGGCCGAAGCGGCCGGCGCGGAGTTCGTCGGCGGCGAGGAGATGGTCGAGCGCATCCAGAAGGAAAGCTGGACCGACTTCGACGCCCTGATCGCGACCCCGGACATGATGCGGTCCGTCGGCCGTCTGGGCAAGGTGCTGGGCCCGCGCGGCCTGATGCCGAACCCGAAGACCGGCACGGTCACGAGCGACGTGGCGGCGGCGATCAAGGAGATCAAGGCCGGCAAGGTCGAGTTTCGCACGGACAAGACCGCGCTGGTCCACGTGCCGGTCGGCAAGAGCTCGTTCCCGCCGGAAAAGTTGATCGAGAACGCGATGACCGTGATCACGAGCGTGATGCGGGCCAAGCCGTCCGCGGCCAAGGGCAAGTACGTCAAGGGGATCACGATGTCCTCCACGATGGGCCCCGGCGTGATGCTCGATACCGCGATCGCGGACACGGCGGCGAAGGCTTAAGCACTTCCGCGTGCGGCTCGCGCGCGTTCACTGAAGAAATCGGATGGTGTCATGGCGTTAACACGGGCAAAGAAGGCGCAAAAGGTCGAGCAGCTCGCTACGGAGCTCAAGGGCTCGACCAGCGCGATTATCGGGACGTTCACCAAGTTGACGGTATCGCAGGATTTCGCGCTGCGGCAGAAGGTGCGCGAAGCGGGCGGGCGTTACCGCGTCGTCAAGAACAAGCTGGCCAGCCGCGCGGGCCAGGGTTCGGGCATTGCCGAGGCGCTTCAGGGGCTGAAGGGCGTGAGCTCGGTCGCCTACACCAGCGGCGACCCCGTCGCGCTCGCAAAGGCGCTGTCGGCCTGGGTGAAGGAGAACGCGGAGTTCACCTTCAAGCTGGGCATCGTCGACGGCAAGGTGATCAACGTCGCGGAGGTTCAGGCGCTGGCGACGATGCCGGGCAAGGAAGAGCTGTTCGCGAAGCTTCTGTTCCTGATCAACGCGCCCGCGCAGCGGCTGGCGACGGTGATGGCGGCGACCGGGCGCGACCTGGCCGTGGTGCTGGGGCAGGGGGTTGAAAAGGAGAAGTTCGCCGCGGGTTCCGCGCCGGCTGCCGCTCCCGAAGCAGCGGCCTCGCCGGTTTCCGAAGGTACGGCACCCGCGGCGGCGACGCCGGAGGCCGCGGTCACGGCGGAAGCGGCCGAGCCCCTGCAGGCCGGAGCGGCAGCGACCGAGCAGCCGGTCGAAGGGCAGTAGGCCCGATCGAGAGTTTTGGCCCGGGCGCGGGAGATTGCGCCCGGGCTGTTGAGTTTGGCAAGGCAAGCGGAGCCGGGGTGCTGGTCTGGGCACATCGGAAACCGGAACCGCAGGCCGCCAAGGGAAACAGACCGGAGCCTGCTCCGGTTGCACGCATACAGACGAACCAAAAGGGAGAAACACATGGCGGATTTGGCGCAGTTGGAAGAACAGATTGTCGGGTTGACGCTGCTGGACGCGGCGGCCCTGGTCAAGAAGCTCGAGGAGCGTCTCGGCGTTTCGGGCGGGGCGGCGGCCCGGGTGACGATGGCGTGCGGCGGCGGCGCGGCGGCGGCGGAAGCGGCGGTCGAGCAGACTGAGTTCACCGTCATCCTCAAGGATGCCGGCGCGAACAAGATCAACACCATCAAGGCGGTACGGGAAGTGACGGCGCTGGGTTTGAAGGAAGCCAAGGACCTGGTGGACGGCGCGCCCAAGCCGCTCAAGGAGAACATTTCCAAGGAAGACGCCGAGGCGATCAAGAAGAAGTTCGACGGCGTGGCCACGGTCGAGATCAAGTAAACGCGTTCATACCACAAAGAAAGCGGCTTCGGGAAGCAACCCGGAGCCGCTTTCGCTTGCACTGGTTACAAAAGTGCAGTATTCTCATCTTTGTGCCGCCCACACCCGAGCTAGCGCTTGGTCTCTCTTCTTACTTTCTGAGTCTTGTACCGGCCGCATGCGCCGCCGGGTACCTATCCGCTTCTCGTTTTCGGGGGGAGGCGGTCTTCCACGCCCCGCGCACGGCTGCGGTCGCCCACTTCATAGCCGTTTCGTAAAGGGGCATCGTGTTCGGCTCGCAGCCCTCACGGCGGCGGGCCGTTCGGCATCGCGGCAGCGGCTACATTGCCCTGCTGAGCAACACCCTACCTTTCCCGGGCCGCTTTTGGCAACCGGCGGAAGGCGGAAAGAAAGTTCGCCGGGCGGTTCCCTGTTGAGCGAGGCAAGGGGGAGCGAGTGTCGCCCGGGCAAAGTGCAAGTGAGCGCAGGCCGCGGGGACCCCCGGGCAGCCTGCCACCTCTCGTGAATCCGGGGCCACCAGAGGAGCCACCCGATGCCGAACGAGATCCGCGCCCTTCGCAGCCGACTCGACTTTTCCAAGATCCCCACCCCGATCCAGATTCCCAACCTGATCGAAGTGCAGCGCCGGAGCTACGAGCGCTTTCTCCAGATGGACAAGCTGCCGTCGGAGCGCGACGACAACGGGCTCCATTCGGTGTTTACCTCCGTGTTCCCGATCACCGATTTCCGCAACATCTCGCAGCTGGACTTCGTGGACTTTTCGATCGGCAACTGGGAGTGCAAGTGCGGCCACCTCAAGGGCCTGCATCACCTCCGGACCGCCTGCCACAACTGCGGCAACATGGTCATCACCGACCCGTTCCACCCGGGCGACGTGCTCTGCCACAAGTGCGGCACCTACAACAAGAACACCCCGGACTTCTGCAACAAGTGCGGCGACCCGGTGGGCCTGCAGCTCAAGTATGACCAGGCGGAGTGCGAGGAGCGGGGCATGACCTACTCGGCCCCCCTCAAGGTCACGGTCCGGCTGACCATCTACGACAAGGACCCCGACACCGGGGCCAAGAGCGTCCGCGACATCAAGGAGCAGGAGGTCTTCTTCGGCGACATCCCGCTGATGACCGAGAACGGTACCTTCATCGTGAACGGCACCGAGCGCGTCATCGTGTCGCAGCTGCACCGCTCGCCGGGCGTCTTCTTCGAGACGGCCAACAACCGTACCTACTTTCTCGGGAAGATCATCCCCTACCGCGGCTCGTGGGTGGAGTTCGAATACGACCAGAAGAACACGCTCTACGTCCGCATCGACCGCAAGCGCAAGTTCCTGGGCACCATCTTCCTGCGCGCGCTCGGGTTGCGCACCGACGAGCAGATCCTGCGCGCGTTCTACACCGTGGACACGCTTAAGATCCGCGACGGCAAGATGGTGTGGACGCTGCCCGCCGAGGGCGCGACCAACCTGCTCGGCATCAAGCCGGCCGCGGCGATCACGGTGAACGGGAGCGAGATCGTCCCGGCCGGCCGCAAGATCTCCCCGTCGATCCTCAAGAACCTGCGCGCCGCGGGCGTCACGGAGATCGAGGTCGAAGGCGCGGACCTGGACGGCGCGATGCTGGCCGCCGACGCGCTCGACACCGAAACCGGCGAGGTCTTTCTCGAGGCCAACCTGGAGCTGACCCCGGACAAGCTGCACAAGATCGCGCAGGCCGGCATCACGGAGGTCCAGGTCTTCTTCCCCGAGAAGGACGACGTGGGCAACATCATCACCAACACGCTGCGCCGCGACTCGGTCCGCAAGCCCGAGGAAGCGCTCATCGAGATCTACCGCAAGCTGCGCCCGGGCGACCCGCCGACGCTCGACACGGCGACCGCTCTGTTCGAGGGCATGTTCTTCGACCCGCGCAAATACGACTTTTCGCGCGTGGGCCGGCTCAAGTTCAACATCAAGCTGTACGAGAACCAGGATGCGACCTCGCTCGACCACCGCACCCTGACCCCGGACGACTTCTACTCGACGATCCGGTACCTGCTCAAACTGCGCAAGAACATCGGCGCGGTCGACGACATCGATCACCTCGGCAACCGGCGCGTGCGCGCGGTGGGCGAGCTGATGGAGAACCAGTTCCGCATCGGACTGGTCCGCATGGAACGCGCCATCAAGGAAAAGATGAGCGTGTACCAGGAGATGTCGACGGCGATGCCGCACGACCTGATCAACGCGAAGCCGGTCATGGCCGCCATCCGGGAGTTCTTCGGCTCCTCGCAGCTGTCGCAGTTCATGGACCAGACCAACCCGCTTTCCGAGATCACCCACAAGCGGCGGCTCTCGGCACTTGGGCCGGGCGGGCTCTCGCGTGAGCGCGCGGGCTTCGAGGTCCGCGACGTCCACCCGACCCACTACGGCCGCATCTGCCCGATCGAGACGCCGGAAGGCCCGAACATCGGGCTGATCTCCTCGCTGTCCTGCTTCGCGCGGATCAACGAGTACGGCTTCATCGAAAGCCCCTACCGTCGTGTGCGCGGGGCGCAGCTGCTGGACTACGTCCAGGTGACCAATGCCGGCGAAAGCGGGCTGCGGGTCGGCGACCACCTCGAGAAGACGGAGGCGATCGCGCGCAACGAGGCGCTCCAAGCCGAGGGCAAGCGGACGGTCGAGCACGAGCCGTTCTCCTTCTACCTGTCGGCGTGGGAAGAGGACCGGCACACCATCGCGCAGGCCAACGTCGAGCTCGACGAGGAGCTGCGCATCACGGCCGAGCTCGTGAACGCGCGCCGCCAGGGCAACTTCGTCCTGGTTTCCCGCGACGAGATCGACTACGTCGACGTCAGCCCCAAGCAGCTCGTCTCCGTCGCCGCGTCCCTGGTCCCGTTTCTGGAGCACGACGACGCGAACCGCGCGCTGATGGGCGCGAACATGCAGCGGCAGTCCGTGCCGTTGCTGGTCGCCGAAGCCCCGTTCGTCGGCACCGGCATGGAAGGCGTGACGGCGCGCGACTCGGGCGCGGTCATCTCGGCCCGGCGCAACGGCGTGGTCGACTCGGTCGATTCGGAGCGCATCATCATCCGCGTCGAAGGCGAGCACCACCCCACGCAGCTTTCGCGTGAGGTCGGCTCCGACATTTACCAGCTCACCAAGTTCAAGCGGTCCAACCAGAACACCTGCATCAACCAGAAGCCGATCGTCCGTCAGGGCGATCGCGTGATCAAGGGGCAGGTGATCGCGGACGGACCCTGCACCGAGCAGGGCGAGCTCGGCCTGGGCCGGAACGTGCTGGTCGCGTTCATGCCGTGGCGCGGCTACAACTTCGAGGATGCGATTCTGATCTCGGAAAAGCTGGTCCGCGAGGACTACTACACCTCGGTGCACATTGAGGAGTTCGAGATCGAGGCGCGGGACACGAAGCTGGGCCCGGAAGAGATTACGCGCGACATCCCCAACGTGTCCGAGCATGCGCTGCGCGACCTGGACGAGTCGGGCGTGATCCGGATCGGCGCGAAAATCCGCCACAACGACATCCTGGTCGGCAAGGTCACGCCCAAGGGCGAAACCCAGCTCACCCCGGAAGAAAAGCTGCTGCGCGCCATCTTCGGCGAAAAGGCCGGGGACGTGCGCGACGCCTCGCTCACCTGCCCCCCGGGCATCGAGGGCACGGTGGTCGACGTCCGGATCTTCTCCCGCAAGGGCCAGGAGAAGGACGAGAGGGCGCTGCAGATCGAGGCCGAGCAGGTCGCGAAGCTCGAGAAGAACCTCGCCGACGAGATCCGCATTCTCACCGACGAGCGGCTCAAGCGGCTGGAGATGATCCTGGGCGGCAAGGAAGTCCAGGCCGACCTCCACGACGAGCGCACGAACAAGCGACTGTTGTCGAAGGGCATGATCCTCGACCGCGAGACGATCGAGCTGATCTCGACCAAGAACCTGAAGCGCATCCGCTACAACGACAAGGACCCGCGCGTGAACGAGCAGATCGACGAGATCGAGGAGATGACCTCGCGCCAGATCGATGTGCTGCGCAAGATCACCAACGACAAGATCGCGAAGCTGCAGAAGGGCGACGAGCTTTCCCCCGGCGTCATCAAGCTGGTGAAGGTGTACATCGCCATGAAGCGCAAGCTGAGTGTCGGCGACAAAATGGCGGGCCGCCACGGGAACAAGGGCGTGATCGCGCGCATCCTGCCCGAGGAGGACATGCCGTACCTGCCGAACGGGACGCCGGTCGAGATCGTGCTGAACCCGCTGGGCGTGCCTTCGCGCATGAACGTCGGGCAGATCCTCGAAACGCACCTGGGCTGGGCGGCGCACGAGCTCGGCGCGAAGGTGGCCGGGCTCGTGAAGCAGCACCAGGACCAACACGAGGGCGCGAACCAGGTCCGGGAGGCCTTCAAGGAGGCGTTCCAGGGGACCGCGGCCCTGCGGCAGCTGCTCGAGCTGGACGACGAGCAGGTGATGCGGGTCGGCCTCGGCATGAAGCGGGGCATCTGGTTCGGCACGGCGGTGTTCGACGGCGCGCGCGAAACCGAGATCAAGGCCCTCTTGAAAGCGGCGGGGCTGCCGAGCTCGGGCAAGACGCCCTTGTTCGACGGCATGACGGGCGAGGAGTTCGAGCAGCCGGTCACGGTCGGCTACATCTACATGCTCAAGCTGTCGCACCTGGTCGACGACAAGATCCACGCGCGTTCGATCGGGCCGTACTCGCTGATCACCCAGCAGCCGCTGGGCGGCAAGGCGCAGTTCGGCGGGCAGCGGTTCGGCGAGATGGAGGTGTGGGCGCTCGAAGCCTACGGCGCGGCCTATATCCTCCAGGAGCTCTTGACCGCGAAGTCCGACGACGTGTTCGGCCGCACCAAGATCTACGAGGCCATCGTCAAGGGCGAGGCGGCGATCGAACCGGGCGTGCCCGAGTCGTTCAACGTGCTCATCCGCGAGCTGCAGGCCCTGTGCCTGGATGTGGAGCTGATGAAGCAGTCGGACCTGGACGCGGCGAAGCTGCCCGCGCCCGAGCCGCTGATGGCGGCGGCCGACTGACGCTCACCCGAAGGGAGCAAAGCAGATCCGTCGTCGCTTTGCTCCTCAGGATGACCCAGTTCCGCGATTTTCGAAATGAAAGGGCCGCCGTTCCGCGAGCAAGCGCGCCCGGGGGCGAACGCGGCCCGACTACCCACAAGCCCCGGGACCGAAAGCGCCCCAAGGCGCAGGAGGAACACCCTTGTACCGTTCCAGCCCATTCGAACTCTCCGGCCCCATCACCGACTTCGACGCGATCCGCATCCAGCTCGCCTCCCCCGAGAAAATCCGTTCGTGGTCGCACGGCGAAGTCACCAAGCCTGAAACCATCAACTACCGCACCTTCAAGCCGGAGCGGGACGGGCTGTTCTGCGCCCGCATCTTCGGCCCGGTCACCGACTGGGAGTGCCTGTGCGGCAAGTACAAGCGCATGAAGCATCGCGGCGTGATCTGCGACAAGTGCGGCGTCGAGGTCACCCTTTCGAAGGTCCGGCGCGAGCGGCTCGGCCACATCGAGCTGGCCAGCCCCTGCTCGCACGTCTGGTTCTTCAAGGGCCTGCCCTCGCGCATCGGCCACCTGCTCGACATCTCGCTTCGCGACCTCGAGGCGGTGCTTTACTTCGAGAGTTACGTCGTGGTCGATCCGGGCGACGCGCCGGTGAAAGAGCGCGAGATCATCAAGGACGAAACCAAGTTCCGCGAGCTCGACCAGCAGTACCGGCCCTCCGGTTTCAAGGGCATGATGGGCGCCGAGGCCATCAAGGAGCTGCTCAAGCGGGTCGAGATCCAGGAGCTTTCGATCGAGCTGCGCGAGCGCATGAAGACCGAAACCTCGCTCCAGAAGCGGCTCAAGTACTCGAAGCGCCTCAAGGTCGTCGAAGCGTTCCGCAAGTCCGGCAACAAGCCGCAATGGATGATCCTGGACGTCATCCCGGTCATTCCGCCCGAGCTGCGCCCATTGGTCCCGCTCGACGGCGGACGGTTCGCGACCTCCGACCTCAACGACCTCTACCGCCGCGTGATCAACCGCAATAACCGGCTGAAGAAGCTCATGGACCTCCATGCGCCCGAAGTCATCGTCCGCAACGAAAAGCGCATGCTCCAGGAAGCCGTGGACGCGCTGTTCGACAACGGCCGCCGCGGGCGCGTCCTTCGCGGCGCCAACAACCGTCCGCTCAAGTCGCTCTCCGACACGCTGAAGGGCAAGCAGGGCCGCTTCCGCCAGAATCTGCTCGGCAAGCGCGTGGACTATTCGGGCCGCTCGGTCATTGTCGTCGGGCCGGAGCTGAAGCTGCACCAGTGCGGGCTGCCCAAGAAGATGGCGCTCGAGCTGTTCAAGCCGTTCATCTATCACCGTTTGGAGCAGACCGGCCACTGCACCACCATCAAGCAGGCCAAGGAGATGGTCGAGATGCAGGAGCCTGTGGTCTGGGACATCCTGGAAGAGGTCATCAAGGACCATCCGGTGCTGCTGAACCGCGCCCCCACGCTCCACCGTCTGGGCATCCAGGCTTTCGAGCCGGTGCTGGTCGAGGGTAAGGCGATCAAGATCCATCCGCTCGTCTGCACCGCCTTCAACGCGGACTTTGACGGCGACCAAATGGCCGTGCACATCCCGCTCTCGCCCGAAGCGCAGGTGGAGGCGTCGGTTCTCATGCTGGCCTCGCACAACATCCTGTCCCCCGCGTCCGGCCAGCCGATCACGGTCCCGACGCAGGACATGGTGCTGGGGCTCTACTACCTGACCAAGGCCAAGAAGGGCGGCCGCGGCGAAGGCCGCGCGTTCGCGAACACCGAGGAAGTGCTGATGGCGCTCGAGGCGAAGGAGGTCGAAACCCTGACCCCGATCCGCCTGCGCTATTCGGGCGCGGTGCTCGACATGACGACCGCGTACGACGACCAGGACCTCACCCACACCGAGCCTGTCCAGTACGACCGGCAGTTCATCCAGACCACGGTCGGCCGCGCGATCCTGAACGACGCGCTCGCGCACGGCATGCCGTACATAAACGGGCTGCTCAAGAAGAAGGGCATCGGCCAGCTGGTCAACTACTGCTACCTGAACCTGGGCCTCGAGACCACGGTGAAGATGCTGGACCGGATCAAGGAGCTGGGCTTCCAGTACGCGACGCGGTCCGGTCTCTCGGTCGGCCTCGACGACATGGTCATCCCCGACTCCAAGTACCCCGTGGTGCGCGACGCCGAGCAGCAGGTGGTAGCCGTCACCCAGCAGTATTTGGACGGCGCGATCACCAACGGCGAGCGCAACAACAAGGTCATCCAGCTGTGGTCCTCGGTCACCGAGAAGGTCGCGGACGAGATGTTCAACAACATGAAGAACGCGGACAAGGAGGGGACCATGAACCCGATCTACATCATGGCCGACTCCGGCGCCCGCGGGTCCAAGCAGCAGATCCGGCAGCTCTCCGGGATGCGCGGCCTGATGGCCAAGCCCTCGGGCGAGATCATCGAAACGCCCATCACGGCGAACTTCCGCGAAGGGCTCACGGTGCTCCAGTACTTCATCTCGACCCACGGCGCGCGCAAGGGCCTGGCGGACACCGCGCTCAAGACGGCGGACTCCGGCTACCTGACCCGCCGCTTGGTCGACGTGGCGCAGGACGTGATCGTCTCCGAGCTCGACTGCGGCACCTCGGACGGCATCTACGTCATGCCGATCATCGAGTCCGGCGAGATCATCGAGCCCTTGCGCGACCGCATCATCGGCCGCGTCTCGCTCGAGCGCATCAAGGACTTCGAGGGCAACGCGATCGTCGAGGTCAACCAGGAAATCTCGGAAGACCTCGCCTCGGCCATCCAGGCTTCGGGCATCGAGCGGGTCAAGATCCGCTCCGTGCTCACCTGCGAGTCCAAGCGCGGCGTCTGCATTCACTGCTACGGGCGCAACCTGGCCTCGGGCCGTCTGGTGGAACTCGGCGAGGCGGTCGGCGTCATCGCCGCCCAGTCTATCGGCGAGCCGGGCACCCAGCTCACCATGCGCACCTTCCACATCGGCGGCACGGCCTCGCGCGTCAACGAGCAGTCCAAGCTCGACGCGAAGAACGTCGGCACGGTTCGCTTCATCAACGTTGTCTCCGTGACCTCCAAGTCCGGCGACACGGTCGCGATGAACCGGTCGGGCTCGGTCGCCATCATCGACGAGCGCGGGCGCGAGAAAGAGCGCTACCAGATTGTCTATGGCGCCAAGCTGAAGGTGAAGGAAGGCCAGCAGGTCACGCTCGGGCAGGAACTCGCCGAGTGGGACCCCTACACCTTCGCGATCCTGACCGAGGTCGGCGGCACGGTGGCGTTCAAGGACCTGCAGGAGGGCATCACGCTGAACGACGAGATCGACGAGGTCACCGGGCTTTCGCGCCTGGTCGTCTCGGACGCTCCGGACGAGAAGCGCCAGCCCACCATCCTGATCAAGGCCGACGGCAAGAAGGACAAGCGCTACCTGATGCCGAGCCGCGCCCACCTGATGGTGCAGGACGGCGAGGAGGTCTTTCCGGGTGACATCCTGGCGAAGATTCCGCGCGAAACCACCCGCACCAAGGACATCACGGGCGGCCTGCCGCGCGTAGTGGAGCTGTTCGAAGCCCGCAAGCCGCGGGAAACGGCCATCATCTCGGAGATCGAGGGAGTGGTCCGGTTCGGCGAGGTGGCTAAGGGGCAGAGAAAGATCTACGTCACCGCGGAGAACGGCGAGGAGAAGGAGTACTCCGTGCCCCGGGGCATCCACGTCAACGTGCAGGAGGGCGAGAAGCTGCGCGCCGGCGACCCGCTCATGGACGGGCCGCTGAACCCGCACGACATTCTTGCTGTCCTCGGCGAGAATGCGCTGCAGGCTTTCCTGGTGAACGAAATCCAGGAAGTGTACCGTTTGCAGGGCGTCGCCATCTCCGACAAGCACATCGAGACGATCGTCCGGCAGATGCTGCGCTGGGTCAAGATCGACGAGGTGGGCGACTCGAACTTCCTGCTCGAGCAGCAGGTGGACCGGTTCCGCTTCCGGGCGGAGAACGAGCGGGTCGCGCTTGAAGGTGGACGCCCGTGCACCGGCAAGCCGCTCTTGCTCGGCATCACCAAGGCGTCGCTCTCGACCGACAGCTTCATCTCGGCCGCGAGCTTCCAGGAGACCACGCGCGTGCTCACCGAGGCGTCGATCAACGGCGCGGTCGACAACCTGCGCGGCCTCAAGGAGAACGTCATCGTGGGCCGTCTGATCCCGGCCGGCACGGGCATGGAGTACTACCGCAACATCCAGCTCTCCCCGGAACTGGAAGAAGCGGCGGAGCGCGTGCAGCAGGAGGTGCTGGCCCAGCAGGAAGCCGAGGAGCGCGAGCTCGAGATCATGCGGCAGGAGGGCGAGGCCGAGGAACTGGCCGCGTCGGAGTAAGCAATCCGTGCATGGCAACCGCGAAAAGCCCGGCGCCAGCCGGGGGTTTGGCTCGGTCAGGGCGTTTGTACAGGT
>CAXUHL010000007.1:14216-14972 GCA_964250745.1 uncultured Acidobacteriaceae bacterium
GGTTTAATCCATCCTGTCCAGCCACCCGCTAAAACGCCGGACCAAGCGGGTCCTTTGCCCTCGTTCAGGGCTTTTCTCCTCGTTCAGGCCCGAGGACGCATCTAGAAGCTTGTTCCCCCGCGTACTAGCCGGCACCGAAACCAACAAGGACGGACATGCAACGATCCGCCGCTCTCTCACGCATCTGCTTCGTTCTCTTCACCGGCGCGGTCTGCGTGTGGGTCATGAGCCTGCCGCTGTTTCCCACGCAGGACGGTCCGCTGCATCGCTACTACACGCACGCGCTCGGTTCGGTGCTGGCGCACGACCCCCACTACGGCGTGTACGCCATCCGCCATCCGTTCCCGCCGTATGCCACGCAGTACCTGAGCCTTCTCGCTTTGTTCCACTTTTTCTCCTTCGATCTCGCCGAGAAGCTCTTTACCTGCGCGGAGATCCTCTGCTTCGCTTGCGGCCTGCGCTACGCGGCCACCGCGATTGGACCGGCGGGCGCGTGGGTTTCGCTCCTGGCGGCGCCCCTGCTTCTGCCCTGGTTCCTCATGATGGGCTTTTACAACTACAGCCTCGGGCTCGGCCTGGCGCTGCTTGCCCTGGGTTTTTGGCTGCGGCTGGAGCGCGGGCCGCTGTACGCGGTCGGATTCGGCGCCGCGTGCGTGTTGGTCAGTGCTTCCCATCCCATGCCGCTCGGCCTGCTCCTGGTGCTGCTTCTGGCCGATCTGGCGCGGCGCGCCCTCGATCGAGAGGATCATGCCGAGA
>CAXUHL010000007.1:14982-29391 GCA_964250745.1 uncultured Acidobacteriaceae bacterium
GGCCGTCCCCCCCACCCCCGCCCGCGCGCCCTGCCCCTGGGGCGGCTTCTGGCCGAGCGGGCGCGGCGCGCCCGCCCCGGGCGCGCCGATGCCCCGGAGCGCCGTTCCTTTCTGCTCCGACTCGAACGGCGCAGGGTGCTCGGCTTCGTCTTTCTCCTCATCCTTTCCATCTTTCCTTCGCTCGCGCTCGACCGCTCCCAGAATGTTTCCGCTGCCCACAATCTCGGCTTGCATCTGCCCTTCGTACGCACCGTGCTTCTTCTTACCGGGCTGTCTCCCTACAACTCGCGCTCCCATGATCTCTGGATCAACGGCTATCGCGCCGCCGCGTACGCTCTGCTGCTGCTCACCCTTTCACTCGGGTACAGGGCTTTCCGTCAGGGACTTGGCGCGCGGCGTCCCACCCTCGGCGCGGCCTTCTTCGCGGGGGCACTCGTCTCGATCGTCTTGCTGCCGTTTCTGCCGGACCACGTGAACGGCGGGGTCTACTTCGCGACCCGCGCCGTCATCGTCGTCTGGATCTTCGCCATGCTCGCCGCTTCGGGCGTGGAGGTAGGCAGCAGGCTGCCTCCGTTTACGGTCGCTTTGGGCGTGGTCTTCACCCTGCTTACCCTGGTTCCGGCCGAGCGCAACTTCCGTCCTCTCGCTTCGGCGGTACGGCACGTGGAAGCGCAGGCGCTGCCCTCGCACGGGCGAGCCTTCTTTCTAAGCGGTCCCATGCTCGGCCTTACGCTCCGGGCCCGCTACGACATCGCCTTCAATCCATTTCTCTGGGCCAACACCCTGCCCGTGGTCGAGCATGACAACCTCGTGCTCGACGCCCCCTGGCTCAAACTCGCTTCGTTCCCGCTCCATCCGGCCCCCGGCGCCGTGGTGGTTCACAATGCTTTTCCGCTCGTCGAAGGCATCACCCACGACCCGACACCGCGCGCCGCCGCCGTCTTGCCCGACGAGCGTATCGACGAGATGATCCGCCGAAGCGATATCGTCACCTACGCGGGTACCCCGGAAGAGCTGCGCTTCGGGCTTCGCAACTTCCTCGGCGCGGACGAAGCCGCCCGGTTCCGCTGCACGCAGGCCGAGGCCTGGTCGCTGCTCTGCGTCCGCGAGCGCGACGAGCCGTGATCGATTTCCGGTCTGTCTCGGTTCGCAGCGTCACTGGCCGAAGTTGGGGAAGGCACACCGTGGTAGAAACGAGGGGGTCGAGGCCCGGCTTCCAGCCCCTCGCAATCCGTAGTCGCAATCCGTACTCAAGGAGTCGCAGTTTTGGACGGAAAATCCGCCGCCACCCCGGCGTCTCCCATCTCGGCATGGCTTTTTACCGCGATCGTCGGGGCGTTTTGCCTGTGGATCCTGAGCCTGCCGCTGTTCCCCACGCAGGACGGACCCATGCACCGCTACTACGTCCACGTTCTGCGTTATGTCCTGCGGCACCCGCTCGACGGAGCGCCGGGCTATGGAATCTACCAGGTCCGGCATCCTTTGCCGCCGTATCTGACCCACTACGCCGCGCTCCTGCTGCTGTCGCGGGCAGTGCCCTACGACCTGGCGGAGAAGCTGTTTACCTGCGGCCTGGTGGTCCTGTTCGCCTACGGGTTCCGCTTTTGCGCCACGGCGCTCGGGCGGTTCGGCGGCGTGGTTTCGCTCTGCATCGCGCCTCTGTTCCTACAGTGGTCGGTGATGATGGGGTTTCTCAACTACTCGCTCGCCCTGGGGCTGTTTCTGTTCGCGATGGGGTTCTGGGCGCGGGCGGTCGAGGGCAGACCGGCCATGTGGCTCGGCTACGCCGCCGCAGTCGCGCTGCTCACCTTCACCCATCCGGTGCCGCTGCTGGTGCTCATCTGTCTCGGCTCGGTCGACCTCGCGCTTTCGCTCGCGCGCGGCCCGGATCGCGATCTCCGGCGCGGGCTGCCGCGCCTCGGCGCGCTCGCCTTCGCGTGCCTGGCGTTCCTGTTCGTCGCCGCGAGCGTGGACCGCACGCAGTCCTCCTCCACGCTCGCCGACTTCGGCTTCCACAAGCCGTTCGTCACCACGGTCGCGCTGCTCACCGGGGTGTCCCCCTACAACACGCGCTCGCTCAGCCCGCTCATCAACCTGTACCGGCTCGGGCTGTACGTACTGCTCCTCGCGGCTTTCGTCCTGGGGGCACGGCGCTTCCGGGATGCGTGGCGACGCCGCGCGCTCACGCTCGGCGACTCGTTCTTCGCCGCGACCGTAATCCTCGCGTTGCTGCTGCCGTTTACCCCCGAGCACGTCAACAATTCAGCCTACTTCGCAACGCGCCTCGTGGTCCTGGTCTGGATCGGCGCGCTTCTGGCCGCTTCCGGTTTCGAGCCCTCCGACGCGAGGTTCGAACGCGCGGTCATTCCCGCCGGGCTCGCGCTGGCGGCTGTCAGCCTCCTGACCGCCGAGGTGTACGTTCGCCCGGTCGCGCGCACCGTCAGCGCCATCGAGCACCAGGCGCTGCCGCGGGGCAAAAACGGGCTGATCCTGCTGGGTCCCGGCCTCGACAATCAAGTCAGATACCAAACGCAGCTCGCGCCCGATGTTTTCGCCTGGGCGACCGTGTTGCCGTTCGTCGCGCACGACGACGTCGCGCTCGACAGCCCGTGGCTCGACCAGAAGATCATGCCCGTCGAGGGCAAGCCGGGCAGTCCGCTACTGATCGACGACATACGCCTGGTGCACCTGTCCAAAACCGACCCGCCCGCCGCGCCGGGCCGCTCGCTGCCGGCGCGCAAGGAAGCGCAAATCGTGCGGGCGACCGACTTCGTGGTTTTCGCCGGGACGCCGGAGGAGCTCGCCTCGGGGCTCGCCGGCCAGTTCGACCCCGCGGAGGCGGCGCGGTTCCACTGCTCCCCGCATGGGTGGTACCTGGTCTGCCTCGCCGGGGTGGGCTCGTGAACATGCGCCGGCCGCAGCGGCTTCTCGTCTTCGCCCTCGTTCTGGCCGGGGTGCTGGTTTTTCTATACCGCGGCTACCATGACGAGCGGGAAGCGCTGCATTTTCGCGACTTCAAGCAGCCCTACGCGAGCGCCCGCTGCCTCCTGACCGGCTGCGACCCTTACAGCGAAGCCGACACGCGCGCGGCGTATCTGGCGGCGGGCGGCGTGGACGACGACAAGGTCGTGTTCGACCCGTACTCGGCGCTGTACCCTCCCTTTTCGCTCGCCGCGCTCGCGCCGGTGGCCGCGCTGCCGTACCCGGCGGCGCATGCTGTTTGGGAGGCCCTGATTGCCGCCGGCTTTTCCGCGGCCGCGCTGCTCACCGCGCAGCTTTGTCTGGACGCCGGTGCCGCGCTCGCCCCCGCCTTGCTGCTCGCCCTCCTGACCGCGAGCAGCACCATCCTGCTCATGCTGGGGCAGGTCTCCGGCGTGGTGATCGCACTGGTGGCGATCGCGTTTTTCTGCGTCCTGCGCGGGCGGCTGCTGCCCCTGGCCGGCGCGTGCTTCTTTGTCGCGCTCATGCTCAAGCCGCACGATGCCGGGCTCCCGTTCCTGTATCTCGCGTTCGCGGGCCCGCGCGCCCGGCGGATGTTTTTCGCGGTCGCCGCGCTGGGGCTCGTCTTCGCCGGGGGCAGCCTGCTCTGGTTCGCGCATGCGCCGGGCACCGCGCATTGGCTCCCCGAGCTCCGGGCCAACCTCCAGGGCAATGCCGCGCCCGGTTCGGTGAACAGCCCGGCGAGCGGCCACACCCAGGCGGTCAACCTCACCGATCTCCAGGCCATTTTCGCCGCCGTCCGCGACCGCGCCTCGTTCTACAACGGGGCGGCGCTGCTGGTCTCCGTGGGGCTGTTCGCGGCCTGGGCGGTGCCGGCCGCGCGCCTGCGCGATACCCTGCCTAAGCACCTGCTGGCCGTCGCCGCCATCAGCTGCCTGATGCCGCTGCCCATCTACCACCGGCAGTACGACACGCGCATCCTTCTGCTGGCGTTTCCGGCGGTCGCGTACCTGCTCGCGGAGCGCGGCAGGCGTGTGTGGGGCCTGTTTGCGCTCCTGCTCATGACCGTGGCCACCGTGGTCACCGCGCACCCGTTCCTCAACCGCCTCATCCGGGCGCCGGGGCCGGTGGAGCACGCGGGCCCGCTTAAGACGCTGCTCCTGTATCGGCCCATGCCGGAGATCCTTCTGTTGCTGTTCCTCTTCTTTACCGTCTCGCTGTGGAGGCTTCGGGATGGAGGTAGCGCCGGTAAATCCCCAGCAGCTCCCCGAATGCCTTGAAAAAGTCGGCCCCGCGCACCTTGGAGCCGGCGACGTCGGTCCACTCGGGCAGCGGGTACTCGTAGATGCGGTCGCGCACCGCTTCCGGCGAGCCCCGGTGGCGCGCCATGAACCGTGCCAGCAGTTCTACGTCGAAGATCCACCGGGACTGAAACGGCTCGCGCAGCACCTCGGCCAGCTCCGGAGTCGTGCGAAACAGCTTGGCCCCGCACTGGGTGTCGTAAATGGGCAAGCGCAGCACGGAGGAGGCGACGGTCGCGAAGCAGCGGCCCAGGTAGTGACGGATGGGCTGCCGGTGAATGTGGCGGCCCAGCAAACGTACCCGCGCGCCGAACACCATGGTGAGCCCGGCATTGGCCGCGAGCACGGCCGCCAGGTCGGCAATCTGCGCGAGCGGCGTGGCCAGGTCGGCATCCCAAAAGCCGGTGACCGCGCACCCGGGCAGGCGCAGCGCGTGGAGCATGCCGTGCCGCACCGCCTCGGCCTTGCCCGCGTTGGGCTGCTTGTCGAGCACCCGCACCCGGTCCGGGAAGCGCGCGTGGAGTGTTTGGAGCACGGCGAGAGTCGCGTCCAGGCTGCCGTCGTTGACGAACAGCAGCTCGACGGCCGCCGCGGCCGGGTCGGCGAAGAAGGCGGCGAAAGCATCGGTCCGCAGGCGCCGGGCCTCGTTGTAGCAGGGAATGACGACGACGATGGAGCCTCCCTGGGCTTGTTCCGTACGCACTCGCTCCGGGTCTCCCGCGCCTTCGTAAGGCCGCCCTGAGTATAGCGCGGCCTTGGGCGGGCGCCCCATGTCTCCCTGCCTCGCGGCTGCATCCCAGTAGCGGGACAGAAGGAGAGCACCACGATGCAGGCACGGTATGCGGGTCTCGCGCTTTTGGGCGGTCTGGTCGTTCTCGCGGGCTGCGAGAACAAGAAAGCGGCCACCAAGGACAACTTCTCCAAGGCCATCGGAAACTACTACAACGCGCACCCGGAGTGTGTATGGTCCTCGCCGGTCAAGTTCCCGGTCGAGGCGGACCCCGGCAAGGCCAACGAGTCGACCGGCTACGACGCCCTGACCGACGCCGGGCTGCTGACGCGGACGACCGCGCAGAAAAAACAGTTCATCTTCGGCTCGAAACAGGTCAACGACTACGACCTTTCGTCCAAGGGCCGGTCCATCTGGACGCCGGACCAGTCGCAACCGGGCTACGGCAACTTCTGCTTCGGCCACCGCGCCGTGACCACGGTGGACAACTTCACCAGTTCCAAGGATTCGAACGGCGCGGAGGTGGCGAACGTGGACTATCACTACACGGTGTCCGGCATCGCGGACTGGGCGCAGTCCACGGAGATGAAGACCGCGTTCCCGACCATCCAGGCCGACATCGCGGGCGGCAAGGTGGACAAGGCGACCCTGATCGCGACCGACGACGGCTGGCAGGTGTCGCACGACTGAGCCCCGGCCCTGCGTGGTAACTTGACTGTGAGGAACCACGAGTGCCCGCGACCGAAACCGCCCTGCGTAAGACAGCCCTGAACGGCACCCACCGCGCGCTCGGCGCGAAGATGGTCGATTTCGGCGGGTGGGACATGCCGGTCGAGTACGCGGGGCTGATTCGCGAGCACATGGCCGTACGCACCGGCGTAGGCATTTTCGACGTGAGCCACATGGGCTGCATCCAGCTGCGGGGCCCTAAGTCGCTGCAGGCTGTCCAGCAGTTCTCGATGAACGACGCCTCGAAGCTCGCGGTCGGCCAGGCGCACTACTCGGCGATGCTGTACCCGAACGGCACCTTCGTCGACGACATCGTGGTGCATAAGCTGGGCGAGAACGACTGGCTGGTGGTGATCAACGCCGGCACCCGCGAAAAGGATTACGGCTGGATACGCCGGGAAGCGCAGCCGCACGGTGGCCACGTTTCGGACTATTCCGACTACTACACGCAGCTTGCGATCCAGGGTCCGCGCGCCGTGGACGTGCTGCAAAAGCTCACCGACACGCCGCTTGCCGAGATCAAGAATTACCGGTTCAAGTGGGGCAAGGTCGCCGGGGTGTACAACGTCTTGATCGCGCGCACCGGCTACACCGGCGAGGACGGCTTTGAGATTTACATTCCCTCGGACGAGGCGACCAGTTCGCGTGTCTGGGATGAGGTCTTCAAGGCGGGCGAGGAGTTCGGGATCGTGCCCTGCGGCTTGGGTGCGCGCAATACCCTGCGGCTCGAGTCCGCGATGGCGCTGTACGGACACGAAATTTCGGAGTCCATCAACGTTTTCGAGGCCGGGCTGGGCCGGTACGCGAAGCTCGACGATAAAGACTTTACCGGCGCGCAGGCGCTGCGCGAGATTCGGGAGGCGGGCGGGCCGGCGCGGCGGCTGGTCGGACTCGAAATGGTGGACCGCGGCATCGCGCGCGACGGCTACCGCGTGCTGGACGAGGCAGGGGCGGCGATCGGCGAGGTCACCAGCGGTTCGCCCGCGCCGTTTCTCAGGAAAAACATCGCTATGGCCTACCTGCCGGTCGAGTACGCCGCCGTGCCGGGCAGGGAAGTGCTCGTCGAGGTGCGCGGCACCGGCGTGCGTGCGCAAACGACGAAGCTGCCCTTTTACAAGCGCGCCAAAGTTCAGGAGAAAGACGCATGAGCTACCCCGAGCAGTTCCGCTATACCCGCGAGCACGAATGGATCCACGTGCAGGAAGGCATCGGCACGGTCGGCATCACCGACCACGCGCAGTCGACTCTCGGCGACATCGTGTTCGTCGAGGTGCCCAAGGTCGGCGCGAAGGTCGAAAAAGGGAAGGTCTTCGGTTCGGTCGAGTCGGTCAAGGCTGTTTCGGACCTGTACTCCCCGGCTTCGGGCGAGATCGCGTCGGTGAACGACGAACTGAACGCCGCGCCCGAGCGCATCAATACCCACGCGCACGACGCCTGGATCATGCGGGTCAACCTGGCCAACCCCGGCGAGATCGAGGGTCTGCTGACCGCCGCGGACTACGAGAAGTTCGTTTCGGAGGAGACCGGCCACTAGCACCGGTTTCATCAATGGTTTTGCGGCTTCGGCGGCCCTCCTGAGCCTCGCTTTGCGCCGGGTCTCACCGGCGCTTCACTGAGACCGCTTCCGGGGTCGGGGCTCTCAGATTGATCATTTGCGAAGGGTTCGAGCAAGGAAAGCGTGCGCCCCGGCGGCTGAGGGAACGATAGCCCTCGTGGAAGCAATTGCCGCGAGAAATCTTTCCCAGAACCGGTACCTGGATCAGCGCTCGCGACACCTTTGTCTTTCCGCCGCCCCGTTGCTTTCGGGAGCGCTGACCCTTTAACGCACGCCGGAGCCCTATCTCGGGTGCCTCGATGTTTACATCGGCATTTCCGACCTCAAGAAGCCTGGCCTCAACGGCATCAACCAGGTGGGCTTCCATCTCCAGACCGGTTGGAATGCTTCCCGCCGCATCTTCTACGGCTTCGACGAAAGCGTGCAAAGCGGCTCCACCGCTCTGACCGCCGGGCTTCCGCGCGGCTGCGTCCTCAGCTTGCCGATCGACGCGACGACGCAGACCTTTACCGCCGGCTGGAACCATCCCTTCACGAACATCCTCGCCAAGGGCAGCTTCAGCTGTAGGTTCTCCGTCGGCCCGGCTTTTCACTTCGGGCGCATCGTTCCGTCGCCCAGGCAAAAGTCTTGAAGCGCGCGTTTCGACTGCGGGCCTTCATGCTTGGTAGCATCGGGTGAGAGTCGAATCCCAGGAGATTGACACGATGCGCTATCTGCCCAAGTCGGACCCTGAACGCCGCGCCATGCTCCGGGAGATCGGCGCGTCGCATATCGACGAGCTGTTCGCGACCGTGCCGGAGCAGTTCCGGCTGACGCGCGACCTCGACATCCCTGCCCAGATGGGCGAGTCCGAGATCGTCGGCTACTTCAAGGAGGCCGCGTCGCGCAACGCGGTCGGGTACACGAGCTTTCTGGGCGCGGGCGCGTACCGGCACTATCGTCCGGTCGTCATCGATACATTGGTCCAGCGCGGCGAGTTCCTGACCAGCTACACCCCTTACCAGGCGGAGATCACGCAGGGCACGCTCCAGGCCATCTTCGAGTTCCAGACCATGATCTGCGAGCTGACCGGCATGGACATCGCGAACGCCTCGATGTATGACGGCTCGACCGGCGCGGCCGAAGCGGTGATGATGGCGATCCGCGTCACGGGCCGCGACCATGTCGCCGTCGCGCGCACGGTGCATCCGGAGTACCGGGAGGTGCTCGCGACCTACGCTCAGCACCAGGGAACGCGGCAAACGGAGGTCCGCTACGGTGCCGATGGCCGGCTGGACCTGGACGCTTTGGAGAAGACGGTCACGCCCGAGACAGCCTGCGTGCTGGTGCAGTCGCCCAACTTCTTCGGTGTTGTCGAGGATATCCCGTCCATCGCGGCGATCGCGCACGCGAAGGGCGCGCTGCTGATCGTGTCGATCGCGGAAGCCATCTCGCTCGGCGCGGTGCGGCCGCCGGTGGAAGCGGACATCGTTTCGCTTGAAGCGCAGAGCTTCGGCGTAGCGCTCTCCTATGGCGGCCCGTATTGCGGGGTGCTCGCGGCGAAGGAGAAATATCTGCGCCAGATGCCCGGCCGGCTGGTCGGCGAGGCGCGGGACAAAAACGGGCAGCGCGGCTTCGTGCTGACGCTCTCGACCCGCGAGCAGCATATCCGGCGGGAGAAGGCTACCTCGAACATCTGCACCAACCAGGCGCTGGTCGCGCTGATGGCGACCGTCTACCTGACCGTGTACGGCAGGGAAGGCATCCGCGAGCTGGCCGAGCATAACCTGGCCAAGGCGCACCATGCGGCGCGCGAGCTGGGCGCTTCCGCCGAGCTCCTCTTCGCGCAATCTCCGCGATTCCATGAGTTCGTGCTGCGCACCGAGGAAACCCCGGACGAGCTGAACGAACGGCTGCTGGAGCGCAAGATCATCGGCGGCCTGGACCTGCGCCGTTGGTACCCGGAGCTCGGCAACGCGACCCTGTGGTGCGCGACCGAGCTGACCACCCGCGCGGAGATTGAGCAGGCTGCCCGCGCCTTGCAGGAGGCACCCGTGCTTGCCGGCAGTGCCCGCTAACAGGAGAAGATGATGGCTGCGTTCGCCCCTGAAGTACCCGTCGAAGCACAGGCTGCCTTCACCGGCACACCGCGTAAAGTGCGCCCGCACCAGACGCAGAACGAGGCGCTTTCGTTCGAGAAATCCGCGCCCGGCAAGCGCGCCTATCGCATGCCTCCGCTGGACGTGCCCTTCGTCGCGCCCGCGGATGTGCTGGGCGCGGCGGCCCGGACCGAGCCGGCCGCCCTGCCGGAGCTGAGCGAGATCGAGATCATTCGGCACTTCACGCGCATGTCCACCTGGAACTACGCGATCGACCTCGGCATGTACCCGCTCGGGTCGTGCACCATGAAATACAACCCGCGCGTCAACGAGGCGGTCGCGCGCATCGAGGGCATCGCCGAGGCGCACCCCTACCAGCCCGAGTCGCTGTCGCAGGGCTCGCTCGGGATTCTCAAGGAGCTGGAGCACTGCCTGCTCGAGATCACCGGCATGGACGCGATCACGCTGCAGCCGGCGGCCGGCGCGCACGGTGAGTTCACGGGCATCCTGCTGGTGCGCGCCTATCACCAGTCGCGCGGCAACGCCCGGCGCACGGTCATCATTCCCGACTCCGCCCACGGCACCAATCCGGCGACCGCGGCCGTGTGCGGGTACGAGGTCGTCAACCTCAAGTCGAACGCCGACGGCGGCGTGGACCTCGAAGCCCTGCGCGCGATCGTGGACGAGAACACCGCCGCGATGATGCTGACCAACCCGTCCACCATCGGGGTGTTCGAGAACGAGATCGCCGCCATCGCCGAGATCCTCCACGCGAAGGGCGCGCTGCTCTACATGGACGGCGCGAACATGAACGCGCTGGTCGCAAAGACCCGTCCCGGCGACTTCGGCGTGGACGTGATGCACCTGAACCTGCACAAGACCTTCTCGACTCCGCACGGCGGCGGCGGCCCCGGCTCCGGGCCCGTGGCGTGCAAGGCGATTCTCGAACCGTTCCTGCCCACCCCGGTGGTCCGGACCAATGAGCGCGGCGTGCACCGTCTGGACTTCGATCGGCCGGAGTCCGTGGGTCGGGTGCGCATGTTCTACGGCAATTTCGGGATGTTTGTCCGGGCGCTCGCCTACATTCTGGCGAATGGCCCCGACGGCCTGCGCCAGACCACCGAAGATGCCGTGCTGAACGCGAATTACATCCGCGCCAAGCTCGAAGACCTGTACGAGCTGCCCTACAAGACGCCCTCGATGCACGAGGTCGTGTTCTCCGACAAACGCCAGGCCCGCAATGGCGTCAAGACCGGCGACCTCGCCAAGCGGCTCATCGACTACGGCTTCCACCCGTACACGACTTCGTTCCCGCTGATCGTGCCCGGGGCGCTCATGATCGAGCCGACCGAAAGCGAGTCGCGCGAGGAACTGGATTTGTTCATCGACGCGATGCGGCAGATCGCGCGGGAGGCGGACGAGAACCCGGAGCTGATTCGCGAAGCCCCGCACTCGACCCGGATCGCGCGCCTGGATGAAACGGCGGCCGCCCGCAAGCCGATCCTGCGCTGGAAGGCCCCGCCCGCCTCAACCCCGCTCACGCCCGATACGGCCGCGAAGGAGTGGTAGTGGCGCGCAGTGTTTTCGACGAGCGCCGGGACGAGTTGGAGCGGTACGAGCAGATGCTGGGCGTGGAGCGCGGGCGGCTCGCGGTTTCGCTCGACGTGCTGACCGACGCGCTGGTGCTTGTCGGGCAGCACGGGGTGTACTGCGTTTCCACACGCAACCCTTCGCAGCCGGCGCTCGACCTGCGGGCCGTTCTCGCCGGGATCGAGGGTGCCAAGGACCTGATTCAGTCGACCATGGCGCTTTTGGAAGCGAAAAAAGCCGGGCTGTAGTAATCTGAGGTTCGCGCGACAAGCGCCCGTAGCTCAGCTGGATAGAGCGTTCGCCTCCGAAGCGAAAGGTCGCACGTTCGAATCGTGCCGGGCGCACCACCTTCCCTCGCGCATGGCCATCCCGCCCCAAAAAGGGGGCGGCTTAGAGCCGGTTGAGCGAGCGGTGGAGGGCCAGACTTTTCTTCTCGGTATTCTTCACACAAAAAATTGCTGAATGTTTCCCGAAATGGGACACTCGGATCGATATGGGTCACCCTCGCGCGTGGACGAGGAACTCTCGTTGACACCGGGGGCATCCTTGCGTGAACTTCACATACAGAGGAGCTGACCGGCGAAGTTCGCGGCGAAACCATGGCGTTGAAAACAAAGCTTGGGAATATGAGGCAGTCGCTGACCAACGCCGCTTTTGTCGCCTACTGCTGGCTCATCGCGCACGCCCTGCCGCGGACCGCCTGGTATCGCGTCGCGCTTGGGACTTCGCGGTTTCTCACCAGGTCGGCCGGCCGGTTCGCCCCCAAAGGTCATAACGTGAACGCGGCCTCGCTGACGCCCCGTTTACTGCACCGCTTGCTCGATCTGTTGATGATCCACGACGCATACTTTCCCCTCCCCGTGCGGGTGGAAGGGGAAGAAATCCTGCGCGACTACGCCGCGCAGCCGGGTGGGTTCGTGTGCTGCTCGGCCCATATTCCGTTCATCAAGGTCCTGCTCCCGCTGGTGCGCAAGACCATCGGCGACGGCAGGCCGGCGCGCATCATCGCGCGGGAGCCGGTGGGCAACAACGAGGTTTCGGCCTGGGGCGACGCGCACTGGCAAGCCATCCGCACCGACCATGCCGTGCTGCTGCACACCCGCTCGCTCCTGCGGCAGAACGGCTGCCTCATCGTCGTGGTCGACAAGGAACAGGGCGAGTTCATCTCGTCCAATATCTTCCGCTTCGTCGGCAAAATGAACTCGCGCATCCTGATGTGGTTTACCCAGCTCCAGCCCGATGGCACGATCCTTCTGCGCATCCTCCTGCCGCCCGGACCCGCGTGCAAGACCGAGCAGGACATCCGGGCCAATCTCGACTTCGTCGCGGAAAACGTCCGGCGCATCCTGCGGGGGGAGTCGATGGCGCGCGGCGGCCGGGACGCGGAAGCTGCCGAAACCACGGAGCAGGGCCAGCGTTCGCGGGAGATCAACCGTATTCAGCTTTACTCGAACGCGCAACTGGAGGCCCGGATGCGGCGGCTCCAGGCCATGCTTTCCACGCAAAACGGCCACGAAGACGGACAGCGCAAGCTGCTCGAGGAGCGGCTTGCGCTGATGCGTTTGGAACTCGAAACAAGGTCCGGAATCTAAGCTGTTTTCGAGTCGATGCAGAGCGAAACAATCTGGACGCGGCTTTTCCGTCAAGAAAAGTCGCACGGGACTCAATCTGGAAGGGCCGCGCTCGCTCGAAAGCCGCCTTAAACGTGGCAGGCGACCGCGCCCCGTTTCTCCAGGTACTTCTGGTGGTACTCTTCCGCGCGCCAAAAGGTCTGAGCCGGTACGACCTCAGTGACGATCGGCTTACGGAAGCGGTGCTCGGCTTCGAGCCGCGCGATGACCTGCCTCGCGATGGCTTCCTGCTCCGGTGAGTGAAAGAATATCGCGCTGCGGTACTGGTTGCCCCAGTCCGGGCCCTGGCGGTTGAGCTGTGTGGGGTCGTGCAGCTCGAAAAACTCGTTCACGATCGTCTCGTAGCTTACACGCGCCGGGTCGAACGTCAGCTCGACCACCTCGGCATGGCCGGTGCGGTCCGAGCACACATCCTTGTAGGTGGGGTTGGCGAGCTTGCCGCCTTCGTAGCCGACGGCGGTCTCCGTCACGCCGGGCAACTGGCCGAACCGGACCTCGACACCCCAAAAACATCCCGCTCCAAATGTCGCCTTCTCCATACATCCTCCACCGATTTGGATGTAGGGAGAAGGCGCGCCGCTTCAGGCCAGTTCGTACCCGGCGAAAAAGTAGCCGATCTCGAAAAGCGCGGTGTCCTCGGCATCGGATCCGTGGATGGCGTTCTCCTCGATGGAGGCGGCGAAGCGCTTGCGGATGGTGCCTTCCTCGGCGTTGGCCGGGTTGGTCGCGCCCATCAGCTTGCGCAGGTCGGCAATGGCATTTTCCTTTTCGAGCACCATGGGAAAGATCGGGCCGGAGGACATGAACTCCGTGAGCGAGCCGAAGAACGGGCGTTGCGCGTGAACATGATAGAAGCCCTCGGCCTGCTGTTTGGAGATGGAAAGTTTTTTGATCGCGACGAGCTTGAAGCCGGCTTCCTGGATGGCGGCGAGGATGGCTGCCGCGTCGCCCTTGCGAACGGCGTCCGGCTTGAGAATGCTGAAGGTACGTTGAGGCACGAAAGTCTCCTGAAAACTTGGATTGCACCTCAAGTATGGGGCAGAACACGAGCAACCGGAAGCTCGTGAGCGAGTCGCTGCCGCTCGGCTTCGCTCTGACCCGTCAACACAAAAGCGCCGCCCGCGGCGGCGCTCGGTGGGCGGGATGAAAAGCTAGGCGGCCTGGACCAGGCGGGGCAGCAGCCCGACGTGGCTAGTTTCGTAGAGGGCGAGCAGACGCTGGCGCATCAGGTGATAGGCGCCCGCGGCTTCCTGAAGCTGGAAGGGAACGGAGATCCAGTGATGGCCGGTCACCATCTGGGCCAGCATGCCGATGCGGACCTGGCGGACGGCGGAGCGGAGCCGGAGCGCATCGCGGCGCATCCGTTCGGCGACGATCAAGCCTTCCTCCTCGTTCCACTGCGCGGCGTGCGCGGCGATCGCCAGCAGGAGGTCCGCGTTGGCGCGCATATTGCGCAGGCCGTCCTCACCGCCCAGCAGGTGCCAGATCACCTCAGGCTGCATCTCGACCTGGCCCCGGCGCGGCTCGAGGTAATCGCGGGCGACCGACCGAACCCCGGCGAGGTTGACCGGCGCGAGCGCGGCAAGAAGCGCGTCGAAGCACCGGCCGTCGAGGCGAATGGCAGACCGCCGCGCACGCAGAGCCGTCCCGGCGAAGCCGCCGAGGGCCAGAACAAAGACGAGGAGCGGAGCGGCAGTGTGCATGGTGACCCCAGGTGACCTCAGTGACCAACTTTGCCCAAATCGTAATGAACTCGTTCGTGCAATGCAAGCACATATTTCTGCAGAGCGGGGGAAATCGGTTTGCGGGCGGGTTCGTTGCGCCAAAGCGAGACACACCAGTAGCCGAGAACCAG
>CAXUHL010000008.1:0-28285 GCA_964250745.1 uncultured Acidobacteriaceae bacterium
GTGTACCGCGACGCCTTGCGCGTGGGCAGGGTGTGGTTCGTGCCGATCGTCTTGTCGCCGTATGCGACGTTGGTGCGCGGGCCCAGAAACAGCGCCCCGTAGTTCGTCATGCGGTCGAGGAAGTACTCCGGGTCGCGGGTCATCACCTGCACGTGTTCCGACGCGATCTCGTCGGCGATCCTCACCATCGCGTCGTCGTCCTCGGCCACGATCACCTCGCCGTGCGCCTCCCATGCAGCCCGCGCGATCTCGGCGGTCGGCAGCACGCCGAGCAGCCGGTCGATCTCGCGGAGGGTCGCCCGCGCCAGTGCTTCGGAGGTCGTCAGAAGGACGGCCGGGCTGTCCGGACCGTGCTCGGCCTGGCCCAGCAGGTCGGTCGCGCACATCTCCGCGTCCACCGTCTCGTCCGCGATGACCAGCGTTTCCGTCGGCCCGGCGAACAGGTCGATGCCCACGCGGCCGAACAGCTGCCGCTTGGCTTCCGCCACGAACGCGTTGCCGGGCCCCACCAGCATGTCCACCGGGTCCATCGACTCGGTGCCGAGGGCCATCGCGGCGATCGCCTGCACGCCGCCCAGGCACCAGATCTCGTCCGCCCCTGCCATGGCTTGCGCCGCGACGATAGTCGGGGCGGGCCGTCCCCCGAACGGCGGCGCGCACGTCACCACGCGGGGCACGCCCGCTACCTTGGCCGTGATGACCGACATGTGCGCCGAAGCCAGCAGAGGGTACTTGCCGCCCGGCACGTAACACCCCGCCGCGTTGACCGGGATGTGCCGGTGGCCCAGCACCACGCCCGGCAGGGTTTCCACCTCGACATCCTGCATGGACGCCCGCTGAATGCGCGCGAAGTTGCGCACCTGGGTTTGCGCGAACTCGATGTCCGCGCGCTCCTGCCGCGTGAGCGAGCGCACGCACGCCTCGATCTCCACGGCGCTCAATCGGTAGCTCGGGCGGTCCCAGCCGTCGAAGCGCACGCTCAGCTCGCGCACTGCCTCGTCGCCGCGCGCGGCCACGTCGGCCAGAATGCGCTCCACCGTTTCCCGCACCCGCAGGTCGCGGTCCTGCCCCGCGGTCTCGCCGCGCTTCAAGTATTGCGCCATTCGGAATCCCTCGCGGTTCCGGTATACAGTCTCGTTACCCGCGTTGCCAAGCGGCGCGAGGGATCCGCGATGCCTCTCATCACCCGACGACGCTTCCTCCCCGCTGGGGCCGCGGCCCTCCTTTGCGCCCGTACAAGCTGGGCGGACGCGGGCCCATCGCTCCACTCGCTGGGCGTGGCGGAGGCCGCCGCCCGCATCCGCGCCCGCTCGCTCACCTCGACCGACCTGGTCCGGGCGCTGCTGGCCCGCATCGACGCGCTCGAAGGGAAACTGAACGCCTGGATCACCGTCGCCCGCGCCGAAGCCCTGCGCGAAGCGGCTGCCCTGGACGCCGAAGCCGCCGCCGGCAGGTTTCGCGGCCCGCTCCACGGCGTCCCCCTGGCGGTCAAGGACAACATCGATACGGCGGGCCTCCGCACCACGGCGGCGAGCCTCGTCTTCGACGATCGCGTCCCGCCGGAGGACGCCTTTGTCGTGGGCCGCCTGCGCCGCGCCGGGGCCCTCGTACTGGGCAAGACCAACCTCCACGAGTTCGCGATGGGCGGCACCTCCGCGACCAGCTATTTCGGCCCGGTGCACAACCCGTGGGCGCTGGACCGGGTGGCCGGCGGCTCCTCGGGCGGTTCGGCCGCGGCCGTCATCGCGGAGCTCGCCCCCGGCGCGCTCGGCACCGACACCGGCGGATCCATTCGCATCCCGGCAGCCTGGTGCGGCGTGGTGGGCCTCAAGCCCACCTACGGCCTCGTTTCGCTCGGCGGCATCTTCCCGCTCATCCCCTCGCTCGACCACTGCGGCCCCATGGCGCGCTCGGTCGAGGACGCGGCGCTCCTTTTGGCCGCGATAGCCGGCTACGACAAACACGACCCCGCAAGCGCCGATCGCCCCCCGGAAGACTATGTGGCAGCCCTGCGGCAGCCCGTCGGCGGCTTTCGCCTCGGCATCCCGCGTGCGCCGTTTTTCGACCGCCTGGATCCGGGCGTCGCCGCCGCGGTCGAAGCTGCGCTGCGCGTTCTCGGGTCTATCGTCAAAAGCGTGCGGGACGTCCACCTGCCCGCCACCGGCGCGCTGGCCTGGACCGCGATCCGCGCCGCCGAGGTCGCCGCCGTACATGGCGACCTCTTCCGCCGCCACGCCGACAGCTACTCGCTCCAGACCCGCCGGGTGGTCGAGGGGACGCTCGCGGAGCTCGAAGAGTCGCACGAAAGCCGGGCCGCGCAGGCCGCCTCGCTGGTCCGGGCCTACCGGCAGCTCGCCGAGCTGCGCGCGACGGTCGACGATGCGTTCGACGGCTTCGACCTGGTCGCCCTGCCCACCAACCGCGTGGGCCCGCGGACGATCCGGGACGAGCTGGGGCGCGAAGAACGGCCTTCGCCGATCGAGCCCGAAAACCCATTCAACGCGCTCGCCTTCAACCTGTACGGCATTCCGGCCGTGAGCGTGCCGTGCGGCTTTTCAGCCGACGGCCTGCCGGTCGGCCTCACCCTCGCCGGACCGCGCTTTTCCGAGGGCAAGGTTCTCGCCCTCGCCGCCGCGTTTGAGCGCGCGGCACCGTGGCACACGCGGCGGCCTGCATTGTCATAAAGAAGATGGTGGACGCGGAAGGAATCGAACCTTCAACCTGTCGATTAAGAGTCGAATGCTCTGCCAGTTGAGCTACGCGTCCGGGGTGGGAGGGGCGAATCGAGCCGGGTTCCTTTCCGGCGACTCACAACATAAAAATATCACAGCGGCCCGCGAAAGGCCGAAGGCAAAGCTTCGGGCAGCTCGCGCATATGGGCGAGCACCCGCTCCGCGCCTGCCGCCAGGAGGCGCTCCCCGTGGTCCGGGGTGCAGTGGCTGCCGCCGGTAAAGCCCCACACGCGCATGCCCGCCGCACGGGCCGCGCGCACGCCCGGCTCCGAGTCTTCCAGCACCAGGCACGCCGGTACGGGAGTGTGCATCCAGCCCGCCGCATAGATGAACACGTCCGGCGCGGGCTTGCCGCGCGCCACCCGGTGCACGCTCAGGATGTTGGGAGCGAAATGATGGTGCAGCCCCACGAACCGCAGCCCCTGCTCGAGCTTCGCCGGGGCGCTGGAGGACGCGACGACCCGGGGCAGCCGCAGCGCGGCCAGCACCTCGTGCGTGCCCGCGACCGCCTGCAAATCGTTCTCGAAGGCGTAATTCACGCGCGTCTTCATCGCGGCGTAATAGTCCGGCGGCACGGCACGGCCCCAGTCGCGGGCCACCTCGGCGAGGATGTCGCGCTCCGGACGCCCGGCGAAGCGGCGGACCACGTCGGCGAGCGTGATGGGGTAGCCCAGGCGCGTCAGCTCCTCGCTGACGGCCGTGCAGACCAGGATTTCGCTGTCGACCAGCACCCCGTCGCAATCGAAGATGAGCAGCGCGGGGTCCGAGGGGTTAGGCTCTGTCATCTACACAGTGTCGCTTATGGCTCGCTTCTCGCTTCTCGTGCTCTGTTTCCTGATCGCCGGCTGTAAACCCGCCCCGTACGTGCCCAGCGCCTGGCTCACGAGGGTGCCGCCGGAGGTGCGCGCGCTGCGCGACCCCTTGCCGCCGACGCCGGCAAACATACGGGCCGGGCAGGAGGCCTACGGGCAGTACTGCGCGGGCTGCCATGCCGCCGACGGAGCGGGACGGCGAAACCGCCCCAGCCTCCGTACGGCGCGGGTGCGCGGCGAGTCCGACGGAGAAATCTACTGGATCCTCGAGAACGGCAGCAAGGGCCATGGAATGCCCGCGTGGCGCTCGCTCGGGGACCGGTCACTGTGGCAGCTGGTGGAGGCGATCCGGGCCATGCCGCCCACCCCGGAGTAGACTCGCCTGCATGGGAAGCGCTCGGGGGTTGGACGAGGTGAGCGGCGGCGCTCCGGCGCGGGCCGCCGAGCTTGAAGCCAAGCAGACGCGGCTCACCGAATGGCTCGCAGAGCGAAGCCTGGACGGCGTGCTGCTGCGCCGCCACGAAAACCTGGCCTGGAGCACGGCGGGCCGGTTCGAGGCGCGGGTGCTGATCCCCGGCGAGACAGCCGTGGCCGCGCTGCTGATGCTGCGCGACGGGCGCCGGTTCGCCCTGCTGCCCAACAACGAAGCCCCGCGCCTGGAGGCCGAGGAGCTGGACGGGCTCGGCTTCGAGCCGGTCGTCCGTCCCTGGCACGCCCTCGACTTCGCGGCCGAAGCGCGGGCAATCGGGGGAGCGAAGCTCGGCTCGGACAGCCCGCTCCCAGGCTTGCACCCCCTTGACCTGGCCCCGCTGCGAACACCGCTCCTCCCGCCGGAGACCGCTCGGTTCCGTGTACTGGGTGCCGCCGCGGCCGAGGCCGTCACCGACGTGCTGCGCTGCCTGAAACCCGGCGTGAGCGAGCACGAAATGGAGAGCTGGATGGCGGAGCGGCTCCTGAGCCGGGGCATTTTCCCATCCGTGCTGCTGATGGGGGTAGACGACCGCATCCTCCGGTACAAGCACGCGGCGGCGCGCGGGGCCCGGCTCGAGCGCTTCGGCATGCTAAACCTGTGCGCGCGCCGATGGGGGCTGGTCGTGTCGCTGACCCGCTTCGTCCACTTCGGGCCCATGCCGCCGGCGCTGGTAGAGGGTTTCGATGCCGCGGCCCGAGTCAATGCGGCGCTGCTGCACGCGACCCGCGCGGGTGCGACCTCGGCGGGGCTGTTCCGGGTCGCGGCGGAGGCTTACGCCGCGGCCGGGTTCCCGGGCGAGGAGCAGATGCATCACCAGGGCGGAGCCTGCGGCTATCTCGAGCGCGAGTGGGTTGCCGCGCCTGAAGGCACGGAGGTCGTCCAGACGGCGCAGGCCTTCGCGTGGAACCCGAGCTGCCGGGGCGGCAAGGTCGAGGACACGGTGCTGCTCACGGGCGGCCGGATGGAAGTCCTGACCCGCACGCCCGGCCTGCCGGAAGTAGTGACGGAGGCAGGCGGCAGTGCTTACTTCTCAGCCGGGGTCTTGCCGCGCGACTAGCGCCCGTCAACCCTCGAGCAGCTTGCGCCCCCAGGCACCGAAAACCGTCTCACCCACATACGTCGCTTTCGCGGCGGCCCGCTCCGCCCGGAGCCGTTCGCCGAGGGTCGCCGCGTCGACCTCCTCCTCAGACGCGATGCCCTCCTTCACGATCCGGGGCAGGACCGCGCGGACGATCTCGTGCGTCGGATAGGCGATCTCCGGAGTCTGCACGATGCCTTCGGCGCGAACGTGCTCGAGCAGCAACCCCGCCTCGGCGAGGACCCGGGGCAGGTCGTAGCCCATGTGCATGTTCGCCCCCTCGCGCCGGAGCATCTCCCACATCCACCCGTGGACGCGCTGGTGCAGCGGCAGGGGCTTGCGCCATTCGGGAACCGGGGCCGCGTCGTGCTCCTGGAAGACGGCGAGCCCGCCGGGGCGCAGCGCGCGGAGCAAGCCCCGCACCGCCCCCACGGGGTCGGGCTGGTACAGGAGCACGCGCCGCCCCACGACCGCGTCGAACTCCTCTCCCTGCTCCATCCCTTCCAAATCGCCCTCGCGAAAAAACACATTCGAGAGGTTCGCCTCGAGCACGCGCTGCTCGGCCAGGCGCAGCATCGACGGGTTCCGATCGAGCCCGACCACGCGCCCGGACGCCCCGGCCAGCCTGGCCGCCATCCGCGTCACGTCGCCGGGGCCGCAGCCCACGTCGAGCACCCGCATGCCTTCCGAAATCCCCGCGTCCGCCAGCAGGCGCGCGGTCATCGCATCCACGACATTCGCCATGGTTCGCTCTCCTCTTCAGCCCGCGCGGCGGCGCTTTGGCGCGGTTTTGGCCGCTGCCTTCTTCGCGGCGATGGAAGGCTTTTCCGCCGGTGGCGCCGCGTTGCCCTGCTTTTGCGCGAGCGAGGCCCTGAGCGCGTCCATCAGGTTGATGACCGGGGCCATGGGCTTGGGCTTTTTCGGCGGCTCAGGATCCGCATCCCCGGCGGCCTTGGTCTCGATCAGGTGCTCCACGCGCTCCTGGTACGCATTGTGGAAGGCATCCGGGTGGAAGGGCTTGCGCAAGGCGCCCATGAACTGCTCGGCCAGCTTCACCTCCGCGTCCTGGAGCTCGAGCGGGGCCTGGTCGCCGTACTCGGGGATCTCGCGGACCTCTTCCGGATAATAGAGCGTGTGCAGGATCAAACCGTGCTCGTAAGGCCGGATCAGCACGACCTGCTCCCTCTGGTGCAGGGTGAGCTTGGCCACCGCGCCCAGCTTTAGCTTGTGCATGGCCTGCATCATGAGCGCGTAAGCACGGCGGCCGGGCTCCTCCGCGACGGTGTAGTACGAGGTCTCGTAGTAGATCGGGTCCACCTCGTCCAGCTCGACGAATTGCTGGATCGCCATGGTTTCCGACGACTCGGCTTCGAGCGCCTTGAGCTCGTCCGGGCGGATCATCACGTAGGTCCCGTCCCCGGCGGGGTAGCCTTTCTCGATCTCGTCGCGGCCCACGACCACGTTCTCGTTGGGGCAGTAGAGCTGCTGCTTGAGCCGCGTCCCGCAGGTCTTGTGAATTTGGTTGAAGCCGATGTGCTCTTCGCGCGCCGCGACGAACATGCGCACCGGCACCGAGATCAACCCGAACGAGATATAGCCCTTCCAGACCGTGGCCGCCATAGAGAACGTGGGATGCGGCCGCGCTCGCGCGCGTTTACAGTAAAGCGAAGTGGGGAGGCCGCGTGCCCGGGCTCAAGAGGAAGCTGACAGGCGAGGAACGGCGGGAGCGGTCGAGGGTATATCTGCTCGACACCGCGGCGCTGGGCACGCTGTTCGCGATCGCGGTCGCCCTGTCCTTCGTGACCTGGGCCCTGTTCCACTCCTTTACCGCGCACAAGCTCATGCTCCAGGTGCGCTGGCGGCACCGGGGAGAGGCGGCGATGGCCGCGGGCCGCCCGCTGGTGGCGGTCGAGGAGCTGCGCTCCGCCCTGGCCTACGCGCCCGACGACCGGGGCCTGCAGATCGAGCTGGCTAAAGCCCTTGCCGCGGCCGGACGCACGCAGGAAGCGCAGGTCTACTTCACCACGCTGCTCGAAAGCGAGCCCGGCTCGGGCGAAATCAACCTCCAGATGGCGCGTTTGAGCGCGCGCACAGGGGACCCGAACGCGGCGGTGGACCACTACCAGGCCTCGATCGACGGGACGTGGAATGGAGACGCCTTTACCCGGCGGCGCGCGATCCGCCTCGAGCTGGCCCGCTACCTGATCGCGCGGGGCCGCGACGCGGAAGCGCGCAACCTCCTGCTCATCACCTCCGGCAACGGGCCGGAAAACTATCCCCTGCAGCTCGAAGTCGGAGGGCTTTTGGAGCAGGCCAACGGCGGCGCGGATGCCTTAGACGTGTACCGCAAGGCCGCCGGGCACCGGGCGACGCGTTTGGACGCCCTGCTGGGCGAGGCCCGGGCGGCCCGAGGCCTGGGCCGCTACGCGCAGACCCGCTCCCTGCTCGAGCAGGCCGTGGCCGAACCCGGATTCGCCCGGCAGGAGCCGCAGGTACGCGACGGCGCGCGAGAAGAGTTGCGGGAGGCCAACGCGGTGCTCGCGCTGTATCCGTCGGTGACGCTGCCCAACGCCGAGCGGGCGCGCCGGATCGGGCGCATCGCGCAGATGGCCGAGCAGCGGCTGCTGGGCTGCCCGCTGGGTGCCGAAACGCAGAAGCCCGAGCCGCCCTCCGCCCAGGCCGGCGCTCCACTGGTCGCGATCCCAGCCCCGGACACCCGCACCACCGCGCTGGCCGCCCTGTCCGCCCTGGCCGCCCACCTCCAGCAGCTCAACCCGCTCGCGCCCAGGCAACAGCAGGACCAGCCCGTGGTGGCGCAGCCTGCTTTACCGGCCGACCCCCTGGGCAACCTGGCCGCGCGCTGGACCGTTCTGCCGGCCGGCGCGGCCCTGGCGCAGGCGCTCCAGCGCGATCCCGGCTTTGCCGAGAACGTCCTGCAGCTGGCCTACGAGACCGAGCGGGCGACCGCTTCCTCCTGCGGCGCGCCCGCGGGCGAGGCCGAGCTGCTGATGCGCATCGCCCAGGCTCCGGCGCAGGTGGAGGCGCAGGGATGACCGAGCCTCCCCTGGTGGAACCACCTGCCCTGCCCGCGCAGCCGCCCATCTCCGAGGGCGATCAGACCTCGTTCGACCCCGAGTCGCGGCGCTTCAGCCTGGAGGAGATCGCGCCCAAGCGGGAAGAGCGCCTCTTTCTGGTGCTCTCTATCTTCATCGGCGTGCTGTCCGGCCTGCTGGTGGTTTCGTTCCGGGTCGCGATCGAGTGGATCAAGCTCATCGCCCTGGGCTCGGCCCCGCACGCGCGCCAGCCCCGCCTGATCGTCGCGCCCGTGCTGGCCGGGCTCGTGGTGGCGGCGCTGGTCCGGTGGGTGTTCCCCGGCGCGCGCGGCTCGGGCGTCAACCAGACCAAGGCCGCGCTCTACATCTACAACGGCTATATCTCCTTCAAGACGGTCACCGGCAAGTTCATCGGGTCGGCCATCGCGATCGGCTGCGGCCACTCGCTCGGGCCCGAGGACCCCTCGCTCCAGATAGGCGCGGGGGTGGCCTCGATCGTGGCGCGCAAGCTGCGCTTATCGCGGCGCTCGCTGCGGCTGTTCGCCCCCATCGGCGCGGCGGCGGGCCTCGCCGCGGCGTTCAACGCGCCCATCTCGGCCATCCTGTTCGTCATCGAAGAGGTCATCGGCTACTGGTCGGCGGCGGTGCTGGGCTCGGTGGTGCTCGCGGCCATCGCGGCGGTCTCGGTGGCGCGCATCTTCTGGGGCTCCGCGCCCATGTTCCGCATCCCCTCGGTCACGCTGCGCGACCCCCGCGAGCTGACCGCCTACGCCGTTCTGGGCGTGCTGGGCGGCTTGTCGGCATTTGTTTTTGCGAAGGCGCTGGCCACGCTGCGGCCGCGGCTGCGCGCCATGCCGGACCGCGCGCAGCTGTTCCAGCCGGCGGCGGCGGGGCTGCTCGTGGGTCTCATCGGCTACCTGGGCTTTCCCCAGGTCATGGGGCCGGGCTACGAGGCCATGGACCAGGCCCTGCACGGCCAGTACACCTGGGGCTTCCTGCTCGCGCTGGTGGGTGCCAAGGTGCTGGCCACCACGCTTTCCTTCTCGAGCGGCACGCCCGGCGGCATGTTCGCGCCCACTTTGTTCACCGGCACCATGCTGGGCGCGGCGGTGGGCACGGTGGCCCACACGCTGCTGCCCAACAGTTCGGCCGCGGTGGGCTCCTACGCGCTGGTCGGCATGGGGGTGCTCTTCGCCGGGTTCCTGCGCGCGCCGCTCACCTCGGTGTTCATGGTGCTCGAGACGAGCGGTAACTACTCCATCATCCTGCCGGTCATCCTGGCCAACACCATCGCCTACCTCATCTCGCGGCAGCTGCAGCCCACGCCCATCTTCGAGCTGTTCACCCACCAGGACGGCCTCGACCTGCCTTCGATGGAGGAGCAGCGCGAGGAGGTGGGGCTGCACCTCGAGGACGCCCTGCGCCCCCTGCGCGCGCCCGTGCTGGGCGGGGCGGAAACGCTCAAGGCGGCCTCGGTCGAGCTCTCGCTCCACCCGGACGAAGGCGCGATGGTGGTCCGCATGGCCGACGGCACCTGCTACGTGCTCCGCGCCGAGGAGCTGGGCAAGCTCGAACAGGAGCAGGCCGAGGACTGCCGCCTGGAGCAGGTTCTGCCCTCCGAGCGCACCCCCCTGCTCTTCCCCGACCTGCCGCTCGACACCGCGCTCAAACACCTGTCGCGCTGGCCGCTGCTGCCGGTGAGCAACCGGGCGGCCAAGGGTACGCTCGAAGGCATGGTGACGCTCGACGATGTCCTGAGCCGCTACCAACGCGGGTGACCCCGGAGTTTTTCCGCTCGTGTCCAAGCCGGATTGCAACTTGTGCCGGTTTTGTTCGTCGAGACTGAAGCTGTCCAAACAACCAGCGGATCCGGGGTCGCCCCGGATGAGACCCGCCGCAAAGCGAGCCTTGAAAGCCTGGATGAAGCCGCTTGCAGCCAGAGTCGCGCTACCCCAAAGGAGCTCCCCCAAGAATGCTGAACGGCCGCCGCGTTACCGTTGTCCTGCCTGCCTACAACGCAAGGCGCACCCTCGAGCGGACGGTCGACGAGATTCCCCGCGAGATCGTGGACGACGTGATCCTGACCGACGATGCGAGCTCCGACGGTACCGCGGACCTGGCCTGGGAACTGGGCCTCCACACCATCCGTCACGACACCAACCGCGGCTACGGGGGCAACCAGAAGACCTGCTACCGGGCTGCCCTGGCCCGCGGCGCGGACATCGTCGTGATGCTGCATCCTGATTACCAGTACACCCCGCGTCTGGTTTCGGCCATGTCCGCCATGATTGCTTATGGTGAGTTCGACGTGGTGCTGGGCTCGCGCATCCTGGGCGGCGGCGCGTGCTCGGGCGGTATGCCGCGCTGGAAGTACGCGTCAAACCGCATCCTGACGGCACTTGAAAATCTGCTCGCCGGCCAGAAGCTCTCCGAATACCACACCGGCTACCGCGCCTGGAGCCGGGACGTGCTGGAGCGTTTGCCATTGCACGCCTGCTCCGACGACTTCGTCTTCGACAATCAAATGCTCATTCAGTCTTTCCATTTCGGATTCCGGGTTGGCGAGCTTTCCTGTCCGGCGAAATACTTCCCCGAGGCCTCGTCCATCGATCTCCGGCGCAGCCTGGTGTACGGGGCCGGCGTGCTCGAGACCGCGATGCTTTCCCGGCTCAAGCTTTGGAAGCTGGCCGACCCCCCGATCTTGCGCGACGACCCGGACCGCAGGCTGTGCGCCGCGCCACCCCTGCCGCCTATCGCCGCGCCGGCGCTGCGAGGCCGCGCCTCGCAGGGTGAGTTTTGAGCCAGGACGCTTCCCTTTCGCGGCCGTTTTTTGGAGTGCTCACGCTGGCCGTGGCCGCGGTGCTGGTTCAGGGCTATCACCTGGGCACCGACGACGCGGAAATCTACACGCCGGCCATCAAGCAAATCGTCGACCCGGCGCTGTACCCGGCGCGCGCGGAGTTCTTCCTGGCGCACGCCCGCTACGGGCATCTGTCGTGGGTTGTCGGCCACTTCGCGCGGCTGCTGCACCTTGCGGCCGACCCGGCGATTCTTTTGTGGCACCTGCTGGGCGTGTTCCTGCTCGTCTACGCGGGTTGGCGCCTGGCTTCGACGCTGTTTACCAGTCCGCGCGCCGCGTGGGGCGCGACCGCCGCGCTGGCGTTCACGCTGTCGGTACCGGTCGCCGGCACAGCCTTGGTCATCGCGGATCCGTACCTCACGGCGCGCTCGTTCTCGACCCCGTTTTCGCTGCTCGCCGTGGCCGCCGTGCTGCGCGGCGAGCGTTGGGCCGCCCTCCCATGGCTGCTGCTCACGGCGTATGTGCACCCGCAGATGGTCGTCTACACGGTAGGGCTGATCGGCTTTCTCCTGCTCCCCCTGCGCAACGCGCCGGTCCGTGCCGCGGCCGCCCCGCTGCTCAAGAGCTTTTCGCTCCAGCCCGCGACCGGCACTTACCACGACCTGCTCTACTCCCGCACCTTCTTCTTCGCTTCCCTGTGGCGCTGGTGGGAGTATCTGGGCGTCGTGATCCCGCTCGCGATGCTTCTTGCCTGCGCCCGCTTCAATCTGCGCGGCCTGAGCGCGACGGGCAGGCGCGTGTGCGCGGCGCTGGTCGCGTTTGGGGCCGTGTCCACGGCGTTCTGGCTCGTCCTCGCGGCCAGCCCGCGCTTCGACAGCCTTCAGCGCCTGCAGCCCATGCGCTCCTTCGACCTGATCTATATCTTTCTTTTCCTGATCCTGGGCGGCCTGCTCGCCGAGCATGTGCTCGGCACGCGACCGTGGCGCCGGGCTGCCTTTTTCGTGCCGCTGGCCGCGGGCATGTGCGCGCTCAATCTCGCACTCTACCCGGCGAGCCCACACATCGAGCTGCCCGGCCGCGCGGGCGCGAACCGCTGGCTCGCGGCCTTTTACTGGGTCCGGGCCAACACGCCGAAAGACGCATTTTTCGCGCTCGACCCGCGCTACCTGGAGCTGTCCGGCGAGGATGAACACGGCTTCCGCGCGGTTGCCGAGCGGGGCCGCCTGGCCGACTTCTACAAGGACAGCGGCGTGGCGACGATGTTTCCCGAGCTGAGCGAGGAATGGGCGCGCGACGAGCGGGCATTGGCCGGGTGGGGCCGCTTCGACGAGGCCGCTTTCGCGCGGCTTCACCGGCAAACCGGCGTGGACTGGGTCGTCCTCGAGCGGGCAGTCCCCGGTCTCGCCTGCCCCTACCGGCAAGGCGGCATCTTCGTGTGCCGCGTCGGGAACGGTTCCGAAACGGGAAAAAGCGAGGACGCCGCAGGCCGATAAGGAACGCGCGAGCCGGACCGTGGCCTTGGGCAGCTTCCTGATGCAGTGAAGCATGGAAAGTCTCTTCAGCGGCGTCTACAGCGGCTTGGCCCTCCACACCTTCAGGAAGACTGCCATAGAATGAGCCTTACCGAACCGGGATGCTAACCATTTTTCAAAGATTTTTGCTGGGCGGGCTCCTGCTGCTGGCGCTGCTTGCCGGCTTGACGCTGCTGGTGCGGTCCTCCTTCGTTTCGCTCAGCGCGCTGGGCGGCGAGCAAAAGCGCATGGACCACGCCGTGGGCGCGCTGGCCGCGGCCCGAGCCTCGCTGGGCCGCGAGCAGGTTTTAGTCGAGCGGTCGCTGCTGCACCTGCCGTCCGGCGAAAACGAGCCGCCCGCGTCCGCCTCGCTCGCCGGGGCGCAGCCGGCCCCGCGCGAGCTCGACATTCACCAGCAAAGCGAGCGCACCGAGCAAAGGTTCCGTACCGCCGTCGAGGCTCTGCGCGACATCGAGCAGGACGGGCCGGGAGTGCCCCGCATCGACGCCGAAACCGCGGCGCACTCGCTGGTCCTGGCGCGTCTGCGGCGGCCTTCCCCGGACTTCAATGCGCGCGTGGGCGCGGCCAGGGCGCTGGAGCCGGTCGACGCGGCGCTCTCCTCCAAGCTCGTCGCGCTCTACAACCGGCGCGACCGCCTGCGGGCCGACCTCGACCTCCGGCGAGAAACGCTCAGCGCCAAATTGATCGGTGCCTGCATCACCAGCCTGCTGACCGGCGCGGCGGTGCTGGTGCTGACCCTGATCTGGACCACGCAGCCCCTGCGCCAGGCGGCCCGCGCGGCGCGGCGCATGGGGCAGGGCGACCTCCAGGGGCGCATCGATTGGGCGCGCAACGACGAGCTGGGCACGCTCGCCACCGAGTTCAACCGCATGGCCATTCGCCTGCGCGACCTGCGCGAAACCGAGACCGGCCGCCGCGAGATGGAACTCCAGATGTCGGACGCGGTCGTGCAGTCCCTGTTCGAGCCGGTCATCGTGACCGACGGGCGCGGGCAGATCCTGAAGCTGAACAAAGCGGCGAAGGGCTTGCTGGGCGAAGGCGCGGACCGGGGCGCGCTGAAAACCACTCCGGGCGGCGAGCAGATTCTCCAGGCGATCGGGACGGCCGTCGCCTTTCAGCGCACAGTCGGCGGCGAGGGCGAACCGGCGGTCGCCCCGCTGCGGCTGGGCGCGAAGGAGAGCAATTACCGCCTGCGCACGACGCCGATGCGCGACAACGAGGGGCACCTCCTGGGCGCGGTAACGGTGCTCGAAGACGTGACGGAGCTGCAGGCGCTGGACCGGTTCAAAACGCGGTTCCTGTCTGTGGCCTCAGCCAAGTTGCGCGACCCGCTCGAGAAACTGCGCGTCGCCATCCATGCGCTGGCACGCGGCTACGCGGGCGAGCTGAAGCCGCTGCAGGCCGATGTGGTGGAGGGCGCGCAGGGCGAGGCGCAGCGCATGGACGACCTGATGGCGGACCTGTTCGCCGTGGCGGAGCTGGACACCGGGCGGCGCACGCTCAAGCTCGAATCGATCCGGCCCCTGGACCTGCTGCGCGAGGCGCAGGCCTCCGTGCGCGTCGAGGCGGACACGCGCGGGCTCACGGTCGAGGTGGAAGCCTACCCGGACCTCCAGCGCGTGCAGGCGGACCGCCGGGCGCTGCGGTCCATCTTTGAAAACCTGCTCAGCAACGCGCTCCAGTACACGCCGAGCGGCGGCTACGTTCGCCTGCGGGCGGACGAAGGCAAGGACACCGTGCGCTTCAGCGTCCAGGACACCGGCAAGGGCATCGAGCCGGAGCGCCTGGACACGATCTTCGGGCGGTTCACCTCGGGCTCGGCCGAGGGTACGGGGCTGGGCCTGGCGCTGGTGCGCAGGCTGGTGGAGGCGCAGGGCGGGTCCATCCAGGTGGAAAGCCGGGTGGGTGCGGGCACGACCTTCACCTTCGCGCTCCCGGCGGCGGTGCTCGCGGAAACGCGGCACCCGGTCGAGGCCGGCTAGCCCATGGCGGAGCTGAAGAAGCCGGTCGTCGACGAAACACCCGCGGCGCGTTTGCGCGTGTATATCGGCGCGGCGCCGGGAGTAGGCAAGACCTACTCCATGCTGGAGCATGCGCACCAGTTAAAGGCCGCCGGCGTGGATGTGGTGCTGGGCTTCATCGAGGCGCACGGGCGCAAGGAGACCCTGGAGCTGGTCGCGGGTCTGGAGTCGGTGCCGCCCAAAAAGATCCAGTACCGAACCGTGCAGCTCGAGGAGATGGACCTCGAAGCCATCCTGGCGCGGCGGCCGGATACGGTGCTGGTCGACGAACTACCGCACACCAACGTGCCGGGCTCGCGCAACCGCAAGCGTTATGAGGACGTCTTGGAGCTGCTGGACGCGGGCATCGACGTCGAGACCGCGGTCAACGTGCAGCACCTGGAAACGCTGGTGGACGCGGTGGCCCGCTCCGCGCGGGTGCAGGTGCGGGAGACCGTGCCGGACAGCTTCCTTCGCCGGGCCGACGAGGTGGTCAACGTCGACATCTCGGTCGACGAGCTGCGCAAGCGTCTGCGCGAGGGCAAGATCTACCGCGCGGACAAGGTGGAGCAGTCGCTGGCGAACTTCTTCCGCAAGGGCAATTTGACCCTTCTGCGGGAGCTTGCTCTCCGGACCACCGCCGAACAGGTGAGCGCCGCGGCGTCCGAGTACCGGCGGGCGCAGGGCCTGGAGCAGGCCCCGGTGCCCGAAAAGGTCATGGTGTGCCTGAGCCACCGCCAGGGCACCGAGCGGCTCATCCGGACCGGTTCGCGCATTGCCGGCCGCCTCGCGACCAACTGGTATGCGGTCTACGTGCATGGCGCGCGCGGCCACGGGCCGGAAGACGCCAATGCCCTGCACCGTCTGGAAGAGTACCGGCGCATGGCGAAAAGCCTGGGCGCGCACATCGTCACGCTCGAGGACAAGAGCGTGGGCCGGGCCCTGATCGAATTCGCCAAGCGCGAGTCGATTTCGCACGTGGTTTTCGGGCAGACGGCCCGGTCCCGGTGGGACCTTCTGCTCCGCGGCTCGGTCATCAACGACTTCCTGAACGAAATGCGCGACACCACAGTGCAGGTGGTGCCGATGCGCAAGGAGCGGGACCGCCGGGGCTGAGCCTATGCTAAGTTTGAAAGTGGTGAGAGCTCGTAGCTCAGTTGGTAGAGCAACGCACTTTTAATGCGTGGGTCCTGGGTTCGATCCCCAGCGAGCTCACCAGAAGCCGAAACAAGACACAAAACCTCTCGTCGCGAGAGGTTTTCTTCGTTGGCGGTACTTCGACCGAGAAGCCTGCGCATGCGCACCGGCCCAGGCCCATCTCCTGTACAACGGAGGGGTACTCCTCATTCCAGGAGGTTTGCCCCCGTGCTCTTGTGCCGCCTCGGCTGTGCCGCCGCGCTGCTGCTTACACTTCCCTGCTTGGCTCAAAACGCCGGCAAGCGTCCCGTCGACTATGCCAACCCGCTCGTCGGCACCGCCCCGCTCGACCGGCGCGAGCTGATCGGCAACGCGCCGCCGCCGGGCGAGCAGCTGTACTCCGGCTTTACCTCGCCGGGGGCGAAGCTGCCGCACAGCCCGGTGGAGATGGCGCCGGTCAACGCGAACCTCCCGCTCGAGTACGTCGCGGGCGTCCCGGCCACCTACTACTACCCCAACCGCGGCATCTTCGGCTTCTCCTACGGCGGCTACGGCGGCGGCGACGGGCCGGTGCTGATGCCCGTGGTCGGCGACTGGGCACCCCCTCCCCAGCGCACGCCTTCGATCTACGACAAGAAGCGCGAAACCGCCTCACCGGGCTTCTACAGCGTCTTCCTGGACGACTTCAAGGTCGAGGCGGCGATGACGGCGACGGCCAGGACCGGCCTGTACCGGTTCACCTTTCCCGCGACGGAGGCCGCGCACATCCTGCTCGACACCGACCGCGGCGGCGGGACGGTCGAGATCGTCGGCGACTCGACGGTGCGCGGGGCTATGCCGGGCGGCGGCCGGCGCGGCACTACCCGGGACTACTTCGTCGCCGAGTTTTCCCGGCCTTTCCAGTCCTTCGGCGCATACAAAGAGGAACCGCCCGCGCAGTGGCCCGCCCGCGGCTCGCTCCTGGGCGGCAAGGACGTGCAAGGCGGCGTGCGCTCCATGTCCGGCGCGAACGCGGGGGCGTACCTCAATTTCTCGACGAAGGCCGGCGAGCAGATACTGGTCAAGATCGCGCGCGGCGCAAGCTACGAGCAAGCCGCCGCGCGGCTGCGGGAAGAGAACCCCGGTTGGCACTTTGAACGGGTGCGCGCGCAGGCGGAAAGGGCCTGGGCGGCGAAGCTCGACACGATCGAGGTGGAAGGCGGCACGGACAAGGAGCGCATGCTGTTTTACTCCTGCCTGTATCACTCGTTCGACTCGCCGCGCCTCGTCGCGCGCCAGGGCGAGCCGCTGCCCGACGGCAAGCCTGCTGCCCACGACCGCTACACGGAGGTGCCGTTCTGGGATACGGGCCGCAACCAGATCGTGCTGCTGACCCTGCTCGAACCGGAGGTGAAGACCGCGATCCTGCGCTCGCAGCTCGACGATGCGCGGGAACGGGGGTACATGGGCACATCGTTCCACGGGGACAATGCCGTCTTCATGTACCTGGGCGACTGGGAGCGCGGGCTCGCCTTCGACTGGGCCGGGACGTACGAGTACCTGCGCAAGAATGCCGTGGATCCCGCAGGCCCGCGCCATTATCTGGCCGAGTACATGCGCCAGGGCTGGATCGCGGACGTGATCCCGCCCGGCAACCCGAGCCCGCCTTACGCCGACGGCAAGGCCGGCGCGGCCACCACGCTCGAGTACAGCTGGGACGACTACGCCATGGCGCGATACGCGCAAAAGCTGGGCAAGACCGATGACGCGGCCATGTTTCTTCACCGGGCCGAGAATTACCGAAACGTGTACGACCCCTCGGTCGGGTTCGTGCGCGGCAGGACCGCCGACGGCAAGTGGATCAGCCCGTTCGACCCCGGCGAGCCCTACTACAACTTCATGATGAAGGAGGCTTCCGGCTGGTCGACGCTGTGGCTGACGCCCTACGACGTGCAGGGCCTGATCGACGAGCTGGGCGGGCGAGAAGCCTTCGCGCGCAAGCTGGACGCATTCTTCTCGACCCCGTACGCGCCCAAGGGCGTGTGCCGCGACTGCACCGGCATGGTGGGTGAGTATGTGCAGGGCAACCAGCCCGACCAGCAGGCGCCTTACTACTACGACTGGGCCGGGCAGCCCTGGAAGACCCAGGCGCTGGTGCGCCGGATCCTGCGGGAGATGTACGGCAGCGACGCTTCCGGCTACGGCTTCCCGGGCATGGACGACCAGGGCTCCACCGCGTCCTGGTACGTGTTGAGCGCAATGGGCTTCTACACGGTCGACCCGTCGAGCCCGGACTACATCCTGGGCAGCCCGCTGTTCAGCCGTGCCGCGATACACATGGGCAACGGCAAGACGTTCACGGTGACGGCGAAGAATAACTCGGAGGCGAACGTGTATATCCAGTCCGCGACACTCGACGGCAAGCCGTGGACGAAGCCATGGTTCGCCCACGCGGACATTGCAAACGGGGGCGAGCTGGTGCTGACCATGGGGCCGGAACCGAACGAAGTATGGGGCGCGGCACCGGAAGACGCGCCGCCGTCGATGTCCCGGCCGGGGCAGCGCGGGATCCGGACCGCGCCGTGAGACTGCCGGATCAGCGCGGGCTGAAGCTGCCCAGCATCGCGTCGAAGGTCGGCTTCAGCGCCGGGTAGTCGCGGTCCGGCGCGACGAAGACCAGGTAGCTGACGCCGCCGTCCGGGCGGGACACCGTGATGAGCTGGTCGCGCTCGGGCAGCGCGGTGCCGTTCGCGGTAATCGGCGAAGGGCCGCGCAGCCCCACGGTGTAGGCCGGGCGGCCCGCGACTTGGAAGCTCGCCGGGGTGCCCGCCGCCTGCAGGCCGGTGCTGCCGTTCGTCAGCTGGTTTACAAGCGCGTCCGTGGTGGCGCGCAGCGTGCCCGACTGCTCGGCGCGGTCGATGAGCACGCCGTAGGAGACACCCCAGGCGCCCGCGCCGCCCCGCGGGGCCAGCGTCAGCGCGCCGTTGCTGCCCCCCTGCCGCGTCCAGCTCGCCGGGGCGCTCACCGTAAAGCCCGTGCCCTGGACCCACGCCATCGTGCCGTCCAGGCCGAGCTGCGCTCTGGACAATGGCGCGGCGGCCGGACTTGCGCTCGCCTGACCGCCTACGCCGGCGGCCGCCGGGACGACGCCGCCGTTGTTTCCCGGCCCGGTGGCGAACTGGCCGGTCGCGCGCCAGGCCCCGGCCTGGATCTCCTTCGACGTGAGCGCCTTGCGCCCGGCGGCCAGCGCGTGGGCGCGCTTGGACGCGGCGGAGGGGGCAGTGGGCTTATCGCGCCGGGGCCGCGTCGGGCTGGGTGGGGTTACGGGCGGGGTGCGGTTGCCGGGATTCGGATGGTCGGACAGAAACTGCGCGCCGCCCCCGCCGTACTTGGCCTGGAGCGTCTCAAAGAATTGCGGCAGGCCGCGCGGGTCGTACCCGGCGTTGTACAGGATGTTGGTGCCGAGCAGGTCGGCCTGCGATTCATCGCCGCGCGACATGTGGAGGAAGTCCAGGTTCTGCCCGAAACCGATGCCCTGCTGCGCAAGTTGGCCCGCGGCCCCGTTGCCCAGCAGGATGGCCGAGCCGACCGCGCCAAGCCCGTACAGCAGGCTCTTGGTCTGCTGGCGACCCAGGTTGCAGGTGGAGTGGCGCATGACCACGTGCGAGATCTCGTGCGCCATCACGCCGGCCAGCTGCGCCTCGGTGTCGGCCGCCTGCACTGTGGCCAGGTTCACGAAGATGGACCCGCCGGGCAGCGCGAAGGCGTTGATCTCATCGCTCGCGACCACGTGGAAGGTGAACGGCCACTGCCTGGTCACGCCCGGGGCGAGCGGAGCAAAGCCGGCCAGACGCGCGCCGAGGTTCTGGACGTAGCGCGTGATCGGGTCGTTCTCCGGAAGGACCGGCTGCTGCCGGTAGATCTGCGCGGCGGCTTTCTGCCCTTCGGCGATCTCCTGCTCCGGTGTAAACGAATTGCGGCAGGTCACGGGCTGGAACACGGCATGCGCGGCGGGCGCGGCGGCGAGCAGGGCGAGGGCTAGGGTCAGGGTCGTTCGCATGGCAAGTGTGGGCTTGTTCATCGTATCGGCGATTCGGCGGATTTCGTGAGCGTGAAATGCGTCGCGGACACCGCCCGCAGCCGCGCCGCAGCCGACTCCGCGGTAATGTCGCGCTGCGGCATGCCCAGCATTTCGAACCCGACCATGAACTTCTTAACCGTGGCCGAGCGCAGCAGCGGCGGGTAAAAGTGCGCGTGCCACAGGAAGCCCGGATGCTCCGCGCCGTCCGAGGGCGCGCCGTGGAAACCCATCGTGTATGGAAAGCTCGTCTCGAACAGATTGTCGTAGCGCGTCGTCACCTGGCGCAGAATGTCTGCGAGCCCGGCGCGCTGACCGGCCGTGAACTCCGGCAAGCTGCCGGCCGGCCGGCGCGGCAGCACCAGCACCTCGAACGGCCACACGGCCCACCAGGGAACCACAGCCAGAAAATGCTCGTTCTCGCACACGATGCGCGCCCCCTCGCGCGCTTCGAGCGCGACATAGTCGGCCAGCATGGGCCGCCCGTGCTCTGCAAAGTAGCCGGCCTGGGCGGCGGCCTCGGCGGCCGGCTCGTCGGGCACGTGCGCGGTCGCCCATATCTGGCAGTGCGGGTGCGGGTTGCTCGCGCCCATCATGGCCCCGCGGTTCTCGAAGATTTGCACGTAGCGGATCGAAGGGTCGGCGCGAAGGGCGGTTTCCTCCTGCACCCAGGCCTCGACCACCCGCTCCACACCGGCCTGGTCCATGCGGGGCAGGGTCAACGAGTGATCGGGGTGGAAGCAAAGCACGCGGCAGCGGCCGTGCTCTGCTTCGGCGTGCAGCAGGGGTTCGCCGGGAGCGATCTCCGGCGCGGAGGGCAGGATCGCCGGGTAGTCGTTGTCGAAGGCGTACACGTGCTCGTAGACCGGGGTTTGCGCGCCGCCCGCGCGGGCGTTGCCGGGGCACAGGTAGCACTTGGGGTCGAAGTGCACGCCGGAAAACGCCCCGGCCGCGCCCACCTCGCCCTGCCAGGGCCGGTCGGTGCGCTGCGGGGAAACCAGGACCCAGGAGCGGCGCAACGGGTTCCAGCGGCGGTGCGGGGCTGCGGATTCGACGGGCACTGCGGTCCTCTTCCGGTACGGGCTTGGCCTTGATGGCGGGGCCGCCTTATTCTACGTGGGACACCGCGCTGATGACACCCCCGCCCCTGCCGCCCATCCCGACGCTCCCGGCACTCCCGACACTGCAGGACCAGGCCACACGATTGTGGCACGAGAACGACAGGTCCGGGCCGCCGGCGGAGGGTGCGCTCGAGCAGGCCGTGCTGGCCCAGCACCGGGCCAACTTCGAGCTGTGGCACCTGGAGGACCGGGCACGCGCGGCCGAAGCCGTCGACGCGGAGATCGCCGCGGCCAAGCGGGCGATCGACCGGGTGAACCAGCGCCGCAACGACTTGGCCGAACAGATCGACCGGCTCCTTCTGCACATGCTCGCGCCGCTGGGCCTGCCCCGGGCGGGGGCGGAGCCGCACTCGGAAACTCCGGGCCTGATGGTGGACCGCCTGTCGATCCTGGCGCTAAAACTCTTTCACACTCGCGAGGAAATGGACCGCGCGGGCGCGCCTCCCGGCCACGCGGAACGCAACCGGGCGCGGCTCCTGGTGCTTGAGGAGCAGCGGCAGGACTTGCGGGCGGCACTGGACCGTTTGTGGGCGGGCGTGCTCGCCGGGGAGCGCGGCTTCAAACTTTACCGGCAGCTCAAGATGTACAACGATCCGGAGCTCAATCCGGCCCTGTACGGGAACCGAAGTAATTTGACCTGAGCGGGCGCACGCCGGTATAAAACTGAGCAACTGAGTGACTCGACCGCGTGGACAGGTGCCGCGCGCGCGGAGCCGCCCGTAACCGCTCCCGGAGAGACTGGCTGCATGGCCAAGACCCTGACCCAACCGAAAACGCTTGCCGCCAAGATCCATCCCTTCCACACCAACGCGCAGACCGAAGCCTTGGAGCTGTACGGTACCGCCGTGCAGGAGATGCAGATGGGCAACTTCTCCGAAGCGCTCGACGGCTTTAGCAGGATCGACGGAGCGGCACCGCCGGAGGTGCGCGAGCGAGCGCGGGTCCACCGGCAGGCTTGCGAGCGGCAGCTCGAGGAGCGGGAACGCCGGCTCGAGTTCCACAGCGCCATCGAGCAGTACGACTACGCGATGGTGTGTATCGGCAACAACGACTATGAGGAAGCTCGCGACCACCTGACCGCGATCGTGGAGCAGGACGACGCCGCGGATTACGCGCACTACGGCCTGGCTACCCTGCACGGCATGACCGGCCACGCCGAGGGTTGCCTCCACCACCTCCAGCGGGCGATCGAGCTGCGGCCCTTCAACCGCATCACGGCGCGCAGCGACGGGGACTTCCGGCAGATGGCCGACGACCCGCGTTTCACCGAACTGCTGTACCCGGAAGCGATCTAACGCATTGGCTGCGGCAACGGACACGGCCCCTCTGCGGGTGGTCGCGATGGGTGGCGGCACGGGGCTTTCGACTTTGCTGCGCGGCCTCAAGCACTTTACCGCGTCGGCCGGGCAGGAAGGCGCGATCGGCGAGCTGACCGCGGTAGTGACCGTGACCGACGACGGCGGCTCCTCCGGCCGCTTGCGCAAGGACTTCGGCATGCTGCCCCCCGGCGACCTGCGCAACTGCATGGTCGCCCTCAGCGAGGACGAGCAACTACTGTCCCGGCTGTTCCGGCACCGGTTCCGCTCGGGCGGTGAGCTCGAAGGCCATGCGTTCGGCAACCTCTTTGTCGCAGCCTTGCAGGAGATGACCGGGGACTTTGCCCAAGCCGTCAAACTGGCCGGCGAAGTGCTGGCCACCCGCGGGCGCATCTACCCGGCGACCAATACCAACGTGACCCTGGCGGCGCGCATGGACACGGGCGAGCTGGTGCGCGGCGAAACCGAGATCACCGGCAGCCGGGCGCGGATCGTGGAACTGGTTCTGGAGGCGGCGCGCACGCGGGGGCCGGGGGAAGCGCTCGAACCGGCGCGGGTCGCGCCCCTTCCGGAGACGCTCGCCGCCATCGCCGAGGCCGACCTGATCATGCTGGGGCCGGGGTCGCTCTACACCAGCGTGATCACCAACCTGCTGGTGGACGGCATCCCGGAGGCGCTCGCCCGCGCGCGCGCCGTTCGGGTTTACGTCTGCAATCTCATGACCCAGGGCAACGAGAGCCTGCACCTCTCGGCCTCGCAGCATATTGAGCGCATGTACGCGCACGCGAGCGCGCCCTTCCTGGACTACGCCCTGGTCAACACCGCGCCGGTCTCCGAAGCGATCCGCGGGCGCTACGCCGCCGAGGGCGCGGAGGTCATCGCCGCCGACGTTGCGCGGATAGAAGCCATGGGCATCCGGTGCGTCGCGGGTGCCTTCGCGGCGGAGGGAGGCGTGCTGCGCCACGATGCGGACCTGGTGGCGCGCACGGTCGTCGATCTGGCCCGCACGGGGCGGTCTGTACTTGGCTCTGAATAAAACACCCATTAGCCTTCCCGAGCTCACGTGGTTGACGGTCTGTGACAGCATCGCCAGAGCGGCGGAGCGGTCATTTGAAGACCGTTTCGGTAGATGTCGAGTGCGGCTATTGTCTAGACATGACTAGGTTGGATCATACCGAGGCGAGCGCTAAGCAGGAGATCGAGCGGACAAACCCCTTCAACTTGCTTCACGCGCCGGGCTTCGACATGGAAACGCCCTTGCAATTCCGGCTGTTCGATCCCCAAATCTGCGGAGAGCTGCAGGATGATTGGTTAGCTTATGCCGTCGAGTCGCACGGGATAACGCGGTCCGAGTTGGGCGCAATGATCACCGGCGGGTTGCTGCGGCGCTGGAAAGACAGCGCCGGTCGTGGAGGCTTTTTGCTGTACACCGAGGAGCAAGCGCGCCTAGGAAAACAACTACAGGCGCACGGTCGTTACAGCGATGCCGAACTGCAGCATATCTTTGGCGAATGGAATGAGTTTCTTGAGACACTTTGCGTCGATGATTTCGCCTACGACACCATGGAGGTTGACGACTACGAAAGCTGGCGTCGGCGTACCCGCGAGATGAGCCAGTTTTTTGCAGACGACATCGTTAGGATGGACGATGGCTTTTGCCCCGTGCCAGTCGAACAGCTAGAGGGACATAAGGCAAATGCCCGGAGACAATATGCGGAATGGCTGCGAAACCGAGACTATTTCGCAGTGCGATCGGACGCTGAACTTAAACCTCGACTACGCTTAGACTGGCGTAAAGCTCTTCATGAGATCAGATACAGCGATGAGATGGCGCGCATTTTTTTAGCGCAGCCTTTCAAAGCTCAAATTGAGCAGGGCTACAGTGTCGAGATCTTTTTTCGAGGCTGGGAGACCAAGAACTTCACCGAGACCACTCTCGGAAGCATCGACTGGCGTTTGAGCTTGGCACGCTTCAAGGAAGCGCGGAACGAAGGCAAAGCGTTTCCGCTCCGCACGCCCGATTTCAACCTCACTGAAAGAGGCCTGGAGCTGCTGAACAATCCCTCGCCAGAAGCCTATAAGACCCTTCACGAAAAGTACCGACTGGATGAGTTGTTTACGCTCGTCGCGGAACGAGGGCCTGCGCTGTGGCAATGTGACGCGTCGGCAACAGGGCGCGGCATCTGTCTCGGATGTAATGCGGTCTTCGAGCGCACCACCTGGCGGAGGCAGTACTGCAGTGAACCTTGCCGCAAACGCACCAAGAGTCGGCGATGGCGGGAGAGCAATCCTGACCGTGCGCGTCAGGCGCAGGCCAAGTATTACAAAGGAGCCTATCCGGAGGGGTAATGAAGGCGTTGCGTCACAAACCAGAATCACCAACGTGATATCTAGTCTATGGAGGAAAGAATCGATGACTGTCCTGGGAAGCTTGATTTCCGATTGCGGCTGGCCTGCCGTCTGCGCTGCAGCCGTAATCTACGTGCTGATGCGCAGTGAAATCCGCATTCATTATCCCGGTCGCACGCGCAAACGCCATTGACTTGAAGTCGTCACTAAGCACAAGCCTAACAAGAACGAGAAATCAGCTTTTCGGAAGCGGTAATCAGAAACGACCGTTTCCGCAGTACATTAAGGGATTGATGTTTACCGCTTAGTTTGCATTCTCTTTAATGACATCGGCGAATATTCTGCGCGCAGCTTTCCCGTAAACAGAATCGCGCTGCGCACGCCAACTGCGGTGTTCAGGCCCTTGCTGCTAACTCCCCGGCTGCCCGGGCAGCGATGGCATGGCGCTCGCCTGCTTGCTCACGGCGACCCGCCCCTGCTTCTGGTACTGCTCGGTCAGGTTTGACACGAAAACCGCGAAGGCTTCCTCGCGGCTCTGGTCGAGGAACGCCTCCTTCGCGCGGGGCAGGTTCTGGGCGATGTCCGCCGGGGCAGGCTCTTGCCGGTCGTCGATGCGGGCAACCGCGCCGGTGGCCGTGCCGCGAATGGGGCCGCTCAGCTGGCCGGGCTTGAGGGAAAACAGCTGGGGTGCGGCCGTCGCGAGCGCGCCGATGTCGGGCACCTGCGCCTGCCGTCCGACCAGGTCGCTGGTCTTCACGGTCGCGCCGAGCTCGGCAGCGGCCTTGGCCAGGTCGTTGAGAGCGCGCGCCTTGTCGGCCAGCTGCGTGGTCCTCTGCTCCAGCAGCACGGGGGTCTGCTGGGCCCGGTAGTCGGACAAGATATGGTCGCGGTAGGCGGCGAACTCGGGCGCGTGGGCAGCCCGGATGTCGTCGACCTGGAAGACCGCAGAGCCGTCCCCGGTGCTCGTGGCTTGCGGCGCAGCGCCTTTGCTTGCCGTGAAGGCCGCCGTGAGCAGCTTGGAGGCGTCGGCCACGCCGGGCGCGACCGCGTCCTGGGCCAGGTAATCCGTGGCCTGAATCTGGAGATGGTGGGCCGCTGCGGTAGCCTGCAGGCCGGTCTTTTTCGCCTCGGCCGCGAGCTGGTTCGCGTAGGCCTGCTGCGCGCCCTGCTCCTTTTGCTGGGTCAGCGCGGCCAGGATCTGCGGCTTGACCTCGGCGAAGGGCCGGGTGTGGGCGGTCTGCTTCTCCTCGACCTGGATGATGTGGTACCCGAATTGGGACTTGACCAGGTCGGAGGTTTGGCCGGGCTGAAGCGAGAACGAAGCCTGCTCGAACGGTGGGACCGTGGTGCCGCGCTTGATGAACCCGAGTTCGCCGCCCGCCGCCTTCGAACCCGGGTCGTCGGAGTTTGCCTTGGCCAGCGCCGCGAAGTCCCCGCCCTTGTGCAGCCGGTCGAGGATGCCCTGCGCCTTGGCCTTGGCCGCCGCGTCCTCGGCGGGTGTCGCGGCCTTGACGAGGATGTGGCGTACCCGCACCTGCTCGTCGACCTTGTAGTCGGCCTGGTGCGCGTTGTAGTAGCTCTGCTCTTCCGCGTCGGTCACAGGCGCGATGCCGCCGGGCAGGTTTTCCGTGGTAAAGACGAGATAGCGCAGCTTGCGGGTTTCCGGGATCGCGGTCGCGTAGAGCGCGGCGTGCGACTTGAAGAACTCCTGCAGCTGCGCGTCGGTCGGGTTGATGGTTTTGCCGATCGCGTCAGCGCTCAGCTCGGCATAGGTGAACTTGATCTTGGTCGCCGCGTCGATGTACTGCGAGCGGACCTGGGCATCGGTCACCCCGACCCCGCCCGTGATCAGGTCGCGCAGGCGCGCTTCTTCGAGCTCCTTCTTGATCTCGGCCTCGAACTTTTCGCGCGAGATTCCAAAGTTATCCTGAATCAGCTCGGCGTAGCGCTGGTCGCCGATGTAGTTGCCGCCCGGGAACAGCGCCGCGCCGATGGGGCCGGTGTGGAGGAACTTGCGCACCGCGTCGTCGGAGACCTGAAGGCCGAGCCGGTTGGCCTCGTTGATCATGACCGCCTGCTGAATGAGCGCCTTGCCCGCCTGGGGAACGACGAAAGGCAGCGCCGCGGCAGGCCAGCCCTGGCGCTGGATCATGCGCTGCGCGGTCGCCTGCACATCCTGGTTGGTAATGTCTGTCGACGCGCCGAAGATGCGCGTGAACGGATTGCCGCCCCGGATCGTCGCGTAGTTGTTCGAGTCCATCGCGGGCTGGAAGATGCCCGGCACCAGCGTGATGACCATGGTGACGATTGCGACCGAAATGATAACGAGAAAAATCGCCTTGATGGCGCGGCTGTCTTTTTGGAGGAAGCGGATCATGGCGTCGTTTTGGGCCCTTTGCAGCCACCAGTATACGGACTCTCAAAGCAGTCTCCCTGATGCCCTGAAGCGCGGAGAACATCCCGATGCGGCTTTTCCCGCTGGAAAAGCCACGTTCACGGCAGCTCGGCCCTGTCCATTGCAGGGAACTGCTTCAAGCCGGCTGGAGCGTGAGCTCCGTGATCTCCGAAGGGCAGCGGAACCGGAACGGCAGCCCCACCGCGCCGATGCCGCGGTTGACGTAGAGCTGCGTGCGGCCCATGCGGAAATGGCCCTCCACAAACCGCTGGCCGAGCGGCGGCAGCATGAGCGGGGGCAGAAACGGGATGCGGACTTGGCCGCCGTGGGTGTGCCCGGAAAGCATCAGGTCGACGCGGTCGAGCCGGGCGACGGCCGGGAGGATGTCCGGCTCGTGCGCCATCAGGATCACCGGCTCGCCGGCGGCGGCGTGCCTGGGCATGGACGCCGCCACGTCGGACTCCCAGCTGAGCGCGTCCATGATGCCGGCGACCCAAATGCGCGCGCCGCCCCGCTCGATGGGCAAGCTGGCATTGTGCAGGATGGGGATACCGGCCGCGCGCATGTGGTCGACGATCATGTCGCCGTTGACCATCCAGTCATGGTTGCCGAGCACGCCGTAGCGGTGCGGACACTGGAGCGCGCCGAGCAGCTCGGCGGCGAGCGGGATGTACTTTTCCGCGCTGCGATGGTTGATCGGCCCCATGCAGATGTAGTCGCCGGTGATGAGGACCAGGTCGGGCCGAAGCGCGTTGATGCGGCGGACGGCTTCCTGGACGAAGCCGGGCTCGGTGTACTCGGCCAGGTGGATGTCGGAGATCTGCACGATGCGGAAGCCGGCGAAGGCTTCGGGCAGGCGGGCGATGCGGATGGTGCGCCGTTCGAGCTCGAGCTGGTGGCGGCCGTGCTCGCCCGCGTACAAGGCCAGGCCCGCTGCTGCGGCCGCGCCGGAGCCGAGAAACGCGCGGCGCGTCAGCAGCGAGGGTTGGGTCACCGGAGGGGCTTCGACCAGAACAGGAGGCATAGGCAGATGATACCGGCCTAAGGGGCAGCGCCAATCTTTGTCGCGTGCCGCGCGTGCGGCCGTTTGCCAAAACGGGAAACGGGCGGCGCGTCGGCCCATTTTGGGAAACCTCTTTAGAGCGCCGGATGAGACTCGCCGCAAATGGGGCTCACGAGACTGCCGACGCCGCAAAAGCCGTTCTGAGGCCGCTTCCGACGTCATTAGCGCCCGTAGTAGCCGTAAGGGTAAGCACGGACCGGATACGGATAGGGCCGGACGTAGTAGCCATAGGGGTAAGGGGCAGCCACGTACGCGGGGCGCGCCCGGAGCACGGGCTGCGGCGGCGTGGGCGCGGAGGCGGCCAGCCGGGCGGCCTCGGCAAATGGGACCGGCTGCACCGTGAGCGGGGCCGCCAGGTGGAACTGCAG